>CAWGZP010000189.1:0-39088 GCA_963826655.1 uncultured delta proteobacterium
CTAATCCTGCTCGATGTCATGATGCCGAATATGGACGGATTCGAAGTCTGCCGCCGTTTGAAGGAAAGTGAGGCCACTCGCGATATACCGGTCATATACCTGTCTGCTATGAAGGATGCCAAAAGTAAAGTCCATGGTCTGGCTGCCGGTGGGGTTGACTATATCAGCAAACCCTATGACGGTCCCGAGTTGCTTGCCAGAGTCAAGACGCATCTGACTCTCCATCGGCAGGAAGAGGAACTCAGCCGATACGCCCGGCAACTCCAACTCATGGTCGAAGAAAGAACTCGGCAACTGATACATGCAGACCGCCTGGCTACACTGGGCACTTTTGCGGCCGCAATTGCACATGAAGTTAATGGTCCACTTCATTACATCGGTGGAAGCGCCGAATTGTTGAAGCTATTCTGGAACGAGGCGGAACCATTTCTGCAACAGTATGTGAACGCAGATCGAACCGGTAAGTTGGAAAAGGGCATTCCAAAAATTAGTAGCTACATTGAAGCAATTCTTGAGGGACAGGAACGTATCGCTCAGATCGTGCGCACTCTCAGGACCTACGCACGAAAAGATGAAGAGGGCATGCAGCCATGTCTCCTGGTAGCTCCGGTAAACGATGCGGTTCAATTGCTCCAGCCAAAATGCAAGCATGGGGTGTCAATCGACATATCCATTCCTCCCGACCTCCGAATCCAATGCAACCGGCGCAAGATTTCTCAGATATTCATCAACCTTTTCACAAATGCCATCGACGCAATGCCTGACCAAAGCGGGTTCATTCGCGTTGAATCGGTCCCCTCAAACGGCTGTGTAAACGTCAAGGTGAAAGACAGTGGGTCCGGGATACCCGATGCAATGTCCAAAACGATCTTCGACCCATTCTTCACCACAAAAGGTGAGGAACAGGGAACCGGTCTGGGGCTCTACATCGTTCGGACCATAATCGAGGAGCACGGAGGAAGGGTCAGTCTTGCCCCATCCGACGGCATGGGTGCAGAATTCCACATTGAGCTGCCTCTACTCTAATACGGGAATTCTTCCACGCAGTGACCACGGTTTTGGGACTTGCATGCAAGGTTGTACGGTCGTTGAAATCGGCAATCTGGGCAGACCATACACAGTGCGCCGGCGCAATGAGAATGCCCACTACGCTTAGGACATATTTTTGCGTCAACCAGTCCTCTTGGAATGAAACCTGACAGTGATTATACATTCTGCATAAAACGGCAAACACAGGCTGCGTCCTTCTGCATAAGAAGTTGCCGAGTCTTTCTGTCAATTCAAATATTGCCGTCACTTTTAGATTCATGACTAACATTTTCAGCAGCCGTTTTCATTCGCCTCAACCGTTTCACACCTGGAAAGGATGGTGACCCGGATCGAACGATTCTTCGGTAATGCGTGTGATGGATGCCGTTTATTACGCATGCTTTCGTGAAGGAGGACGCCCCAGTGAACGAATTCTCTTTTCAGCACTATCTCCTCGGTCTCTTCGCCGTTGCCAACAACATTCCGGCGATTCCTTTGTTTCTGGAACTATGCGAGGGGCTGAGTCCCAAAGAACAAAATAAGCTCTCCGCCATCGCCACGGTAACCTCTTTTATTACCATGATTACCGCCATGATCGCCGGCGTGTCCATTCTGGGCTTTTTCGACATCAGTATCGATGCGTTCCGGATCGCCGGTGGACTTCTCCTCCTCAGCACCGGCTTTAACATGATGAATTCGACCCGGCAGGTGGTCGTGCAAGGTGGCGAACACACCTTCTCGAAGATGATTTCTCTCGCGGTGCTCCCGGTATCGATCCCGCTGACCACCGGGGCAGGTACGATGTCGACGGTCATTCTCTTCACCCAGGGGATTCACCACTCCGGCACACTGACGATCAAACTCCTCAGCGCCATCGTCTGTATGACGCTCGTCATTTATTTCTCGTTCCGCTTCTCGCTGGATATAATTAAGATCTTAGGCCACACTGGCATGGACGTTCTCTCCAAGATCTTCGGCCTCATAACCCTGGCGCTCGGCGTCCAGTTCATCCTCAGCGGCATCCAGGGGGCCTTTCCAAAATTCATGTGAGGCCGGTTAAGTTCGAGATTCTGCATTCCTCAGTCAATCAACGAAGAAAATGACTCCATCTTTGTAAAGGTGAAGGTCCACTTTGCATTTCATATCAGTGACTGTGGGGCACTGATTGTTACATTATTAGCAGTTTCGATATATCGGAATCACGCTTGTTTTTGAGGGGAGTCATTGGCATCTGCTATGATCCCGGGGTGTTATAACGATAACCAAAATGGCCGTTCCTATTTACGAACTCAACTGGGCCGGCCGAACATTTAAATCTTTCGGGAGTCACGGTTCCATGTCAGAACGTGAACCGTCACAAATTGGTCGTCTATGCGAGGTAGCGACGATTCTCGTTGCGCTCTTTGCCGCTTATTTATTTCTGATGAGTGGCTGGTACTGGGACTGTCACGCGCAAATCGACCCACAGACGCTGCTTTCGAAATGTTACCATTCTAAAGGAACAAGTCAGGCGGGATGCGACGTCACCAGCGGCTTAAATGGGACAGAGCCGGAGTGCTACAGAGACGAAGATTTAGGGTTGGATCAATTTTGGGGCAACGATGTTGTATCATCCCTGTTTGCAAAACTTTTCCGCTTGCTGGCCTCGATCGTCGGCCCCCCTGTTCGGAATAACCTGGTTCCATTATGGAATGGTGCGATGGAGACCGAACGGAACCGTAATACCTTGTTCGGGGCAATATCGGCGATATTCGGCCTCATCGTTGTGTTGGTCGCAACCGACCTTTACCGTAACTGGGCTCGATCCAAAAAAGATTAGGCGTGGCTGCCCACAATCATCGAGGATCCATCAGGTTAGACTTCTCGGCCGGACAACCCGAGGGACAACCTTCCCACATCTTTCTACGGTCATTTCACACTAACGGGATTCGGTTTTGAACGCGATGTCCACGGAGAACGGTTTTTTCTGCAGGGGTTGAGCCCGGGGATAAGTTCGAAAAGAACAGCGCATCGAGGTGGACTTCTAAGGATAATGCCTGAGATCCGCTGGCGCGACCTGGAGGTCTTAACCGTCAACACGGCAGAATGTGCCGTGCAAGAGGCCGGTAAGAAGCTTGCCCGCTGATTTCCTATGCCCCGGGCCCTCAAACCCGGTTATGTCAGTCGCCACCATAGGGTTGGGGAACTCTCGACTCGTCAAGGCAATTCTTCAGCTCCTGCTTGGTTGCTTGTTTTGGATTTTTCAAAAAATCCGCGTCGCAGATGTAGGCATTGCCTTCCTTATCTCTAACTTCAATCAATTGAGTCCTTTTATCCGAAGGATATACTTCCCAATGTGCCATCGCTAACTCCTTGCAGGTCTTGTTTACCTGCCGGCTCTTCTTCATGAAATAGTTTCAAAAAACGAAGCTGACTCTTTATGCCCCACACTGGCGCCTTCTTCACTCCGGAAGGTACACAGGATGGGTTCAAAACAAAACGTAACCATTATCCTGCGAGGTTCAATGCCGGCTGGGACGGGGCGGAAACGGGACTGATTCTGGAACCGTTTCGTCCCGCTCGGGGCATAAAAGGCGGTGGACTCCGGAAGAAAAATTCTCGTCAACGGAAGGCACGAATGAAGCGTGGGATCTTCAACATGGCAATGTCCATGAGGCGTGGATCGCGGTTCCTTCTCCAATTTCAGATTTGATTACGAAAATTCCACAGGAAAGTTCCGTCCGCTCTCTCATGCTCATAAGACCAACCCCTTTTCCGGACTTCCTATCCGCGTAGGTCGATCTTAAGTCGAACCCTGTCCCATGGTCCACTACACTCAGCTGTATCGAGTTATCCAGTTTAACGAGCGATATTTCCACCCACTTCGCTTCGCTGTGTTTAACAATATTGTGGAAAGCTTCTTGAACAATTCTAAAAATTATAACTTTAAGTGTTTCCGGTATCTCATCCTCTGTAATCTCAATCTTGATGTCGATATGGACGTCTGAGTGAATAGTCTGGAATTGCTTGCAAAACCAGTTAAGAGTGGTGACGATTCCCATGTCGTCCAAAATGGAAGGCCGGAGATCCATGACTATTCTTCTTACATCGTCTACTGCCAATTGTATTATCCGAATGGAATAATTGATTGGTTCGAGCTTGACACTTCCTTTTTGAATCTGATCGATGACATTTTCCATGCTGAATTTCGCAGCGCTCAGCGATGCGCCTATGCTGTCGTGGAGTTCTCCAGCGATCCTTTTCCTTTCTTCCTCCTGTGTGGTCAGCAGTCGCGAAGACAGGAGCCTGAGCTGTTCTTCAGAATCCCGTAATGAGGTTTCCTTTTGCAGGCGCTCGGATATTTCTTGCTGCAGCCGTGCGTTAGATGCTGTGCGCTCCTCGACCATTCGGGAAAAATGTTCTTTAAGTTCAATCAGGCTCTTGTTCGTGATATTGATGCGCCTTGCTATGATTAACGTCAAAATCATATAAAGGAGCGTCATGGCGCCCATCGCATCGTAAACGGCCCCGCCTATGGTGAGAAAACGAATGAATAAGGGAACTAATGCCGGCAGGGCAAATGCTATAAATGCCGGAAGAACGAAAGAAAAGGTTTCCGCCGCACCAGCCACCATTCCGCACAGGACAAAGACAATCAGGGTTTGATGTGTTGGTGAATCTACGGGAAAAAGAGAAATTGCAACGAAACCCCAGACGATTCCGGATAAACCGAGACCGGCCACAAACCTTCTGGCTACCTGCGAAGCTTGATGGGGCTGGAGCGAAGCCCCCCAATACTTGTGTAGAAACAGGGAACGTTGAACCGCAAGGCAAAATGTAATCGAAAACCAGATGATCAGTGACATGTGCGAAACGGATTGCCATAAGATCAGGACAAGAACGAATGCGTTCAGAAGAGTCGCAAAAACGGCAATAGGGGCTAACTTCAGGGCTCGCCTGACCAACTCTACCTGGACGTGTTCTTGTTGCAGGGTACCTTCCATTCGGCCCTCTCCGCTTCGGACAACCTCATCACAGCGGTGCATCCCGCAAATTGCTTGCGATTCGACCGGCTGTGCTTACAAAGCCGGGCCGGTGTGTTCGCCCCCCCCATTTCCCCGAAGCCATTCCGAGGCAGGCTCCCGGGACGAACTGCAAAGACAACCACTTCCGCAACCAGCCCACTGAGTGATGGGGGTGCACAGGCTTTAAGCGTCGCCCGGCTCAGGAGGCTCCATGCCCCGGATCGCCTTAAGGAGGGAGGCTGCAAAGATAACCGAACCATCCTCCTCTATGAGAGAGAGATGTCCTCCCATTCCAAGAAGAAGGCGAAAACAGATCGGAACCGAAATATCTTCCTTGTTTTCCCCGAAGGGGACGAAAATGTGTTCGGGTTCCCTTATCTTTTGTCCTAAACGTGCTCGAACGGAGATGTGAATGTTTTGATCGGTCTCGAATGTCTCGACGGTGATTCTCTTATCCTCTCGCGTAACCTTGGCGGCGTTGTGGATGACATTTACCAAAACCTGTATCAGGACTGCGGGGTCCACATAAGCGGGAGGAAGCCCGGGGGCGAGCCTCATGTTAAAACTCACCCCTTCTCGCTTCACCTGAGGGGAGATGAGTTCCACAGCCTGATAAATGATCTCGTTTACAGCGCATTCTCTCGGGCGAAGCTCAACCGGCTTGAGATAGTTCTCGATCCTCCGCAGTATCTCCTCCAGTCGAGATGATTCCTGGACGATGATTTTAACTTCGGGTGAATCGGGATTTTTCTTCTCGAGCCTTCGGGCAAATCCGCCAATCGACATAAGCGGGTTGCGAATCTCATGTGCCATCTCGGCCGAAATGGTTCCGAGAGTTTTTAGCTTCTCCTCCTGGAGCATGGTTTTGTGGGCTTCCTCCAGTTCGTGGGTACGTTGGGCCACTATTTCTTCCAGATGCTCGCGATAGTGCGCCAATCTTTTTTCGGTTTCTCTTCTTTCCGTGATATCGCGAATTATAGTCACAAAGCCCAGGATGCTTCCATCGTGTGCCTTTATAGCTGAAAGCGTTTCCTCCACGGGAAAGAGGGTACCGTCCTTTTTCAAAAACTCCCATTCGGTTCTAAAGGAGCCGGTTGCTTCAACGAGTGGGAAGGCCCTTTCTCCAAACGAGATGAAAGACTTTTCAGAGGGATGGATGATCCTCATGGATTGCCCTTCGGCTTCTTTGTCAGTCAAACCGAAAAGATCCAGAAACGCCTTGTTGAAGGAGAGGATACGTCTGTTCCGATCCGTCATAAGGATTGCATCGCTGGAACTCTGGACGAGAGCCCTGTGCTTCTCTTCCGATTCTCTCAGCGCATCCTCGGCCATCTTCCGCTCTGTGATGTCTTTGCCGTAGACGTTAATGTCCTTTGCCTCCGCGGTGGGAACCAGGGTAAGAGCATAGGTGGTAGTTCCGCACTGCACCTCGATTTCTTTGCTCCGGGCCGACTCGAACGTTTCAAGCACGGCATCTCGCCATTGGCAGGGAAGGGCTTGTCCCAGTTTGCAGCTCAGGGCCTCGATCACGCACTTGGCCGGCGCATTGGCGTAGAGAAGAAAACCCTCTCGCGAAAGTCTTAGTACCGGATGAGGGTTTTCCTCGGGAAACCTTGCAAGACTTTTTATCTCTTCAATGGCTGCTTTCTGTTCGGTAAGGTCTCGCAATATCCCGGTGAAAAATCTCTCCGGTCCCACCCATGCTTCGCTGATGGCAAGGTAGAGAGGAAAGGTGCTCCCATCCTTTCTTCGCCCCTCGACCTCCCGGCCGATCCCTATAATTTTCTTGATGCCGCTGCGGAGGTAATTGGCAACATACTCATCGTGATGTTCGCGGTATGGCGAGGGTTGGAGAATCTTTACATTCTTGCCGATTACTTCGCGCGCCGAATAGCCGAAAATCCGCTCCGCCGCCTTATTGAAAGATTGAATTATTGCCCGTTCGTCAATTGTCACAATCCCGTCCACAGTTGTGTCGAGAATCGCTTTCAGCCTGGATTCCGCTTTTTTGCCGAAATAGTTTTCGATTGGTCGGCAGTTCACCCCGCTTAATCCTGAAGCATCTGTTCTCTCGCAAACGAGTCGTTCGTCGACTGCATCCATTTGAGACCTCTTTTTCCCTTCGATCATTGCATTGTTGTTTATTATTTAATCATTATTGCTGGACATAAAAACACAGATGCTGACCGCTTCTTATATAACCGCCTCCGCCGGGGATTTTGAAGGTGACTCGGTATCAATCGTGCGACAAAGAGAGCTTCGCCTTGCATCAAAGCAGAAATATGACTATCTGTTCAATTGTCTCGACAAGGGTCTATAGTCACCATGGCAGGGATGATCGATAAATCCGGGTGGCTTTTCACAAGGTCTTTAAAAGAGCAGGTTCCAGTCTGGTGAGCAAAAATCGCAAAAAAAGGAGGATTTCTGTATGCATTGGTTCATCATGCCGGTCTTGGGCTCTCTATCCCTCACTATGGCGTTGAGGGCTTTTGCGGGAAGCGAGGGCATGAACGGCACTTTCGTACTCAATCCCGATAAGAGCGATAACATAGACCGTGCTATCGAAAATGCTTTATCCAAATTGAGTCTTCCGATAAGAACGATTGCCAGGCATCGGCTCCAAAAAACGAATGAACTTTTTGGGAGTGTCACAATCGAACTATCCACGGCTCAAATTACAATTGGGGTCGATTCGCGCCCTCTAATCCATACACCTGCCGACGGCAAGGCGATCAAATGGACGCAGGAAGACGGCGAAGAGGTCGATGTTAGCACTAAGCTGGAAAATGGAAGACTGTGTCAGATATTTATAGCAAAAGACGGAAAGCGGATCAACTTATACCAGCTTACTCCCGATGGAGGAGAATTGATACTGCTCGCGACCACGTGCAGCGATCGGCTAAAAGAACCCCTGTGTTACAAACTCGTATACGAGCGTAAATTATAAATACCGATGCAATCATGTAATTCCGGAGCGGGAAGAAAATCTCCATTGCGCTCTGC
The DNA here is from genome assembly GCA_963826655.1 of uncultured delta proteobacterium. Taxonomy (GTDB): domain Bacteria; phylum Desulfobacterota; class Syntrophobacteria; order Syntrophobacterales; family Syntrophobacteraceae; genus SbD1. Next base: position 8,037 of record CAWGZP010000189.1, read on the forward strand.
TTTCCGCTTCGGCGGATAACCGACCCAGGTTTTCCGCCTTCAATAATTCCAGGAACATCTGCGCCCGCTTCAGGTTGTTCTGCCGCAAACGCCGAACTCACCGGATCACCGAATGAGAGATCCCAATAACGGGAGAAGACAGTATCTCACGTCCCTTCGGGACACCCTGAAACCATGAAAAGACGTGGCAATCACCCCACTTTTGTAAAGGGGGGCCGGGGGGATTTTGCACCTCGCTTGAAACCTTTTCAAGACAGACGATTCACGGCACTTTCCCTGGCCCCGTTTGCTACTTCATTATCAGTTCAAGGTTAAACAAGGAGTCCGGTGCGGGTTGAATGCGCGGCTTCTGAAATCGCAAAACCGTCGTGTCGCTTGTCATCAGCTCATCATTTATTGTCAACTTAGATATAAATGGACGCGACTGGGCGCCATTAATTACCTTGTTGACATATTCCATCGTGGAAGACTTGAACTTCTTGCCTGAGATCGTATAGTAATCCGCCTTGACTCCAACCAGCCTCGCCTGGGAAACCCAATAGACAATACGATCGTATGTGTCTTGAAACGTTCTGGCTTTGAGGTCGAACACATAACACCGCTCGCCACCGAGATCCTCGTCCGGGCGCCGTATGGCCTCGTAATCCTCGGAGTAGTTGGTCGCGGCTATATCTCCGTAAGCTGCATTACCAATGAGCCTTTGCCTGTTTGAAAGCGGGACGGGTTTGCTCAGGCCCGGTTTGAAAAACCACATATACCCCTTAAGCATAAGAATCTTATCATCCTTATGTTTTGGCGGCGCCAGCGTAGATGCAAAGATGTCAAAGCCACGGGTATGCACATCATACGTTATGTCACTGACTCGATCACCCTCTTTGGCCGTGACGGATACTTCCCAGGCCACGCCCTCGGTGTTGCCCCTGGCTTCATCGGCATTCTTCAGAATAGCGTGATCGGTAAGTTCCGCGGCTATCCCGCTCGATGAAGTTGCAAAACATATAAACAACATTACAATTAGGCGGCTATAGTAGTTCCTCGACATCGGCAATTCGCTCCGTTCTTAAAAACCCTTATTATCAAGCTAATTAATCGGCAGTTGCACGATTGTATTCATGTTCAGATATGTCCAAGTGCATCAACGATACTTGTCCCGTAGGCAGCCTTTCTAGCGGGGACTGTCGCGGCCACGGTTGACAGCATGATAAGAAAGAACAGGCTCACGGCTATATAATTTGGAACCAGGTACACCTCCAGAGGTACGCTCCTTGTCAACTGAGGCGGGACCCATGTCGGTTGGATAACCCTGATTGCATACCACACTCCAAGAGTTATGATTAACCCTATCGTTGAACCCACTATTCCCATCAAAAAACTCTCAATTGCAAAAAGCTTGACGATTCCCGACCGTTTCAAGCCCAATGCCCGCAGCGTTCCGATTTCCCTCGTCCTCTCCAGGACCGACATGCTTATAGTATTGACTACGCTCATAACCACGATCACAAACACGATCAAAAAAACGAACAGGAAGATGACATTGAACATATCCCTGACCTTGCAATAAAAAGGGGACATTTCCTCCCAGGTTTTGACCTCTACGTCCAACCCCTTTTGTTGGAAAATCTCCTGGAGGTGTTGCCTCATGAGGTTCGTCAGGCCGGTATCCGCCAGCAAGATGGTTATACTCCCAACGCTATTGGTATCGTAGAGGTTCTGCGCAAACCGGAGATTCATGGTCATCAACTTGTCGTTCATCTCAGCCATGGCAGATTCGAACGTCTGGTAAACATTGAAATCGAGGGCATTGACCATACCCTCTACGGTAGGGGACATCACATTACCAGTCGACCCTATCTTCAAATCCAGCTTCCTGGCCAATCCACTGCTCATGCCCACGGCATTGGGGACATCATCTTCGAGGCTCTGTCCATCAAAGAACTTGAGCCTCGAAATCATTCCCGTGCCTTTACTGCGGATGACCATGGCATCCGAAGGCACCCTCGCCTCCGCATAGAAAATGGATGACACTTTGCCATTACTGACCAGTCCCGAAATTTCAAGTTTAGGGGTAACTACCAGTATTCTGGGATCGTTCTTGCATAATTCCCTGACGGCATCGAGAGTTTCTTCCCCGATCAGGTACTTGTTTGGGTCGAGCTTCCCCTCTTCCAGAAACCCCTTTTTGAAAATGGTCAAGTGTCCGTTGCTCTGAGCATAGATGTATGCATCTTTCAAACTCGTGAACATGTATGCGGTATAGCCGCCAAATACGTTCACCGCGGCAATTCCCAAAGCTATTGCCACAATTGTATAGAGAGAGCGGCGTCTATTCTTGCAGAGATTCCGAATGGCGATTTTTATCCACGCAGACATGAGCACAACTCCCGGCTTTTGGATTTAGTTGTTTGGGAAAAGGCGCCGCGGCGTCGGCGGTCGGAATCGTCGGCTGTCCCAATTCAGTAATGACGCCACCACGGAGAAAGCTCCTTCATGCAACGCGCTTATCCTCAACAATAGCGCCGTCCTGCAATCGCACCTGGCGCCTCACACGATCCAACAACCGTTGATCGTGAGTGGAGAAGATGAAAGTGGTTCCATGCGTGGAATTGATTTCCCCCATAAGGTCGATAATCTTTCGTGCGTTTTCTGAATCGAGATTGGCGGTAGGCTCATCCGCTATGACCAGTGCCGGGTCGGTGACCATGGCTCTCGCGATTGCAACCCGTTGTCTCTGCCCTCCGGACAGTTTATCCGGCCTGTACGCGAGATGGTCGCCCAACCCTATTTCAATCAGGCGCTTCGAGGCTTTCTCCTGCGCGGTTTTTGCTGAGATACCCTGTATTTGAAGGGGCAACGTAACATTTTCCAGAGCCGAAAGCACGGGAATGAGGTTGAAATTCTGAAAAACAAAACCGATGCTCTTGTTCCGAACCTCGCTCCTCTCGTCGTCGGAAAGGCGTGCTATTTCCAGGCCTGCAAGCTCAATGCTCCCTTCGCTCGGGCTGTCTATCAGACCTATCAGATTGCATAACGTAGACTTTCCGGAACCGGAAGGACCCCAGACGGCCACAAAATCGCCTTTCCCGATAGCGAAGTCTATACCGCGAAGGGCTGGAATCCTATCCTCGCCCAGGTCATAGTACTTCCACACCCCACGCATGCTGAGGATCGGCTCGCGTGCATATTTCTCCGTCAGCCCGTCAGTGGCCGTCCTATCGGCTATTCTCCCAGTTTGAACTTGCATGGCCGATCTGATGCCTCCAGGGCTTTCTCTCGAGTGGAACCTTCTCCGAAAACAGCGTTCCTCATTCCCTTGGGATAGGCTAAGTAATTGTTGTAACGTCTCTCCACGATGGCCTTGGTTCCTTTTACTGCTGTATATCCTGCAAATAGTCGTTAATCCTGCGATGTTTTGTCGGGCAATTTAAAATAAACGCTCTTTGCAAAATTGAAATTATTGATTTAAGGGGGCACAAGCGCGACCGCTTACCCGCCGGTTAGCATCCGGATCCGTTCGCCGTTGCCACTATGTAATCCTGCCTTTGCATTGTGCTGACAAGGTAAGTCCCGCCACCGCCTTTTCGGGTAACCGTAATTCTGCCATCTCCACAAATTTGAATGGCTTCGAAGAGCTGCGGCGCCGACTTGACTCCCGTTCCAAGGCACTTTGCAACCGCTTCCTTTGCGCACCAAAGGCTCGTAACAAGGGCATCGCGTGAAGGAAGCTCGAGACTTTCGAGCAAAGCTCTTTCCCGCGAAGTGCTGAAACTCTCCAGAAACGGCATGCCCCTTTGCTCTATCCTTTCGATATCAATTCCAATGCGCGCCTCATGGGCAACAGCTACGGCATGTTGGCCCGAATGAGAAATGCTGATGTGAGGAAGCGCCTGGTACTGTGGAACATTGGCGACGAAAGGCCGGCCCTCCTCATCCTTGCGGATTATGAACGCGGCCGGATGAAGCATTTCACCTCCCTTTCCGCGCGCCAGCCAGAGGCGCACGGCATCTTTGGCGGCAATTCTCCCGAGCAGCCACTGGAGTTGCCTGACCGGGTATTGCGACAATGCTTCATAGTCGTTCACCTCTTCCGAATGGAGGTAACATCGCGCCATCCACCGTGGATCATAATCCCGACAAGCCGCCTTCGAGATAAACTGGCATACAGCTCCGGGCGGAAGATACGGCGGTTCCAGGCTGGTGCAGGTCGTGAACGCGGTTGGCAGACGACGGAAATTCGACAGTTCCTCTGTCCAGCGGAATATCCACCCCCCCCAACCCCTCATTCTCATCCAGACTGTCCCCCGGCCGTCCTGGACCTCGATATCGGCGTAACAAGTCCGGGGCCCGAGTTCCGTGACCTGCAAACGGAAGGGCAGATGCGACCCAACGGGGGGGGCGGAACAGTAAATATCCAGATTCCGAAAACCAATGGGGAATATCTGTATTCCCATTGTCGATCCGAAAACCGCAAGAGCCTGCGCCACGCCATCCAGGCTCACCGGGTCTGTAAGCAACTCGGGCATCCTGACGGACCTGAAGAGACGGTCAACCGGCAAGACCCGCAACTCACCAATTATACTCCGATCGTCAAGCGTCATTTCACCCGACAGGCATTGGAGCATCGGGCCATGGAAGAGATGCCGCTCGCTGTAGAGTTGCTCGCCGGTAAGTGGGCCGCGTCGCGGATCGAGCAACTCGTCGAACTGCATTCCTATTCTTAGAAGGTAGTGTTTACCCAACAGCACAGTCCCGCTGAGCGCCGGCGCTTTCTTAGCGTCCGTTCTTACTTCGACTCTAACTCTGAAATGGGCCGAATCCGCGCTATGATCCAGAACACGGGCCGATATTTGCAACGGAATGCTTTCTACATCTTCCAGGGAAATCCACCGGGAGGCCGAAACATCTTCGAATCCCGTAAGGCCAAGGCCCGGTGTCAGGCATGCAGCCGTCTCGGCCATCATCTCAAGCCCGAATGCCATGGGCAAAACGGGCAGACATGCTGAAGGAGGTTTTACGCCGGGAGCGTGAATGAACATGTGATCCAACAGGTAAATATCTTCATTGAGATTCAAGGTGAAACCGGCGGTAATCTCCTCCCACGGCTTATAGCTCAAGATACAATGGATGAAAGGCATCCTCGGCTCCTCGCCGGAGGTTTCAAGGGAGCCGCATGCATATTCCTGCGAGCCGCGGGCAACTGGTCGCGGTTCGAGGTTTGCAACGCTTTTTCCAGGACCTTCATGCGATGGAGAACCGGTGAGTGGGGGCATACAATCGTCCCTGTATGGTTGTCGTGACCAGTCATGCCCGGTCTGTAATCTACGTTCGATGCAGGTTCATTCGACTTCTCTAACGCCATTGCCTGTCAGGCGGTCTGTTCTGAAATTTCCCCCACGCTCCGGCTGATAAGGACCTCGGGCACACTGGTCTCAGGGTAGTTGAGTTCGGCGAGAAACATCTTTGCGCCCTCCGCTTTCGGGATGAGACGAATGCCCCTGTCACAAAAGAGTTTACCCAGTTCCTCGCTCACCATACCCGACTCCCACGGTCCCCAATTGATAGCAACGACCTGGGCCTGCCAGGCATTGGAAAGGCGAACCGCGAGTTTGTTGAGAACTTCGTTGGCGGCGCTGTAGTCGCACTGGCCGGCATTGCCGAAACGGCCCGTAACGGAAGAGAAAAAGACGACAAACTTCAGTCCATCCGGACGAAGTCTCTCGGATAGAACTTTAGCCGGGATCACCTTGGTGTCGAAGACCCTGTTGAAGGACTCGATACTCTTATCTTTTACCAGCTTGTCCTCGCTTATGCCCGCACCGTGCACTACGCCGTCGATGCGGCCATATTGTTCGTAGATGAGATCGATCAGCTCACCAAAACGCTGTGCATCGCGCACATCGAGGGAATGGTATTCCACGTTCGCCCCCGCCTCGGTCATTTCGGCGATATTTGCCCTGATCTTTCGCATCCTTACGACATGCTGAACTTCTCTTTCGATAGCCGCGGGAGTGAGGCGCCTCTCTCCCTGAATTGACTGTTTGATAAAATATTGCCGGAGTTCCTGAACGTTATGTAACTCCCGCGTCTCTTGTGGTTCATCATCGCCGTAAGTGGACCTTCCAACTAAAATAATACGAGGCTGGTACCTGGAAGCCAGGACTTTGCTTATTTCCGCGGTCACCCCATATGCGCCGCCTGTAATCAGGACAACCGATTCCTGGTCGAGAAGCCTGAGCGTATGAACTTTCGATACCGGGTCCTCTTCCACGAGATCTATTCTCCAGCGGCCGCTCTCGTTTAGTCCCACCTCCACCAGGGGATCCCATTTGGCCAACTCCCGTACGATCTTCGGCGCCAACACCCGGGGATCGGCGCAGGGATCCAGATCGATGCTTTTAACGCGGATATCCGGCCATTCCCTGGCGATGCTCTTTGCCAACCCCACTGTTCCTGCCTGGCCCAGATGGAACGATCTGCGCCTATCCAGTCCGAACAGACCTCCCATTGCGGTGAAGTTTACCAGCCATCCGGCGCCGTTGCGGCTGGCGTCATGAAGGTCTTCCCTGAACGCCTTAAGGACTTGGAACAGGTGACCGGCATCATCGAGACAGTCGCTATTCGGTTCCTCGATCTGCCTGGCGAAAGGGATGAGATTGATGATAGCGCCCACCTTGCCCACTGATCCGGTTATCATCATGCGGAGTTCCCGAATTGAGTCGAGGGAGGCAAAATCAACCTCATACCGGAGAGAGCCAATGAGGTGGGCTGCATCTCCGGGAACCACCTGAATGATTCTACCGGTATCCACACTACAGCCCTCAGATACGTAAGAGATGAAATCCGGCGGCGCTTGGCCGAATAGCAGGATCACGTGACCGGAAGGAAATGATCTTATCTCTGAATTATCGTCGATCGGGGCGGGGACGGGTTTGACAACCAATCGTCGTACGGGATCACTTAAGAGATCCTCGGAACTCTTGATGGGTCCTTCTTCAGCTACGGGCGTGAGGTCCAAAGGCTCAGTGGCGACTTCGGCTGCTGCCGAAGCCATGGAACGAGGCGCGGAAACACTGTTATGAACTGCTGGGGTGTGGGCGGCGGGCGCGGATACTATAGGAACGGGGGATAGATATTTCTCCACGGACGGCATGTGCTTCGCCATCGGCTCTTCGGGAGGAAGACTGGAGGCCGAAGCAGCAGATTCGAGCATTCTGGTCCTGCCGGTATCATACCAGTCGATTATACTTCGCAGAGTCGTGAGAGTGGCCAATTCTTCGAGGAGACTTTCATCGTCCAAAGTCCGCATCACGGCATAATGATCTTTCATTCCGGCAAAGATCTCAATTTTCTTGATGGAATCGATTCCTAAATCGGATTCCATATGAGCGTCGAGAGCCAACATTTCCTTAGGATAACCGGTTCGTTCACAGACTTGGCGGAGAAAATTCTCTTGAAACTCTTCCCGTGTAGGAATTTTGTCTCCATGGGATGCGCCGGTCGGACCGGCGGGGGTGTTCTGTGAGTGCATGCGGGAGGGCGTCGACGTTTCCCTGGCGCCGGGAGAGCTTGATATGCCGGGAGATGATCCATGAACCTCGGCGGAAGGCGGAAGGCAGGTTGGGAGGTCGAATATAAGCAGGAGCGACGACTGCGTCGGCTATCTGAGGCAGAATCTTGGGAATAACGGGGGCCGGGGTAACTCCCGCAGTTACAACAGGCGGCCCGGATATCGGCCTCTTAGAGGATACATGCTCCGGAGATACAGCGATGGCAGGCCTTTGCGGAACGGGGTGTGCCGTAACGCCGGCAACTTTTTCTATGTCGGCTCTCCCGCTCGCCTCCAGCATCCCTCCATAGATATCGAGGAAGCGATGCATCACTTTCAGCTGGTCACGATGCAGTTCGACGAATTCGGACAGAGTGGATTGGGTCGGAGGAACCACGCCGGCGTCAGCAGGTTCGATAACCGCTTCAGTCTCCTTTATTCCCGTTGATTTCATCGTAACTTTTACCTCACCTTTGGATGATGATGGAAATTCAGGGTCGGATTGCCCAAGGCTAACCGAGGAGGGCGCCGGAGCCAACGGGATGGATGGTTCTCTTCCCGGAGTTGCGGCAGTACCCGCTGGGGCGTCTTCAGTACGGCTCGCCTCATTCCATGGGCGGATTTTCGAACCACTCAATCGCCAGATGCGATTCCCGTGGGCTGACGCCACTCTTGCCTGCTCGATGGCCCCATCTATTCCAATCTTTTTCAGACGCCTCCCATCGAACCACGGAGCGAGGTCCACCGGCAGGCCGGCCGTAGCGCCGTGCGCCAGTAAGTGTGCAAGCTGAAGCCACCCGGAACGGTCCGGAACGTCAAGATTTAAAGCCGTATAGGATTCACCGGCAAGAGTCTGGTCTACGAGGTTTGTAAGGATTCGTCTCGGTCCGGCTTCAATGAATACTTTGGCCCCTGCCAGGAGCATCGTCTGGATTTGTTTACTGAAATACACCGGATTGCAAAGATGCCGCGCGAGCAGTTCCCTTATTCCCTCTGCGGATTCCGGATATAGACCGGCTGTGGTGTTACTGAAGACTTTGATTTCGGGCTTTCTAAAATTCACTTTTGCGAGAACGGGTTCCAGCAGGTCGCGTGATTTTTCCATGAAGGGTGTATGGAATGCAGCGTGAACTGGTATTTTGTTTGCTCTCAGCCCCCTGCTGTTGAAAGCGCGGACTGCTTCCTCCACTATCTTCTCCGGTCCGCCGATGATGGTCTGTTCCGGAGAGTTGAGGTTTGCCAGGCAGGACTTTAGACCCAGTTCCTGCAATACGGACACTGTCTTAGTCTCATCGGCGCCGACCATAGCCATGATACCCGGAGTCGACGCACAGACTTCCTTTACGATCCTGCCGCGGCTTTCGGACAAGAGCAGCGCCTCTTCACGGGACATGGCCCCGGCGACGCTGAGAGCGATATACTCTCCATAGCTGTGCCCGGCGGTGAAGTCAGGCTTTATGCCGTACCTGGCAAGAATATCCACAGCGATCATATCGATCAGTCCTATCGCCGGTTGCGCCACATGGGTGTCGTCCAATTCCTTCTGTTGCCGGTCACGCTCCGCATCGGAGAATACGGGAATAGGGTAGATGTATTGAGAAAGGGGTTTTTTAAACTTTCCTTTCAAAAGTTCATCGGCGTTTTCGATGGATTGCAGAGCGAAGGGATTACCCATCACCAGGTCCCGGAGCATGTTAATCCGCTGAGAGCCCTGTCCGGGGAATAGGAAACAAATTCCATCTTTGACGGGATCGCTTTCCGAATAATATATGCCGAGTGGTTTTTTGAAACACGGTGAGTTGGATACGTCCTTGAGGGCCTGTTCGAGTTTTCGCCTTAGATCGTCGATAGAGCCGGCTACGATGTTTAATCGACATCTTGCTCCCTGCACACGAAGTGGCGTTTTCCGTTCGTCCAGGAAGTGCGAGTATGCGAGTTGAGGCATGTTGCATGTCTGTAAGCCGCCCAGCTTTTGGATGAGCTGCTTCACAGAGACCTCGATGTCGGCGCGTGTTGCGCGTGCAAGGGAGAATACTTCCGCGTCTCGAGGAGCCAGGTCCATCTTCGAGCTGTCCCGCAGGTCGCCGGTATATTCTTCGATTACTACATGGAAGTTGGCGCCTCCGAAGCCGAAACAGCTTGAAGCCGCTCGGCGCGGCTCTTTTATGTTTCTCCGAATCCAGGGCCGGGATTCGCTGGCGATATAGAGAGGGGAGTTCTGGAAATCCACGGAGGACGTCGGCCTGTCGACCCCAATGGTGGGCGGGAGGGTCTTGTGTTTCAATGCGAGCACACATTTAATCAGGCCCGCCATCCCGGCGGCCAATTTGGTATGCCCTATCATAGACTTAACCGAACCGACGGCGCAGTATTGCCGCTCAGTCGTGTCGCAGGTATCGAAAACGGCCTTGAGAGTATTGAGTTCGGTTTGGTCCCCCAAAGGGGTTCCTGTACCGTGGGCTTCCACCAACTCGATGGAACTCGGCGGCAAGCCGGCATCCGTATAGGCTCGCTCCAGCGCCTTGATCTGCCCTCCGGAATGTGGAGCGGTGAGGCTTCGATTGCGCCCGTCACTCGACGAACCGATACCTCTGATGACGGCATAAATACGGTCACCGTCTCTTTCAGCATCCGTCAGCCGTTTCAGCACGACCGCCCCGACACCCTCACCAAGCACCATCCCGTCGGCGCTGTGGTCGAAGGGTCGACTCTGCCCTCTCGGCGACATCGCTTGTACCCTGGAAAAGGATATATAAGATAAAATGTTGTTGTTTGTGTCCGCTGCCCCGACAATCGACACGTCGCAATCATGGGCCTGTAGTTGCCTCACTCCGACTTCCAGCGCGGCGAACGATGTTGCGCACGAAGCGTTCAGGGTGTAATTGCTTCCTCCGAGGTCAAGCCTGTTAGTAATTCGCCCTGTGATGACATTATCCAGAAATCCGGGGAATGAATCTTCCGTCCAGACGGGTAGTTGTCTGTGGATTGATTCGACGATCCGTTCCCGCAATTCCCGTGGAATCTCTTCGGCCCTTGATATGTAATCGAGCAGCGAAGTACGCAGTCCGTACTCCATGGTCCTCTGGTTTGGTCCGCCCGCTCCAAAGAAGACGGATGTGCGCTCACGGCTGGGATTATGCAAAAGGAGGCCCGCGTCCTCAAGCGCCAGGGAGGCGACCTCCAGCGCCGCCAGCTGCACCGGGTCGATCTCCGCCAAAGTCGAAGGAGGAATACCATATTTCATGGGATCAAAAGGCACATCCTGAAGGAAGGACCCCCATTTCGAGTAGCTCCTGTCGGTTTCCGTACGATCGGAGGTAAACATTACATCCGGGTTCCACCGGTCCGGGTTGACTTCCTTTATCGTGGACACTCGGTTCAGGATATTCCGCCAGTAAGCCCCTACATCAGGCGCCTCGGGGAAAATACATGCCATTCCAACAACGGCTACCGCCTCCCTGACAATCGCCGAATCCTTCTCCCGCTCAGTGAACTTGACTGTCTCGGACACAACCCGGGCCGGACTTGCAGAGACCCTTGCGTGCAAATCTGCAATAGAAAAGGGGGTGCTATGCAACTCGCACACCTGCCCGACCATGTACATCCCTTCTCTTTGCTGGGTTGCTTCATCGAGATCGATGAGGCCTGCGGCCTTAAGGTTATTTTCGGGTCGGGCCACCCCTCTTGACGCGATTCGCAGGCGGCCCAGGTTGAGGGTTTCCAACTCAAGGCGGATTTGTTCGTCGGTCTTCCCCGCCCGCACCAGGTGCAACTTAGTCCTGTAGAATTCATCCACGAAGGGGGTGAGAGCGCAGCGCGAAGCGTGTCCTATTCCCGATTGAAGTACGGCTGTAGTGTCACAGCGCAGGAGTTGCTTCTGAAATTCGGGGACAGTGGCCCCGGATTGGACGATTTCATGAGTCAACAGGTAGGCGGAGCCCATCTGGACCCCGATCTTCATTCCCCGGGCGACCAGTGGCGCCGCTATGGTTGCCGCCATGTTTGCCGACAGGGAATCATGGATACCGCCTGCGAACAGGACCTGCACCTCTTCGGGCTTGCCGATCTTGGCGTCGAGTAACAGGGATACCGCTGATTCCCACAAGATAAGGCTCGTCCGAGGGCCGATATGGCCCCCACATTCGCTCCCTTCGAAAACGAATTTCCGCACCCCTTGCTCGATAGCCATTTCCAAGATTCGCGGGGATGGAACATGCAAATAACTGCTGATGCCAAGCGCCTCGAGTTCGAGGGCCTGACCAGGTCTGCCTCCCGCAATTATCGCAAATGGCGGAGGTATTTCGCTCAAAGCCTCCATCTGCTCCTTGCGCACGTACTGCGGCAAAAAGCCCAATATCCCAACCCCCCAGGGCATGGCGCCCATCTGGCTTTTCGCCTCCTTGAGCATGGTGCGGGCTTCCGGCCGCTTCATCAGGGAAAACGCCAGGAAGGGTAAAGCTCCCCCCTCTGCAACAGCCCTGGCAAAGGAGACTACATCGCTTACGCGCGCCATGGGTCCCTGAGTAATCGGATAGCGTGTCCCATGCCGTACAGCCAAAGGTGAGTCCGGCTCCAGGGGGCGTTGCTCGGTTGCCAGTTGAAGATGTTCGTCGATGCTTTTCTCGGTGGCAATAATCGTCCTGCCTACGGTTCCAAAGCGCTTCGCAAAGTCGGAAGCCAGGGCGATATCCTGGCCCATCAGCATCAGTGACCCGCCGCTCGAGAGCAGGCAAGAGTAAATTCCCGGTTCCGAATCCCCATTGCCGGACGCAATGATCATCTCGACTTCGCGAACCCTCTCCCGCCCGGAACGGCAAAAACACCTGAAGAAAACGTCACCGGAACCGATGCACACGGTCTCACCGCCATCGAGCCTTGCGAACATCTCCATCTCGGGTTCCGAAAACGGGGTCTCCTCGGTCAACCAAAGCTGCTCGCAGAGTACTATGCCCGAAGCGCCGGCGAGGAAAGCCGCCGCCGCCGTGTGCAGCCCGACTCCCCCCTGAACCCAGTAGGGAATCCTTATTCCAACTTTTTTCAAGTGCTGGAGAAAAAGGTAGGAGCCCAGTCTGCTGACTCGGCCTCCCGACTCATTTCCCTTGATGATCAGGCCGTCATAACCAGCGGCCTGGGCGGCCTCGGCGTCTGACGGGCGCGTCACTTCCAACAGGACTTGGCCGGCAAGCTTTCGCGACTTGTCGAGCGCCTCGACGAGTGAGCGGGTGGGAGCGCCTGCGAGGATCAAAGTCGGTATCGATCCCTGAAAATGGGCCAAAGAATCGGCGGCCGGTCCGGATAGATCGCCAAATGTATCCCAACGGACTCCCCAGCGGCCGCTCGTTCCAGCCAGTTCGGCGAGAATCCCGATGCTCTCATGAATGCAATCGGGATCATTCTTGTAGCCAAGGTCAAGAATTCCGGTACCACCGGCACGACACGCGGCCACTGCAATTTTAGGATCGCATATATGTGGAGGCGTAAGTGCTACCACTTTCTCCATGACTTCTCCCTCCTCACAACTTTGGCGCCGTTCATCACAAATTTATAGATATCGGAATCCGCGTGCTCGCGCTCATGCGCTTCCGTTCCTTTCCCGGATACCGAGGTGATCGAGCACGCAGTCTGTCATCCGTTCGACAGTGAATTGCTCTGCAACTGCGCGAGCGTTTCCCGCCAACTCGCGGTACAGCGCCTCGTCCACCAGCAGTCGCTCCAGTTGGCGGGCAAGGTCCCCGCTGTCCCAAGTGCTAAAGGTCAACCCTCCCGCCTTGTCGCCGTGCCTGATCACCTCGGTGACGCCGCCGTAGTCGGGAACCACCACAGGGGTCCCCTGGCTCATGGCTTCGGCCGCCACCAGCCCGAACGGCTCGCGGTTCACCGACGGGTAGACCACGCACCGGCTGTGGGCGAACAGGGCGTCGCGGACCTCGACGGACACGACCCCGGCATGGTGGATCTGCACACCCAGGTGGTGGGCGAGATCGGCGATCACCTTCTTGTAGGATTGGCCCTTGGCGGTTGCGCCGCAAACCACGAGTTGCAGCGGAATGCCGCGTACTTTCAATAGCTTGGCAGCGTAGAGCAGCAGATCGACGCCCTTCTCGGATTCTTGCCGGCCGAGATAGGATACTATCGGGGTGCCCTCGACCAGTTCGGGGAAAGTACTCTTAAGCACCGATAGAGGTGTTTTGCTGGGCCGTTCGGGAAACTCGACGCCATTGTAGACCACGCGCAACCGCTCTGCCGGAACGCCCATCTCGGTGGCGATTCGGTCGAGATAGTCGTTGCTCACCACCATGGCCGGCCAGCGTGAACCCTCTATCACCTCGCCCAGGCGCGCCTGGTATTGATGGAACACGCCGCCCCGGCGCGCATAATCGGCAAGTTCTTCGTCGCCCTGAAACGTCAGGGAATAATCGAAGGGATGACCTCCCTTGCGTTTGGCCGCCAGGGCGAGCGCGCCAATCGAGGCGAAGCCCATCATCAGATGGCTGACCTCGTCCTTGGCAAGGTAGCGTCCGAGCCGGTTTACCAGTCCGCGGTCGGCCTCCGGAGTCTCGTGCAACACGCGGATGAGATTGCCCAGCATATGATCGACGAAACCATTGAAACTCTGGGTGAACCGCACCCGGAGGCTCAAGGGCGCCAGAAAAGCGATGGAGCCGATCACTCGATCCATGAACTCGGAGGGGCGCCTGAACTGGTAACGGGTGCCGTGGCACAGTAATCGCTGCTTGATCCCGCGGTCGGCGCACTCGGGCATCCACTCCAGCATCCAATAAATCGCGACTTTGAAACCGCGCCGATGAAGCATGTTGGCCATCGCCAGATCGCGCACAGTGGAGCCCAGATAGGAGCCGCTACCCACTGTCACGAAAGCAAAAGTCGGTTTGTCCGTCATCTTAAGCCTCGGGAACAATTTGGCGGTGGGCGTGACCTTTCCGGTCATCGTATAAAGCATCGGCCAAGGTTCCGATGGCCGGAAACGGATCCGTCTGCAGCGATGGAGCAAAAACCGGAATGTGGTATAACTCAGCAAATTCGATAAGATGTGAATTGAAAATTACCAAACGAACGCACCTCGTGTATCCGAACAGTTGCACCACCAGCGGTAGCATTGGAGAAAATCCCCTTTGGCCATAATGGCTGCCTTCTTCCCCGGAAAACCAAGCCGTGCTCAGACTTTCTCGAGTAAGAGCCCTGAAACCGTCAATCCGGGCCCGAACGCTATGGCCAGCACCCGCGTACCGGCTTTAATCTCTTCAGATTCGGTTATTTGATGAAACATATAGGGCAGGGTGGCGGACGAGATATTACCGTTCTCGAAAAGGATCTTTCTGGAGAGGGCGATATCCAGGTCCGAAAGATCCAATTGGTCGGCGATGTGATCGATTATCGCGGGTCCCCCTGGATGAATGGCGTAAACCAATCGCGACTTTTCGGAGGCGAAATCAAGTCCTGCTTCATCGAAGAGGGTGTTGACGAATGGGACCACTGCATTTTTAATATGCAAGGGAACCAGGATCGACAGCGTCATCTGGAAGCTGGAAGAACCAAGATTCCACGTCATATCTCCAAGGGAATCGGGGAGAATATGCTCTTTCATCGCCAGTATCCTCAGCCCATTTTTCCCAAGCCCGGCGAACACGCCGTGACGGTAAGCCGAATAACGGATAAATCCGTCTCCAAAAAGGGTCATTGTGAGAATGTTCGCCACATTATCCTTAGTCAGGTCCGAGTGGGTAGAAAAGAGTTCAGTGTGGACCAGATCGACCCGTCCCTTCAGCGGGGTTGCTCCGAGCATCGATGAGGCGAGGAACCCGTGCGCCATCCTTATGGCGGGCAGAGAACCATAGCAGCCCATATGGTAGCTATGGGTTACGGCCGTGTCCCACCAGCGTTTTTGAGACACCAGTTTCTCAACCGGGCTGGGCGAAATGTAGCCCGAGCAGGTGACATGGATCAAGTGATCCGGCCCTTCGTCCTCGGTTCCATACATATGGTCGAGGCACTGATCGACAACTCCCTCGTACATGGACATGCGATCTTCCAGGGGAGGATTCAGTGAACTGCCGTTATTGTGTAATGGTGAATGAGCGGCCAAATCGGCGACTGCGTCGAACGAAAATGGCCCGTAAAGCATTTGCGGGGAATAACCCGAAGGCGCCAATATCATCTGGCGCTGCTTGATGTAGCTGGGGGAAACCCCGTATTGCATGACCTTGGCTTTCACTTCCTCGAATATGGCGACCGCCTGCTCCTGCGACTGGGTGTCCTGTTCCGTGCATTTATTGGCTGCTATGCCCCAGGCCAGCAGCATCCTGGTGTCTTCCTGGGCAAGCGGCGGCACAGCCTTGAAGGGCCTGAAGTCGGCTAATATGATCGAATCCGATAATGGACGTGACTGACTGCACGTGATCTCCTGCCCATGATGGCGAGCCAAGATTGAGTGTCTCCGATTCCATTGCACTAATCGCAAAGGGGCCCCGCACCGAATGTCCCAAACCCTTACAATTTCTTGAAACCACACCGAACGCCGGCCATAGGCTTCCCCCTGGCCGGGGCGCCTCCCCCAGGTCTCACAACGGGCAGTTGCGGCTAACCGGTATAAAGCAAGCCTCTCGTCTGCTCGTCACCTTATGCGGATGGCCTTCGACTGGACTTATCGATTGGCGCCATGTCCTGTCGATCACTGTATGCATGATAGCATGAATGGTCTTCTGTAATGACCCGCATGACCGGCGCCAATAGTTATACATAAGCAGATATGGCCGCTTGGCGATGATACAAAGCCCATTCTATCATGAACACTATATTCATCTGGAACCATACCTGCAACCCGGATACGGTCGCGTTTCCTCCAATAGCAAAGCCTCTCCCGCCGTTTCCCGGGCACATCCGGACAAAGCGACTGTGTCCTTAAAGTCCCCGGGATCGTCGACTGTCATAGCACGGGACGCGTTGCACAAAGTGCCGGTTAATCAAGTGGCCAGGGCTTTTTGGTTCGCCTGACCGGTGTCGATGGCCATTGAAGCCTCAGGCACACCTGAATGCGGCCCGACTATAGAACTTTCGCTACAGTAATGCAATCCGGTGACTACAATTACAGGGCGAAAAACATACACGGATCGAAAAGCATATAGCTATTTCGGCAGTTCACCACTCTGTCCCGGAAAGCAATCATACAACTTGATTCTTCAGCTGGAGTCATTTCTGGTAAATGATGCGCAAATCCAGCCATTACCCCCGGGGTCCTCCATCTCCTGCGTTCTGGATCGGGGTCCGGCAGGGCTACTCTTCCAGGCTGCGCAGGTCAATCCATTGCCACGGTAAATTTGTTCTACCGCAGAGGCGCAGAGGACGCAGAGATGATCACCATCGAATGTTTGATCGGAACCAATCCTAGCCGGACGATCTTACGGTAGGATCACCTTGGAACGGAATGCCCCTGAATCCATGGCATACGCGCTTGCTTTTCAAGATATCGCGGGATAAAGATAGAAATTTCCTTTTCAACCGCCAGAGGCTGGGAGCGTGGTAAAGGAATTTCGCAGCCTTACTTGATGCAAAAACTCGATGAGTCGGCGAGAGAAGTTCCAAAAGAATCGGTCTTTACAGATGGATATGACGTAACTTGAATCTTCTTTGGATTCGGCGCCCCGGGAGAATCCTGCCAATGGGAATGCAGATACTTGGTTGAGGCCGCCTCATGAAACCCACAGACGAGCAGGAGGCCATCCTTAATTCAGATGGCCGCGTCATTCGAATCAATGCCAGAGCCGGGACCGGCAAGACTACGACACTGGTCATGCTCGCGGAGAAGAACCAGGGCAAAAGTGCCCTCTACCTCGTTTTTAACCGCAAGGCCAGGGAAGCCGCCCGCAAGAAGTTCCCTGCAAATGTTCAAGTCCATACCGTTCACTCTCTTGCTTTCCGAAGTGAAGGCCACCGCTGGAAAGACAACCTCGGCAGCTTCAGTCCCGTCGATATGCTTTTCGCGTTCGGTAAAGACAAGGTTGCTCATCATCTCGCAGGCATAAGCCACCAGTTCCTCACCTTCTTCCTAAACTCGCCCCATGTAAGGCTGGAGGATGCCACAGGCTTGTTTACTCAGCACCTTGCCCCCGAACCGGCCGGTCTTTTCGAGAAGCACGAAGGAAAAATCGTCCAGGCATGCCGGGATATCGCGACGGCCTGGAACCGGCGCGAGAAGCCCTGCCCTCATGATTTCTACCTGAAACTCTTTCATAAATCGGGCCGGTTCCACAAGGAACTCGATCGATACGACATGATCCTGGCAGACGAGGCGCAGGATTCTTCCGCCGTCATGATCGACGCCCTCGCGAAGTGCCGCAGGCGTGTAGTCCTTGTCGGAGACTCACATCAGCAGATATACAGTTTCCGGTATGCACTGGATGCCATGCGAAGACTTGGCTGCGATGAGGAACTCCAGCTCACTCTGAGCTTCAGATTCGGCAGCCGCATAGCCGAACTCGCATCCCTCTTCATCCAGGAAGCAAAGAAAGACAAAGGTTTTCGGATTGCGGGAAACCCCGAGAAGACATCGATGGTTTCCGTTTCCTCGAGCATGCCCTCACGAAAAGGCAATGGCGCCCGGGCCATTCTGACCCGTACTAACCTGGCCCTGTTTTCGAACGCCATGCAGTTGCGCTCGGAAGGAAAGGCATTTCATTTCGAACGGGACCTGCAACAGGTGCTTTTCCGAACGTTGGATGTCTATTGGCTCTCTCGGAATCAGAAGCATAAAATCAGGGATGTGTTCATCGGATCTTTTGGGTCCCTCGGACAAATTGAAGAATACGCTGAATCCATGGGTGATTTCCCCCTGACGGGAATGGCTCGAATCGTTAAAAAATACGGCGATGACTCATTTCCTTCGGTAGTGTTCGAAATGTCCGATCTGGCCCGGCAAAAAGATTCGGCGGATAATCCGGATGGCGTCATCCTCTCCACGATCCACACGGCAAAAGGCCAGGAATACGATGAGGTCTACATCGATCCGGATATCGCGGAAAACCTTTCCGCTGCTGCTCGTAACGAATCCCGGCAGTGCCACGAGGAAATCAATGTGGCCTATGTCGGCTTCACGCGTGCCGTGAAACGGCTCCACATCCCGTCTGCATTCCAGACTCTTTTGACCGAGAGGTGGAGAAATTATTTGAGAGGGTTTCTGGGCAAGCCCGCAACAAAAGCTTTGAGATCGCAACTGCGGAAAGGGAAATCCAAAGCAGCAAAAGAAAGCTAAGAACGGGCGGCGGCTCTCTTCCGGGAAACGAGCCCCAAAGCGGGACACTTCGCCCGCATATCGGTGCATTTCAGACAAGGAATAGCATGGCATGCCCAATCTCGAACACACTTTCGAAAAACAAATGCAACATCTCTCGTCTCGAATCGAGAGATTGCAGGGCGTGAACAAACAATACTCCCATATCCGCTTGATCCATGTTCTGCTTGGGATTCCATTGATCTGGGCAAGTTTTCAATTTGCCGGCAATTGGGCCGGCAGGATCACCACGGTGGCGGTGATCGCGGCATTTCTCGCCGTGCTCCACCACCATGGGCGCCTTAAGGACAGCATTAACCGGCACCGGATTTTGCTCGACTTGAAGTCCTCCCAGGTTGCACGCATACGACTGGATTGGGAGCGCATACCTTCGGTATCCGCCAGCCCCATGCAAGTCGAGCATCCTTTCGGAACCGACCTGGATATCATTGGAGAGCGCTCTCTGCATCACCTGATCGACACGACGGTCTCCATCGAGGGCAGCAGGAAGGTTTGTGGCTGGTTGATGGAAACCGAGCCCAATCTGGAAGGTATTCTCAAGCGGCAGGCGCTGGTAAAAGAGTTGAGCCCCCTTACTCTTTTCAGGGATAAGCTTATCGTGAATGCCCTGAGAGTGAGCGAAGTTTCGCGCGAGAGACTGGATGCAAAGAACATTCTACAGTGGGCTCAAAAGCGTGGAACCGGCGCATCGGTGGGAAGAACTCTGGTTCCTCTAACTCTTTTAGCGGCATGCAACCTGTTCATCCTCGGCCTAGGCCTGGCAACCACCGGGATGATTCCCTGGTACTTCTACGCCCTGTTTTTTCCCTATCTTGCAGCGCTTCTTCTCCTCCAGATCGAAATCAGGAAGGCGTTTCAGGATGCAATGGATCTGGAAGCTAATCTGGACAGGCTCCATGCGGTCTTCCTGCATCTGGAGAAGTTCGGGTACGCACATACTCCAAACATGGCTCGGCTTTGCGCTCCTTTCCTGGATACGCGAAACAGGCCGTCCGTCCAACTCAAGCGCATCTCTCGAATCGTTTCGGGGATAAGTGTGAGGTCCAATCCGATCGTCTGGTTATTCCTGAACGGTGTACTGCCCTGGGATATCTACTTCGTTCGTCGCCTGGAACAACGCAGGAGAGATATATTGGCCTTGTTGCCTGTCTGGCTGGACGTCTTTACCGAGGTTGAGGCGCTGAGTTCTTTGGCCAACTTTGCGACCCTAAATCCCGATTATTCGTATCCCGAGTTTGAGACCGAAAGCACTCACGGCTCCTTAGAGCCCTCCAGTGACCACAATGAACTCAAAGAAGGCGCTGGAGCCTTGCCCTTCATGCGTTTGAGCGCCGAGCACATTGGGCACCCGCTTATTCCCGCTCACAAGAGGATCTGTAACAGCCTCTCTCTTGATGAAGGCAATCGGATCGCCCTGATCACCGGCTCCAATATGTCGGGAAAGAGTAGCTTTCTGCGTACATTGGGTGTCAATCTCTGTCTTGCCTATGCCGGCGCTCCCCTGTGCGCTGCCCATCTTCGGGTAAGCCTTTTTCGAGTTTTTGCATGCATGCGGTTCAATGACTCTCTGGCGGACGGGTTCTCTTTCTTCTATGCCGAGGTCAAGCGCCTGAAGATGTTGCTCTCAGCCGTAGAGTCCCATCGCGGCCTTCCCGTGATCTTCCTCCTTGATGAGATATTCAGAGGGACCAATAATCGCGAACGCTTCATCGGAAGTCGTGCCCTGATTCGTGCTCTTGCAGAGCACTCGGCAATCGGCGCCATTGCTACTCATGATCTCGAGTTGGTCAAACTCGCCGATGAAAATCAAGCCATCACCAACTATCACTTCAGGGAAGATGTGGAGGAAGGCCGAATGCTCTTCGACTACCAACTGAGACCCGGCCCCTGTCCGACCACCAATGCCTTGAAAATCATGGCAATAGCGGGGTTGCCCGTTTAAAGTCGACGGGTTGCATGCTTCCAGTCCCGATACCATCGAATCGGAACGCTTCCGCTCTTCCTCTGCTGAAAGCAATCTCAAATGCAGTCCTTTCCCTCTTGAATTACTGTCTATACCCGATTTGAAAATTCGAAACGTAGGGCTAAATTATGATCCTCGCACCAAAACCCCATTAGTCCCCATCGTGCGTTCTCCTCACAAGAGCCAGGACCCCCCTCCTGGCTCTTCCTCTTTATGGCTTACCGCTACTCGCTTCTTTCTTATGTTGACCCGATTGAAGAAAACATTTAGCATCCAGAAAAGGCATTGGTCGACTTATGACATAGAGTGATTTCTGTTCTGGATTGAAAACACGCAGACTGCGGTCGGAGACGGAAGATGGAGAACAGCGAAGCATTTTTGCGCGAGATGCAGGAGAGTTTGTCGGGAATACTCAAACCTTATCAAAGACAATTGGATCAATGCCGAAAGATGGCCGACTTCCTGACTGCATGTCTGCGAAGCATCGGCCAGGACAATTTTATACAGTTGGACGAACTCCTGAAGAGTAAAATCGCCGAGACGGTAGAAAATGAGAGTGGCCTCGATGGCTGCAAAGTATTTTTTGACCGGTTAAGGACGTATGCCGACGAGAAGGTTGAGCGGTATCGTATTCGATTTATCGAAGATCTAGTGGCGCGTGCCCGGGAAGTTGACCTGCCCCTGGAAGTCGACTTTCCTCGCTTGAGTTCTTTTAAGGGTATCGAGGGTTCGGTGGATTTCGGCAAAAGGACCACGACGATCAACAAAAAGGTGCTGAAATCCATCGACCCCAGGCGAATTGTTTCAAGTCTTCAGCGGGAAAAGCGGGAACTCTACGATCGTCCCTTTGATCCGCAATTTTTTATCGACGCTATCCACCACACCTATAAGAAAATTCTCGATGAAGGCGGGTTGCCGCCGGGAAACGCCGTTCCGATACAAGGCTTCTATGCCGAATATGTGATGTCTTTGCAGAGCAAGGCGTTTTTTCAGGACATGGCCAGGGGGAAATTCCGCGGCTACAGCGCAGACCAGTTTGCGGTGGACATCTGGCGTTACTTCCAGGCCGGCACAGGCGGAACATCGGGAGGGTACTACTTGCAGTTGAGACCGGGCCGGAACAATTCCCTCTGGCTAATTGACTGCGATGGCGAGTGGCGCCAGATCACTGGAATTTCTTTTCAGAAAGTCGAGCCATGATGCCGGGAGAAAAAATCGATCAGTTGAAGCCCTTTCAGGCGAGGGCAATAATTGAAGAACTTCGCAAGGGGACCGTGCCCATCGACTATGTGTCCTTTTTTACCGTGGGCCGCGAAAACTGGCTGCGGTTTATCGAAGACGACCTCGACCATTACATCGCGGAGGGCGGCGCCAAAGTCCGATTCGTAAATGGGGACTACGGAGACGGCAAGACTCATTTCATGTCGATTATCCGCCACCTGGCTTTGAACAAGGGGTATGCGGTTTCCTTTGTGGTCCTGACCCGTGAAGTTCCGATGCAAAAATTCGAAGTGGTCTACCGCGAAGTCGTGAGACAGCTCCAATTACCGGCGGACTTCGCCGGGAAGGAGAACATGAAGGTGGAAGAGGCCGGAATCCGCGGTATCGTGCGCGGGTGGTCGGAGAGTTTGGCCGAAGAACTGGACTCGGCTGAAGACATTGAAGAAAAGCTGGCGGCCCTGCGCGAGCAACTGAACGCTCTTCCCGGTATGGACGCCAATTTCGCCAATGCCTTGACGGGACTTCTGGACAACCGATTCAGACCTCTCCAGGAACGGGAAACACGGGAAGGTCGTGACCTCAGCCGTGAAATCCTTTGCCAGTGGTTTGAAGGAGGAAAGGTCGGCAAAAAGGAATTAAAACCATTCCAAGTCTTCGAGGGCCTCAACAAGGTTAATAATAAACGATTTCTTGGTTCCCTTCTAGCCTTTCTACGGTACCTGGGTTGCAAAGGACTCATTCTTCTAATGGACGAACTCGAAACAGTGGTTGCCCAGTCGAGTTCCGTTCGTAATGCAGCTTATGAAAACCTTCGGCTTTTGATTGACAACACCGAGCAGGCACGGTTCCTTCACATTTTCTTTTCCATCATTCCGGACGTGGTTTCATCAGAGAAAGGATTCAAGTCCTACGACGCGCTCTGGAGCCGGGTCCGCTCCATCGGGGAGGGGCAAAAACTCAATTATCGCAGTGTCCTCATCGATCTGCATCGGACGCCGTTGGAGACGGCTGAACTCATCCAATTGGGGCTTGCTCTGCGGTGCATACACGAAATCTCCTACCGGTGGGAGGCAAAAGACCTGGTAAAGGAAGAACTCGTCGAGCAAATCTGCGCAAACCAAAAGCGCATGGGTTTGCTCAGCGAAGTTCGCCTTTTCATCAAACAGATCATTCGCATCCTGGATATGGCGGAGCAGGGAACACCCCCGGCAGAAGATTTCGATCTGACTGAAGAGGTCCTTTCCAGCAAGCGGGAAGTGGAGCAGGAGAAAATGGAACAACTTCAGCCGAAATGGGATTCATGATGGAATTGCCGCTCCAATCCGCGACCTCGACCTCGGAGGGGAGTCCTTCTTTCCGGCAGATGCTGGCAGGAGAAGATGGTTTCAATGTCCGCCGTGCGGTGGAACGGCTCCGCGAGGGGCTCTTCGACCCGGTTGCAGTTCGATTGCTGACCGCCCATGAAGAACGGTTGAGAATGGAATTCGAACGCGGCTTCGGACAATTGGGCACGGGCGAATGCCCCCATCTTTGTCTCGTCGGATCGTACGGGCAGGGAAAGACTCATAGCCTGGTTTATATTGAAGATTTGGCCCTCAGGAATGGATTCGCGACCAGCCGGATCAATCTGGACCCCCGCGAAGTTCCATTTTATAATTTCAGGGCAGTTTATCGAGAACTGCTGCACCACCTCAAGATGCCCGATTCCGATGAGTCGCTTCCTCTGCTGTGGAAAAAGTGGGCTCGACGGCAGATGAAGGAAAGGGGCCATTCCGAAAAAGGTATTCTCGATATTATTCCGAGCGGGACACCTCAGTTGTTTAAGGCGGTTATGGCGGCCATGGCCCATGCAAACCTCACTCTCTCCGACACTGGGAAACGGTTGAAAAAGCATGCCGCGTTCCGGCCCGGGGAATTTCCCATGCTTCTCGCCCGCGCCCTGGATGGTGAGGCGGTGCCAATTCGCCAGTTGAGACAGGCTTTTAAATATCGGGGAGTTCCTCTCTGCCGGGATGACGACTACCGGGATGAGGATGTGCGCTGCCGGGGCCAGTGGCCTTTTCTCCTCATGGTCCGATCACTGTCGCGGCTGTTCCGGGCAATGGGTTATCGCGGCTGGGTGTTGCTGTTCGATGAAGGAGAATCGATCTCTCAAGCCAACGTTTCAGGCCGCAGCAAAAGTTACATGCTTCTGGACCGCCTGTTGTTTGCACCCGGTGTACCCGACCCGAGTTTCCTTTACCCCGTCTTTGCTTTCACTGACGATTTCTTTCAGCGGGTGCGCGAAGAGGACTATGATCGATCCCTGGTTCGCCGGGGGACAAACTTTCCCCGTTTCGAGAAAAACTATGTCCGGGACTGGGAAAACCTGAACATCTATCCTATGCACGACCTCTCCGGGAAGGAATGGAAGGAGCTATCCGAAAGACTGCTTTGCCTGCATGCTCGGGCGTACGGATGGCATCCCCTGGAGGTTGAGGTTATCCGAAAGATGGAGAATCGGCTGGAAGCGGCGCGGCCCCGGGATACCCGTTTCAAGTTGAAAGCCCTGGTGGACTGCTTGGACCTGGTTCAGCAGGAGCAGGTGTTGAACAATTCTCAATTCAAAGGGTGAAAGCATTGAATCCGTTAGAGGATGGTCATGAGTGAACTTGCAAAAAAAAAGGCAACCTACGAAGATCTAAACGAGGTCCCCGAAAATATGACCGGGGAAATCATCGATGGGGAACTGATCGTTACTCCGAGACCATCAAGGAGACATACGCGCACAACATCCGCGTTGGGGGGGAAATAATACCGCCTTATGACTTTGGTCGGGGTGGCGGACCTGGCGGATGGATCATTATTATGGAACCTGAGATTGGGTTGGGCGAGCATACCATGGTACCGGACCTCGCGGGCTGGAAAAGAAGAAGATTTCCGGTTGAAGAAGATCATAACTGGATTTCCGTGGCTCCTGATTGGGTGTGTGAAGTCCTCTCGCCGAATACCTTTCGTACCGACAAAGTCAAAAAAATGCCCATCTATGCTCAACATGGCGTTGGGCATATCTGGCTGATTGATCCGGTTGTTATGGCTATGGACACCTTCAGTCTCGATGGCGGTAAATGGGTTCTAACGGGGAGCTTTACCGAAAATGATAAGGTGCGGGCCGAGCCTTTTCCGGAGATCGAAATTAATCTTGAAGACTTATGGCTCGAAAGCTTACATCCGTAGCTTTCCCTGAAAAATAAGATGACAAATCTCCCAACCCCACAGGACGAACCAGTTTCCCCTCTTCTTCTCCTTCCCAATACCTACCGCGCCTTCTTCGGAGGCTTTGAACGCCTGCATCCAATTCAAAAACAGGCCATTGCGCCTATCCTCGGGGGCTGCGACCTCGTTTTGCAGGCTGCCACCGGGACGGGAAAGACCGAAGCAGTCCTTGCCCCCTGCATCGAGCGGGTAATCAGGTCGGATGGAGCGGAAGCCGTTCTGTATGTGGCGCCCACACGAGCATTGGCTGTCGATCTTGCGCGGCGGCTTGCGCCCATACTGATCGAGCGCCTGGGGCTTTCGTTCGGTATACGCACAGGCGACCTCAAACGAGGGGGCGGCCGGCCCAACCTGGTATTGATCACTCCGGAATCCCTGGATGTGCTTATCGGGAGTTCCAATCCCGAGTTGCAACGCTTCGTGCGCCGCGTTCGAATGATAATAATAGATGAAGTGCATCCATTCCTGTGCCAATACCGGGGCAAACAGTTACTGTATCTTCTGCGGCGTCTGGAACGCAGGATCGGTCGGCGGGTGCAAAAGATCGCTCTTTCCGCAACCATTTCCGATGTCGATACCGTGATCGAGTTCTTCGGTTTCGGGCCGGCCACGGTTCGCCTCATAAATTCAGTGCAGCGGGAAATAGTCCCCCATTTGGTCCACATGAAGAGTGAAGAGGATATACTCGACCTTCTGTGTGATCTGCATCATGTCTGGGAGTATCGAAAAATCCTGATGTTTGCCAACAGCAGGGGGCGATGCGACCGGTTATTCGCTCTTGCCAATCGGCAGGGACCGTTTAGAGGAGTTGCGGAGCTTCACTATTCCAACCTCAAACCGAAAGAGCGCCGGGGAGTTGAGGATCGTTTCCGTGGCCGCAATTTATCATTGTGTATTGCCACCAGCACTCTCGAACTGGGCATCGACATCGGAGATGTCGATGGCGCTGTACTCTTCGAGCCTCCCGATTCAGTTTCGGCTTTTTTGCAGCGCATCGGGCGCTCCAATCGTCGTCAAAGCAGTACCCATTTCTGGGGAATTTGCCGGGGGGAGAGGGCGGGCGTGCAGCTTCTTCGGTTTCTCGGACAGATGCAGCTTGCTCGGCGAGGGACCGTGGAAAAGCCGCCGCCGAATGCTTTTCCGAGCGTGCTGGTGCAACAAATCTTGTCATGTCTTTATGAGAAGAAAAAAATCTCTCCCGGCGCAATGCAAAACCTTTTCCCGGAGTGCGCACTGGACTTGGAACTTATCCTGCCTTCGATGGAGAAACAGGGGTGGTTGCGGCGAGATACGGCAATTTCAAGACATCCTTTTGTTACAGAAGGTGGTTCAACTCTTCGGGGGATCGAACTGTATAATGGAGGATGGCGCTATCGGAAATCTCTTCTGGAACGCAGGATTTGGAGCAATTTTCCGGAAACGGAAGAATCATATGTTTTTGAAGTATCGGATGAGGCCGTTGCAGATCTTCCACGATCAATCGTTCGTCAACTTGACTTGGGCGACTGTGTAAATCTTGCGGGAAAAAGAGTTCGTATCCTGGAGATCGATGATGCGGGAGAACGAAAACGGGTAACGGCCGAGCTGTCGTCACAACCGGCTTCAAAGGACCTGTTGTGGCTTGGAGCCGGTTTTCAGGTCTCCTTCGAGGTGGCTCAATCGATCAGGTCTGCGCTGAGTTTGACCGAAGGCTTGAATGAAGGGCAGGATCAGGGGCTATTTGCACGAACCGGTAAGCTTCTCGAGGAGGAAAGGCAAAAAAGCAAACAGGCAGTAACCCTCGGCAATGGAATAGAATTGATTCGAGGGGATGGGGCCTACCGTTATCGAACCTTTTTGGGTTCGGTTGGAAACACGATCCTCCGCCTGAGCGTGGACCGGGACCTTGGGGCCGTTGTCGATGGCCTGCATGTCAGTTCGGATGAGATCGGGATCACCTGTTCGCACCCGGTCGATTTCAGTAGCTTGTCTTTGCCGGTAGACCGGGGCGGATTTCGACATTTGATTGCAGCTTACCTGGGAGACCTGCGCCGCCTCTTGAGTCTCAATTCTTTCGCCGATGCTTTGCCGGAGACCCTGCTCGTAGAAGAACTGACTGGTTTTCTGTACGACAGCAGAGTGGCTGAGCGATTTTCGTTCTATCTTGCAGCTCCAGGCGAAAGCCCGGCCACGGATTTAAGCGCCTATTGATGAAAAGCCCCAATTGGCTGCTATAGGCTGATGACCAAATAGCTCTCGAAAGTACCGCGAAATGACGGCATCCAGAACCTGAAAGACTGTCTTTCAATAGACTTCTGCTAAGAGTCGCAAGGTGATCCTGATGGCCTGCAAAATGGGCTCTATTTACCCGGATTATTTGGGATGGAGCGGCCCGGCAAACCCAGGTTCTCTGATTCCTAAAACAGCGCCTTCGTAAACTCGTCGGGGTCGAAGGGACGCAGGTCGTCGATTTGCTCTCCAATCCCGATATAGCGAACCGGAATTTGAAGCTCGTCGCAAATGGCGGCGATAATCCCACCCTTGGCCGTGCCGTCGAGCTTCGTCAAAATCAACCCCGTAAGCCCGATGTCCTGTTTGAATAGCTTGGCCTGCGAAAGGGCATTCTGACCCGTCGAGGCGTCGAGAACGAGGAAAACCTCGTGGGGAGCGCCGGGCATCTTTTTATTGACGGTCCTGTGGATTTTTTTCAGTTCCTCCATGAGATTGACCTTGGTATGCATGCGGCCCGCCGTGTCCATCAGGACGACGTCGACGTCCCGGGAAACCGCTGCATCGATCGCGTCGAAGGCCACAGCCGATGGGTCCGATCCGCCTTTCTGCTTTATTACCGGAATACCCGCGCGCTCGCCCCAGATTGATAACTGTTCGACTGCTGCGGCCCGGAAGGTATCGCAGGCCACAAGCATTGGCTTGAGACCCTGCTGCTTCAATTGGTTGGCCAGCTTTCCCGTAGTCGTCGTTTTGCCTGTGCCGTTTACTCCCACAATCATGACGACAAATGGCTTATTCGAGCGGTAGTCGAGGGTAGGGGCTTCAACGCTCAAAACGGCCCTGATTTCATCGCGTATCTGTTCCCGCAACAGGGCGGGGTCGCTCAGCTGCTTTCGTTTCACCTTGTCGGTGACCTGCCGCAGGAGCATCCCCGTGGTTTTCACCCCAAGGTCCGAGGTGATGAGAATTTCCTCCAGTTCTTCCAGCAGTTCGTCATCTATGACCTTCTTGCCGAGGACCAGGCGATCCATGCGGTGAACAAATTTCTCGCGTGTCCCCTTCAGCCGCTGACGAAGGCGCTTGAAAAAGCCCTTTCTTGGAGCGCCCTGTTCCTGGGTTTCAAATTCTTCCTCTTCCAGGGCCTCCTCTTCGTCCGCCCAGTCCGGCGGTCCCTCCACCGTCTCAGGTTCAAGTTCCTCCCGCGCTGCGGGTTCGGACTCGGCCTCTTCGTCCGTGGGCCAAGCTTCCTCTTCCTCACATGTTCCCTTTAGCCCATGGCGAAAGCGCTTGAAAAACCCTTTTTGGGGGGCGCCTTTTCCGGAGTTTCGGCTTCTTCGTCTGCCGGGATCGCCTCTGCGTCCGCCCAGTCCGGTGGTCCTTCCACCGGCTCAGGTTCGAGTTCCTCTTCCGCTTCCGGCTTGGACCCTTCGTCCGCGGCCAGGGGTCTCTTCCTTCTCGTGTGTCCCCTTCAGTCCTTGACGAAAGCGCTTGAAAAAACCCTTTCTTGGAGCGTCCTGCTCCGGGGCTTCATCTTCTTTATCTTCCGGACTTTCCTCTTCGTCGACCCATTCCGGAGGCCCCTCACCCGTCTCGGGTTCGAGTTCTTCCGCCCGTTCCCGGGTCTCAAAGGGCCGCTCCTCCTCGAAAGGAGTTTCCTCCTCCAACGGCCCTTCTTCTTCCCCGATCTCCTTTTTCGCGACATCCTCCGGTGCTGTTTCCCGGTCTTCCTTTTTCTTTCGCTTAAACCACCTGATCATATTTTCTCATTCCCCTGGGAGATTTTATTCGGATTTAGCGCCCTTTAGGCTGTAAAATATTAAATGCACGAGAGCCAAAGATTCAAGGGCAGAGTTGACAGAGCGCCGGCCAAGGCGGGATTTTGGAGGTAGAGGGATGGATAGTCAAGAGCTGAGTTTACGTCTGGAAATAATTAAGGTTTGCCGCAAGCTGGAAAGCAAGGGGCTCATTGTGGCAAGCGACGGCAACGTGAGCTGCCGGGCAGGGCGGAGAATCCATTCTGATAACCCCAAGCGGTGTTTCTAAGGCGGACATGGCGCCCGATGAAATCGCAAAAACAACTATGCGGGGAGATCTTCTGGAAGGCCCCCTCAGGCCGTCAAGCGAGATACGAATGCATCTGCACGCCTATCGGATGAGGCCCGACGTCGTTGCAATCGTGCATGCGCATCCGCCGATGGCGACAGCTTCAACACTGGCCGGGTTCGCCCTGGATTCCAAGGTGCTGCCCGAGGTCTGGCTCATGCTGGGTAAAGTTCCGGTCGCCCCTTACGCCACTCCGTCGACCGATGAGGTTCCCAGGTCTATCGATCCCTATATAATCGGCAGTCGGGCGATACTGCTGAGCAATCATGGGGCGCTCACTTTCGGTGGGAGCCTGATGGAAGCCTGCATGCGGATGGAAAAGCTCGAGCATTTTGCAAAGATTCTTTTTTACGCCTCGATGCTTGAGGACCGAAAAGCCCCCGTGGCCTTGACGGAGGGCGAAATAGCAAAGCTCGGAGCCATCTCTTGTTCCGGGATGCCGAAGTAGTTGACACGATGCGCCGGTTACTGGAAACACCTTGGTAATTTTTCCCTTGGTTGTCATAGCCTATGGTATCGTTGTGTATAAATTTTCGCGGATTTATTCCGTGGTCGATGGGGCCAATTTTACTTCCCCCTTTTGTAAAGGGGGATCGAGGTGGATCGAGGGGGATTCCAAAGCATTGGATGATATCGGAGAATCACAGCCCCCCTGCCTCCCTTTAAGAAAGGCAGGGAAAAACGAAAAATATTGCGTTTGGGGCACAGTCTCTCCGCTTCACCTATCTTAACGATCTTTTAGGGTGCGGGGTGTTCCGATGGACATGAATAATGCTACTAATGGTGGAACAAAGTGAGAATTGCTATTCCCACGGATGCATGGCATCCGCAAGTCAGCGGTGTGGTAACGAAGTTTGAGCGCATTGCCTGTGAACTCGAGCAGATGGGGCACGAAGTGTGCCTGATTACGCCCGACATGTTCAGGACAGTTCCTTGTCCTACATACCCGCAGGTCAGACTGGCGCTACGTCCTCACAAGAAAGTAGCCGAGCTTCTCGATTCTTTTGCTCCTGATTTTATTCACCTGGCGACCGAAGGCACTATCGGATTTGCTGCCCGCTCGTACTGTCTGGGAGCTAACTACCCGTTTACTTCCTCTTATACGACCAGGTTCCCCGAATACATTCGCATGAGGTTCCCCATCCCTTTGGGCATGAGCTATCCGGTGTTCAGATGGTTCCACAGCCCCTCGTCTGGAGTAATGGTGTCGACCCCCGCCCTGATAAAAGAGCTTGGCCAATGGGGATTCAAGAACCTTGTTCAATGGACCCCCGGAGTTGATACGGAGATCTTTTCTCCTGCCAGGCCGAGTCTTTTGACCGATAAGAGACCGGTTCTAATGTATGTGGGAAGAGTGGCGGTGGAGAAAAGCATCGAGGAGTTTCTCGACCTGAATCTCGAGGGCTCCAAATATGTCGTCGGTGACGGACCCGATTTTGCCAAGCTGAAGG
>CAWGZP010000190.1:0-19900 GCA_963826655.1 uncultured delta proteobacterium
AGGATCTCAAAGCCGAGTATCTTGCAGGGTTGGTTTTGAACCGTAAGCTTTGAGGATAATTTTTGTCCAGCCTTTAGCAGCCAGGAATTTTCAGCCTGGGTGCGAAAACATGCATCGAAGGAGGAAAATTAAATGTGCGAAGCCAATGCGTACCTCATGACGGGTGATGAAGAGGAGCTTTTTATGTCGAGTGTCGATATTCTCCGGCCAGAAGGAGACGGAGTCTATATCCAGGATATCTTCGGGGAGCAGCGCTGGGTTAAAGCGCATATTAAAGAGATGAACCTTGTTCAACACCGTATCGTCCTGGAAAAGGATTAAATCCTTAGAAGGGATGTACTCTTGGCGCGTATAGCAGTCATAGACGGACAGGGCGCAGGCATCGGCGTCTGCGATTATAAAGAAAATCCGGCAAACTTACGGGGAAAATGTGGAGATATGGGCACTTGGAACCAACTCCATTGCCACTGGTCAGATGATGAAAGCGGGCGCCAACCGGGGAGCAACGGGAGAACATGCCGTTTGTCATTGTGCCCATCAGGTCGATGTCATTATAGGCTCCATCTCAATCATCATCAGCAATGCCATGATGGGTGAGGTCACTCCTGCAATGGCGCAATCGGTGGGTGCTTCGAGAGCGGCGAAGCTCCTCCTGCCCATCACCACCGAACCCGTTACGGTGGTGGGGGTCGGTACCCGAGCCCCTGCCTCACCTCGTGGATAGACTGGTAAGTGTCTATCTGCCAAGCCTCATGGGAAACAAAAAGTGAGGAGAATGCCGCTTCGGCCATGCAAGAAGAATCCAAAGGAGCCATACTGTTGGCCGCCTTCGACGGCCTATGCCTGGCCCTAAAGATACATTGAGATGTGTCGTTGACAGCAGTTGGAACAACTTGTATAAAGAAAGATACTAAGAAGTTTTTAGCATCAGGTACTGATAAGTTTAATAGGGAATCCCGTGAAAATCGGGAGCGGTCCCGCCGCTGTAAACGGGGACGAAATCCGATAATGCCACTTTCTCGCTCAAGCGAGAGGGGAAGGCTCGGAGAGTAGAGTGATCCGTGAGTCAGAAGACCTGCCTGATGCCGTTTGGTGAACCCGTACGTGCGAGATATCGGGTAACCGGCATAAGGATCAAGTAAACAGGGTGCAATCCTTAGGGCGTTTTAGCTCTAGGGATTTTTTTTGTCCGAAATTCCGCTTCGGCGCAGCACTGTACAGTGCTCGACGTTTAAACAAACCTTTCCACTGCCTGAAGGCGGTTCAGCTTTCGGGCACACGGCTCACACAATGGAGGTTTTCGATGAAGAAGGGCATGATTCTGTATGTCACACAAGGAAAAGAAGATGTCCCTCTGCAAGCAGCGGCGGAGCTGATCGAGACAGCCAGGTCTTTGGGAGTCACAGCCGTCTCCGTGGCAATAACGGAGGAGGATGCCGTTCATGGATGGGGAAGCCTGCTCACCAGAGGAATGCAACAGGTTCTGTTTATGACGGTTGCTTACAATGCCGTCCTTGACAGGTTCGAATCGCAAGGGGTCCCAGTAAGGCTATGCGGATAATCGCGAGGTTTGCTTCAAAACGGCGGCAACATAGAGCAATGTATCAGGCGGAGTGTGGAGTTGACCGAAGTGCGTTGAAAATTCTTGAGGATTCATGAGCATGTTGCTTGGCACGTACTACAACGGCGTAGAAATCTATCGTGAGGAAAAGATCGTTTATGCGCGATTCCTCGTTCCCCACCGAGTGATCTCCACCTGCCATGTGGCCGGAGGTCTGCGGGACGATCTGACGTTTTTGTACAACCACCAATCGTGTGAACCGAGCGGGCATAACCGTCCCATCCATCGACTCGTTTCGCAAGATCCGCCCGCTTATCGCAAGGTTATATCCTGCCTGCATGGTTTGCCCGATCAAGAATGTGCGACACTGGGCACAGCGGCCAATATGCGCTATGCAGCCATTCAGCGGGCGAATTTTCGTGACCTTGAGGTGGTGGCGTTGTGTACGGGTGGTGTTGAAACCAATGCCGGCCGCGCGGGCGATCCGGCGAGCGTGTACGAGGAAAACGGCGCTTTCGAAAGGGTCGGAGAACAAGAGCATGTCACGCACGGAACGATCAATACACTTCTCTTCATCAGCCGGGAATTGACCCCGGGCGCCATGGTGCTTGCCGTGATGACTGCCACCGAAGCCAAGACGGCGGCATTACAGGAGCTTTCCGTCAACTCCCGCTATTCCGATGGATTGGCGACGGGTACGGGCACCGATCAGATTGGCATCGCCGCACGGTTGCACACGGATACCCCACTCACAGGAGCAGGCAAGCATTGCGTTTTGGGTGAACTCATTGGGAGAACTGTCCACGACGCGGTTTATGCGACCCTTGGACTGCAGAACGGTCTGACACCCGAAAGACAGCGTTCGGTGATCATCCACCTGGAACGATTCGGGACAACAGGCCCATTATTGTTGGAGAAAATCGAATCACAGCTCAACGAGGCAGATGCCACCCTGTTGAGGAATAACTTCAAGGGTGTCGAGCGCGATCCACTGGTAGTGGCGGCGGTCGCAGCTATTGTGCACCTGCGCGACAAGGTGTCCTGGGGCATCATCCCATCAGGCTGCGTGCCGGAACTCTGGGCAACCTACGGCGCACAGATCGCTGCCGCCGTCTCAGGTAACTATACACGGCTGGATGCTTATCGCCAGGCATTGGCAAATAAACGGTACGCTTTCAGCAATAGTGACTTGATCTATCTCGTGGCCCATGCCATGGCGCTCGGGTTCCAGGAGAAATGGCTCGATACGGCCGTAGAGGAGGCGTCTCGTGCAGACTAAAGGGTTGCTCATGCTGCATACAGGCAAAGGCAAGACCACCGCGGCCGTCGGCCTGGTATTTCGCGCCTTGGGGCATGGATTGAAGGACGGAGCAGGAGGCGGATTGGAATCCCTGACAAGAACCAAATCCGCCCCCTCGGGAACTGGAGAGTAATTCTCAGCCCCCTCATTATTTTACAGAAAGGGGGTGAAATAACAAGGAGGAACGGAGTGAGACTCTATCTTATTGTTGTGTTGACGGCATGTTGCCTGGCGATACAGACCTACTCGTGTCCCGCCCAGGAGCAAACGACGGCGGCTACCGATTCCGTCGCACCGGAAAAGCAGGGAAAAGATACGACGGCCATGGACCGGGAAGAGGAAGAGAAGGCCAAAGCAGAACAGCAGTATACTATTGAGCCGGTTGTGGTGACCGCTACCAGAACAGAGACCCCATTATCTGAAGTCACCAAGAGTGTCAGTGTGGTGACTAATAAAGACATGGAAACCCAGCAAGAGGTGTCCATCCCGGAAGCCATCGACACTGCGCCCGGCGTTATGGTCCAGAACCAAGGCGGGCCGGGACAATCATCATATGTCAATATTCGTGGAGTCGGCTCTAAGGAAGTTCAATTCCAATATAATGGTTTTCCCTTAAGAGATTCAGCTGACTTCGACTCGTCATTCCAATTGCTTGACAATGGTCTATTTGGTCAAATTGGAATCAACCGCATCGAAGTACTGAATGGCACCAACAGCGTTTTATACGGCTCTTCAGCCATAGGCGGAGTTGTAAATATCATCCCTCAAAGATGGCAGGATGGGTTCAATGCCACAGTAATGAGCGAGATGGGTTCACACAACACATTTATTGAAAATGCCGGTTTTGCGTATGGCCAAAAAGACTACTATATAAACTTCAATCCTATGTATATCACTACTGACGGAATTTCAAACGGAGGTCCCAATAGCTATTGGTACAACAATATGGGTTTTACCGGTGGGGCAGGCATAAAATTCGGAGATAACATGGCTCTCGAGGTCTGCAATATTAGCTCCAGTTCCGATTTGGCTCTGAGTTCGGTGCTTCCATCCTTGAACGCACGGAACCAACTGATCGCAAATCAGGCATCCCCTACGGACCATGTGGAAGCCTTATTTGATTTAACAGGAGTTACTTTCAGCCAACAAGTTTCCTCAATATGGGACTATAGCATCAAAGGTGCATACGGGAGTACTGAACGCCAGTATTTCTACCCCAGCACCGACGTTCCAGGTGCGACCAACTACGGCGGCGCCACAAACTATGTCGAAATGCAGCACAACATTCATGCCACGGACTGGCTTACCCTGACAGGGGGCATCGACTACGACGGGGCCACCTACTCGGACCGCCAGCCGACGTATAACGACTTATTTCAATGGACAGGTTTGTACCAGTCTAATAACAAGGACTGGTTTGGTTATGACCTCTTCGGGCAGGCGCAGATGGCATTTTTTGACAAGTCACTCTTTTTGACCGGCGGCTTGCGCTTCAATGACCATGAAGATTTCCAGTCGAAGGTGGTAGAGGAAGTTTCCGCTGCCTATATCTTCAAAAAGACCGGCACGAAAATTCATTCAGCTTTCGGAACCGGCTATCGTACACCATCCCTGTATCAGCTTTATGGTGGCGCTCCTGGTCTTACTGGACAGATAGTTTCGGTTGGGAACCCTAATCTTGTGCCGGAGACAAGCACAAGTTATGACGTTGGTGTGACACAGCCTTTTCTAAATGATAAGCTAAACATGGGGATAACCTGGTTCCATATAGATTACGATAATCAAATAATTTTTAATGATCTTACCTATCAATATCAGAACGCTTCTATTGGGAAAACTGAAGGAGTTGAAGCCAAAATGGAGGCGAAACCCTGTAAGTATTTCAGTTTAACTGCGGCATATACATATGCAAATTCGCAATATAAACCTAATAGCTCCAGCGATTGGACGCGATTACCAGATTGGCCGATGGATACGTTCACTTTTATTGGAACTGTTTATCCTACTGAGAGACTGAGTATGTCACTAAAAGTATTATGGGAAGATGACAGGATCGTTCCTCTCTATAATCCATCATTTAACGAAGTCCTGTGGAAAGAACCTGGAGACGTAAGGGTAGATTTGATTACTACATACAAAATACTGAAGAATTATAAACATGTTAATGATATTGACGTATTTATGAAGATCGCAAATCTTTTTGATGAACATTACACTGAAGACGGATATCAGATGCCAGGACGGTGGTTCTACGGTGGTGTAAAGATGGCTTTCTAGATTTGGACGCCGATTGATGATGTGGATAATGATATATAATTGTTGGTAATTACATCGGCATGCGGATCATTTAACATACTATTTCCGAATAGTGGCGGGAACGCTTTTGTTTATAGGTCAATATCCGTGAGAGAGAAGCTCCGTATTGAGCCGATAGATATGGAAAACGCGGTGGAGCTGTTAGTGTCTCCGGAATCCCCTGACGGCTCCTTTGGGCCGTTATTCAAAACCGGTGTGTCGGCATCCGAACCGAAGAAATGGTCCAGCTTGACCATCTCTCTGCTTATGCATTGCGCTTTGGCCCTGGCATTTTATTCCGACTCCGGACCTCATCTCTCCAGCCGGCACAATTGGATTGAAGTGCAATTGGTTGCTTCATGCGAAGGTTCGGGGGGGCAGGGCTCGGGTCTATCAATGCCGTCAACGCAAACCGGCGAATACGGATCGAAAGAAGGGGAGTCTGAGGCCCGCCCTCCGTTGGATCACGAGTCGAGTCCCCTGGCGGCACCAGAGGGTGATTTAGTGCCTGAAGGAAAAGCCCGTGCATGCAGCCGAGGACAGGAGAATGCCCTCGACTTCTTCCGTAAAAGAGCGAACGCGGAGGAAGATGACCGCCAAAGCAAACATTCGGCCTCCCAAGGAGAAATCAACGGTTAAACCTGCAAGCAACGATGTCAAGGAGGAAGCCGCCGCCGGTAACTCAAAGATTGCCGTTGATGAATCAGATCCTGGCCCCGGAGTGTATTCGGGGCCAGGATCGGGTCCTTCCGGCCAACCAGCGGGAAACGGCATGAACGGGTCTCGAGGCGATGGCCTTGGGGACGTCGCTTTTGGATCTCCCGGTGGACCACGTTTTCTTCATAAGGTAATGCCGTGCTACCCTTCGTTCGCCCGAAAACTGGAAAAGGAAGGGGCTGTGCTTTTGCGTGTGGCCATCAATGAAGAAGGCCGGGTCGTTGACGTCGAAATATTAAAAAAGGCGGGATTTGGGTTCGATGAGGAAGCGGTGAAAGCAATCAGGGAGTCCACGTTTATCCCTGCTAAAAGAGATGGAAGATCTTTTAGTTGCAAAGCTCTTCTTCCAATCCGGTTTGAACTGAAATCATCGGATAT
Source organism: uncultured delta proteobacterium (assembly GCA_963826655.1). Classification (GTDB taxonomy): domain Bacteria; phylum Desulfobacterota; class Syntrophobacteria; order Syntrophobacterales; family Syntrophobacteraceae; genus SbD1. The sequence goes on from CAWGZP010000190.1 coordinate 6,252, forward strand.
GGACTGACCGGCCGATTGATTTGAGACATTTCCCTCGAAACTGCCCATTCTTTAGTTTAAGCCCGGTTGTTTCAAGGGGAAAAATGTTCCCACATGGTTTATTCTTCCCGTTCAGTTCCGGCTGACCGGACAGGATTAGCAGATTGGATGAAGCTATGCGTTCTCTAAAGTTCCCAAACGACGCGCATCTCTCGAAGCGTCGAAAACTCTATGCGATAGTGGTAACGCTAATGCTCGCTTTAGTTGTCGCCAAAACCGGCGAATCCGGGATCGTGCGGGACCAGGCGGGCCGGACGGTGTCCGTACCCGACAATCCCCTGCGTGTCGTGTCGCTTGCCCCAAGCATCACGGAAATCGTTTTTGCGTTAGGGGAGGGAGACCGCTTGAAGGGGGTTACCCAACACTGTGATTTTCCAGCCGAGGCTCAAGCCTTGCCCAAAATAGGCTCTTACGTGCACCTTGATCTGGAAAGGATCGTCGCATTGAAACCGGACCTTTGTATTGCCATTCGAGACGGCAATCCCGGGAATGTTGTGGCAGAGCTTGAAGCGTTGGGAATTCCAGTCTATACGGTCGACCCCAGGAACCTGGACACTGCCGTGGATACCGTACTGGAAGTAGGTCAACTCCTGAACGCCACCACAAAAGCGCAGCGTCTGGCAAACGAAATGCGCGCCAGAATTGAACGGGTAAAGGTGCGCGTGGCGGGAACCAAAGGACGCCCACGGGTCTTTTTCCAGATAGGGACCGCCCCCATTGTTTCAGCTGGGACGAACACCGTTATACATGAATTGATCGTGGCGGCTGGGGGACAAAATCTGGCCGATGGTCCAGCGTCTTATCCCCAGTTCAGCATGGAACAGATCCTGGCGCTCCAGCCGGAGATCGTTATCATCACTTCCATGACCAAAGAACTGGACCTCGAACAGGTGAGCGCCGAGTGGAGACAGTATGAGAGTCTACCTGCGGTCCGAAACAATCGCATATTTATCGTGGATGCAAATCTTTTCGACAGGCCGACGCCACGTATCATCGACGGTCTGGAGACCCTGGCCGGGATAATGCACCCGGAGCTGTTCCGATGATAGCGACAGCCCCTCATGCTCATCCCATTTTGAAACGTATACTGGCTGTTTCCTTTTTGCTGGGTTTGCTTCTCATCATAAGCGCCCTTCTGGGGCTTTCGATGGGTTCCACCGAACAAAACATCAGGCAAATACTAGCCGTGCTTTCCGGCCATGCCGATCAGTATCCGACTTTGTCGAGCATTGTCTGGCGAATCCGATTGCCCAGGGTCTTACTTGCTGCCCTGGCCGGAGCTACACTGTCTCTTGGTGGTCTCGTCTTCCAGGCATTGCTGCGCAACCCCCTGGCTGAGCCATACATCCTGGGGGTCTCAGGCGGATCTGCCGTGGGGGCCATAATCGGCATCCTCCTGGGCATGTCTCCTTTCCCTGGCGTGGCTCTCTTCGCTTTTGCCGGAAGCATGGCCACTATCTTACTGGTGCTTCTGATCGCTTCGACAAGAGCCGCCATGAAAAAGGACACATTGATTCTGGCGGGGGTTATGGTCAATGCGTTTTGTTCCTCCATTATAATGTTCCTCATCTCACTTACTCAGGACTCCCGGCTCCACAACATTCTTTTCTGGCTGATGGGAGACCTCTCGATGTCTGATACGCATCGGACGTTGATGCTCATGGTTGCTCTGCTGCCGTGCTTTGCCGCTCTATTTTTGCTTGCCCGCCCAATGAACATTCTTCTCATGGGAGAGGAAATGGCCGCCAATATGGGGGTCGACGTGCGGCTCATACCGCTTGTTCTTCTACTGGTTACCTCATTTATGGTAAGTGCTGTTGTTTGTCATACAGGGCTTTTGGGATTCGTCGGATTGGTCATACCACACCTTCTGAGGCTGATGTTCGGACCGGATCACAGGGTTCTTGTTCCTGCCTGCATTCTCGGCGGCGGCGCATATCTGATACTTTGTGACCTTCTTGCCCGATCTCTTCCATCACAGGGGGAAATGCCGGTGGGGGTAATAACGGCCATGGTCGGCGCACCGCTGTTCATCCTGTTGCTGCGGAGATCCAGACGATGAAGACTTCCCTGGCTGTAAGAGATTTGAATCATAGCTATGGAAAGATATCCGTTCTGAATGGTATCTCCTTTTCAGTGCGGGAAGGGGAATTTTTTATCATCATAGGACCGAACGGCTCCGGCAAGACAACTCTTGCCAGAGCCGTTTCAGGGGCTCTCCGGCCGCAAAGAGGGCAAATAGAGATACTCGGCCGCTCCATCCGGAGCTATTCGGGAAAGGAGCTGGCGCGGAGCGTCGCGATAGTCCCCCAGATGCCGCCCGCGGATGTGCCTTTCACGGTGGCTGAAGTGGTCCTCATGGGGCGTTCGCCTCATCTGAGTTTGCTGGCGATTGAGAAACGAAAAGATCTGGAATTGGCAGAGCGCGCCATGTCATTCACCAATGTGCAGCATCTGGCCGAGCGCAAGTTCGATCAGTTAAGCGCCGGCGAGAGGCAACGGGTCTCCATTGCCCGCGCTATTTGCCAGGAGCCCCGTATCATTGTCCTCGATGAACCCACCGCACCGCTGGATCTCGCGCATCAGATTCATGTCATGGATCTATTGGAGCGACTGAGAAGAGAAGAAAAGATTACCATAATCATGATTTCTCACGACCTGAATCTAGCGGCGATGTATGCTGATATCTTGTTGCTTCTCAAGGAGGGCAGCGTTGTCAGCCTGGGAAAACCGGAGGAGGTGCTCACTTTTCAAACCCTTGAGCAGACCTACGGTTGCATTCTACTGGTCGATGAAAATCCGGTCAAGAAAGTACCTCGAGTCACCCTGGTGCCGAACGTAATTTTGCAGACAGGTTTTCAGAGCCTGACCAGGAAATGAGATGAAGAAAGAATCCAAAAGTGCCATATTATTGGTTGCCTATGGCACGAATGCGCCGGGGATGGAAAGAGCTTTCGCGGAAGTTGAAAGAAGGGTGCGGGAAAAACACCCGGGAATCGAAGCCAGGTGGGCATTTACCTCAAAGACCGCCAGGTCGCGGGCCGCAACCGCCGGCAGGGAGCTTAGTTCCCCTGAAAAGGCCTTTCGCAGGCTGAGCGATGACGGCTTTACGCATGTAGTCGTCCTCCCGTTGCTCGTCGTTCCCGGGGAGGAATTCCAGGGTCTTTGCCTCGATGCCGAGCGATTTCAGGCTGCGAGTGCGGGTCTCGAGAAAATTGAGATAGCCGGGCCTTTGCTCGCAAATTTTGAGGATATGCAGACAGTCTGTGAAATTCTTGCCAATAAATTTTCGCGGCAAGACCCGCATGAAGGTTCTATTTTTATAGGACACGGGAACAGCAGACACCCTTCCGACGCTATTTATACGGCCATGAATTCCCTCCTGATGGCAAAGCGCTCTCGTCTTTTCTGCGGCACAGTCCAGGGACATCCAACCCCCGATGAACTTCTGCCCGAGCTGAAGTATGCCAAGGTTCGGAAAGTCATGCTCGTGCCGCTGATGACTCTTGCCGGTAAGCATGCCGAAAAAGACATCGCCGGCAACGAACAGGGCAGCTGGAAATCGATTCTTGCCGAAAGCGGAATCGAGAGCGAGCCGGTTTTTACCGGCCTGGGCCAAAACCCCGAGACTGTCGCAGTCTGGCTCGATCACCTCGAAGAAGCTTTTTCCAGGTTGTAGCGCTAGAGGCAGTAAAGAGTGAGCAGGAGAACAGTGAGCAGTGAACAGTGAGCAGTGAACAGTGAGCAGTGAACAGTGAGCAGTGAACAGTGAGCAGTGAACAGTGAGCAGTGAAGAGTGAGCAGTGAAGAGCAGACAGTAGAGCGCGTTCTATCCGCACAGTCGATAAGAGAGGTCCGGATATGGACACTACCGTAGAATACGGCCGAGAAAGTCCTTCGTTCGCTGGTTCCTGGGATTGGTAAAAAACTCGCCACCTGCCCCACGCTCAATTATACGTCCCTCGTCCATGAAAATGATCTCATCGGCCACTTCTCTGGCAAATCCCATCTCGTGGCTCACCACGAGCATGGTCATGCCATCTCTGGCTAAATCGATCATTACGTCGAGGACCTCCTGTATCATTTCGGGGTCAAGCGCTGAAGTCGGTTCATCAAACATCATGTATTCCGGCTCCATCGCAAGCGCTCTCGCGATGGCGACCCGCTGCTGCTGTCCACCGGAAAGAAGGCTGGGGTAGGCATCGGCCTTATCCGGAATGCCAACGCGCTCCAGCAGTTCCATCGCCTGCTTCCTGGCTTGCTGCTTCGGCGTTTTCTTCACATGTACAGGGGCGAGCGTAATATTGTCTATCACGCTCATGTGAGGGTAGAGTTCAAATTTTTGAAAAACCATCCCTATCTTCCGGCGCAACTTGTAGAGGTTGGTTTTCACATCCCCCGATGAAGAATCCGCGACTGAAATCCCCCCTACCAGGATCTCGCCTTGCTGGAAAGGCTCAAGCCCGTTTATACATCTCAGGAGGGTGCTTTTTCCCGAACCGCTCGGTCCGCAAATCACCACGGTCTGCCCACGGCCGATCGTCTCATTTATGTCGTTGAGGACCTGAAAGTCACCGTACCATTTACTAACGCTTCTTATCTCGATCATACACGCCGGCTTTTCTGCCTGCCTCCTCGCGATCTTGCGGGGCCTGGAAAATTTCACGCAAAAAGCCGCGAAAGAACGCGAAGAAACAGAGAATAGATAGGAATGGGAATGAAGGGAAAAGATTCACCGCTCTTGCCATCTGTGTCAAGAGATTTCCCTAACATCTGACTGTTTCGAAAAGATTTGATGGGTTGCGCTCCGCTCCACCCATCCTACGGATTACGGACCTTTTCATGGTTTCTGGGTGTCGCGGGGGGAGGTGAGATACTGTCTCGAAAAGTCTCAAGCGAGGTGCGAAATCCCCCCTGCCCCCCTTTACAAAAGGGGGGTGATTGCTACGTCTTTTCATGGTTTCTGGGTGTCGCGGGGGACATGAGTTACTGTTATTTCTTTCTTGGCGTTTTCGCGCCTTCGTGCACCCGGTTCCAGGTTTATGGAGTTATTCCGAACGGCTCAGGCGCTTCAGGGCGATGCTCTTTCGCACAAAATCCGGCAATCTCTGCGACTTTGCCCTGAGACCTTCAAGTACTCTATCCTGCGAGAGTTGCTCGATTCCCCCGTCGAACCTGAGCAGCCGCATGTAATCGTCCAGGAAGGGGTGAGCCAGAGTGTCCACAGGCTTGCCGCTCAAGTAATCGGAAACGGCGTGCGTGATGTAGAGGAGGGCGATATTTAGTTGCTGGTCCGATGGGACTTCGGCAGGTGGACAGAAAGTAGGATAGGCCTGGTATTCTACCGTCAGGCAGATTTGTTTCGGAATGTTCCACTGTTCCAGGAGTATGGCGCCCAGCTTACCAGGGTCAAGCATCTCGATAAAAAGGGACCATTTCGGGTTCTGTTTTCGAAGAAGCAGAAGCACCGTGTCCCCAATGTCATGCAAAAGGCAGATCGTGCTCAGAAGTGCAGACTTGTTTCTGTCGTATGGCAGGCATAGCTCCGTGGCGATATAGGAGAGGAAAAGAGAGTGGCGGTAGATATCTCTGAATTCTTCGGAATCCGGAATCGACTTCGTCAGGCTGCGGGATATGGCTATCTGGTATACCTGATTGAATCCCAGGTACGTAACCGCATAGAAGACGTCCGCAATTTCCGTCTGGAGGGCGTACATGGGGGAGTTTATAGTTTTCAGGATGTCCACCACGAGCGAGGGGTCCTGCTTTGCAAGGGCAGCCACCTCTTTTGCCGAAGCCTTTTCACCTACGAGCATTTCAAAGAGTGCGGTGATATAGAGAGGAAGTCTTGGGATGTTTTTCACAATATTTGCGATTATTTCAGACTGCGAGTACTCTCCAAGGGGTTTCCTGGACTTCTTGAGATACCCTGTCAGGGCGGCTTGTCGAAGTCGTGCGCGCTCCTTTTGTTTCCAGAGCACATCTACGCGTGCAATTGCCACGTCGTGAAGCCTTTTGAGAATTGCCGCCCGGGTTTGGCTCCCCAGGGTTTCGAAAGCTGCGGTATCCAGCGCGAATACGGTCGAGGCCTCACGGGCTACAATGGACGATATTCTACCCGCCTCTGCCGACAGGCTGGTCTCTCCAATAAAATCGCCCGGCTTAAATCTGAACCCATTGCTATCCGAATCGGGGGCATGAACTTCCAGGACTCCGCTCAGGACGCAATATATGGCCTTGTCGCGAGCACCTTTTTTGAACAGGAGCTGCTTTGCGGCAAGGGATCGAATCGTGCCTGTATTGAAAAGCTTGATTCTTTCCTTATCGTCGAGGTCCGAGAAAAGACCTGGCGGAGTTTGACCTATCGTTTCGCCTTTTTGAAGCATGGTTTTTCCCAGTGTTTCAAAGGTGATAGAAAAGCAAAACCCCGCAAGCTCACGCTGCCAAGCGTCAAGCGGCACCTGCCGAGGGCCTGCTTTGCCACAGTATTATGATATTATTCGGCATTATCGATGAATGTCTTAACTGGATTTTTGAAATCAGTGCAGGGCGTGGAGCCCCTCTTCACGGCTCACTCTTCACTGGCTCTTCGTCTTCATGCTTCACTGATTTTAAGGCCAGAACAACGCTCAACAGAAGAATGAAACCCAAGGTTTTCACGCGGTAAGAGTTTGCCAATTTTATAAATTCACGTCCGCAAAAAAATCTGCTCATTATTACACAGAAAATAACGTAAGTTCCCATCGCCGCGGTTTGCCAGCGTGACAACCTCCGGCCGGTGAACACGGCACGGCAGATCAAAAACAGGGCGGGAAGCACCCCGACAGCATGCTGAACCCAGGTTATGGGCGAGAAAAGCAGTATGAGGATTGACACTGCCGCGCACTCCCAGATCGCATCCGGGGAATTGCGATCTTTTGGCCTGTGGCGCATAAGCCAGGCCGACCAAATTAACAGCGCCGCCATGACGAAGCGGGTCAGCATCGCAGCCTCGGGAAACCGGCAAATCCAGGAATTGGTAATAGTAAGGGTTTGGTGGGTCGTCCGGGTGGTTTGGGTCGCCCAATATCTCCGGCCTTCCCTTATGCCTGTACGGCAAATGCATGAGGTAGCGCGCGAGGGCGGGGCGAAGCGAGAGGTTTTCAACCTTCTCCTCTCCAAGAGGTCCGCGGGAAGGGTCGGGCTCGCTTAATCCGTGGACAACGCCCGCGACCCAGGTTTCCATCATGTGGGCATATTGCCCCGGGCCGCTTACCAGGATCGGACTCAGAGTAAAAACGGCAAAGGCTGCCAACGCCGTTGCGGCGATCTTCCATTGCCGCTTGAGGATGAACCAGGCAACAAAAAGAAGGGGCGTACACTTCAAGGCCCCAGCCATGCCGAGAACGATCCCGCCTGCGACGTCGCGCTCTTTGGTCCAGAAATAAATCGAGAGCCATGTCATCGCGACCAGGGCAGTATTGACTCCCACTTCCGGGAGGTCTCGTCCCAGGAAAAGGCATGCCAACAGTATGGCCAGTGTTGCGGACCAGAAAGAGGCGTCAGGTGAAAGCGGCATGTCCTGTTCACAAAGACGCCGGAGCGTCAGGACAAGTATCGTTATGGCAACAATTGACAGGGGGAAGACGATCACCTGGGCGGCATGTAAACCAAAAATATGAAGCGGAGCGTGAATCAGCGCCCAAAAAGGCGGATAGACAAAATCGAGGCCGTCCTTGTATATAAAAACACCCTTGGCGAGCCTTCGGCCAAGCTCGAAATGGAGCGGAAAATCGCCCCTGGGTTTTAGTATTATCTGGATCCAGACGACCAGGGCCCAAACGGCGGCCGAGGCTATCGGCACCCACCTGAAGCGCCGCAGCTTTGCCCAATCGATCAAGTCGAGCTGCAACCAGCCGCCTTTTGCGGCAAACCACCCATTATCCGGGGGCTTTTTCTCAACTGTTGTTTCGCGATTCATCCCCGGTCCATTTCGGAGCAGTTCTCGTGTCCCTTCGGAACACCCCTGAAAACATGAAAAGTTCGTAGACCTTCAGTGTGGGCTAAGCGGCAGAGACTGTGTCCCAAACGCAATATTTGTCGTCTTCCCTCCCTTTCTTAAAGGGAGGCGGAAGGACCGTGGTTCTCCGAACAGTACTGCCAGGCATTTTATATTCCAAATTGAGCCAATCGGACAGCAATATTTCGCCTTTACGAGCCATCCCACCGAACTTAGATGATAAAGTAGCTGTCGGTGGAATGTTTTCGAAAGCGGGTTATTTTGTACCGCTTCCGTCCGACTTCTCCTCAACGATGGAAAGATGGGACGCTCTGTGTTAAGAGGGAGTCACAGTCGCCGGAGAAATAAAGTCACCGGAACTTCTGTTTAGCCCGAATCTGATTAGCCTGAATCTATTTAGCTCAAAAAATGTCCCGGCTCGGCCGGGCTCACACGCATGTAAATGAAAAGGAGAACCTCATGGCCATGAAGGTCGAAATCAAGGAGAACAAGCTCTACATAGAGATCGACTTGGAAGAACCCACGCCATCTTCATCAGGCAAGACCCTCGTCGTTGCAAGTACGCGCGGCAATACCGTCACTACTGCCCAGGTAAACGGAAAACCGGTTACTATCGGCCTCAACGCTTATATCAAACCCTGATCGGGAGAGGGCAGCCCGCCGTTTTTCAGGCGCTTTCAAATCAGCACCTCATATCCCTTTTGGGACATCCCGAACCATGAAATGTTGCGGAGCGGCAACTCGTCCGACCCCGGGGTGCATTTTATGGGGGGGTGGGCTAAGAGAAGCGCGGTTCACCACGTCCTTTCCATGCAAGGCGGTTTCATGAGCCGACCGGCCATGAGATGGAAGTGAGCCCGCATCGGGGTAGGGAAGGGCGCTTGGATTTGTGTGAGATCATGATTTACTGTGTCCCCGCCGTACACGGGGGCACAGCCCTGCCGATCTTTTCCCGGCCGGGAGTCCGCCAATCCTGGATTGAGTCTTTCGACTCACGCGCATGGTCCCTTGACAGCCGTATTCCCGGGCCGGGAATCGACTAGCGGGTGCTCTGCAAAGGATACACATAGTTTAAAGGAGAAGCGCACTATGGGAACTATCAGGACCATCGCCAGAAAGCGAACCTCATGCAGGAATTTTACCGGTGAGGTGCTGCCCAGGGAAAAAATAACAGAATTGATTAACGATGCGGTCTGGGTTCCAAGCGGTTCAAACAGTCAGCCGTGGCAGATTCGCTGTCATCACAGACAAAGCAAAAATAAAAGATTATTCAGACGCGGCAAAAAAAATGTGGCTGGAGAACCTCGATAATTTTCCGCATATGCAGCAATATGAAAAAACATTCCGGAATCCCGAGGCCAATATCTTCTATAACGCCCCTTCCCTGGTAATCGTCTATGGAAACAGCGAATCCTATTGGTACGTTTACGATTGCAGCATGGTCGCCTTCCATCTTCATCTCCTTGCAGAGGAAGAGGGGCTCGGGTGCTGCTGGATCGGGGAAGCCCACAATATCTTCGCCGACCCGTCGATAAAGAAGGAACTCGAAATCCCGGAAAACTACCAGTTGGTGGCGCCGCTCATTCTCGGGCACCCCGCAGGCAAGAGCAAAATCTCTGAAAATCCCAATAGGAGAAAACCGTTCGAAATCAAGTTCCTGTGATTTCAAGTCGAACTAATAGTACGGCTGGCGGCAGAGATCACACTTCAAGGATTTGTTTCTTCTTCTGAAGATATTGATGGGGGATGACGTATTCGTTTTTTACTTGTGAAACTGCATCGTAAAAGCAGGAGGCGAGGGATTCGAGCCTCCCGCTCCCGCTCCTTTTCCTTAAAAAACGCCTTTTTATTTGTCCCGCACGCCGGGTCATGCGATTTCATTACTTTCCAGTACCAAAACTCAGAATTGAAGACTCGAAACTCTTGAGGGAGGGCTGAACGGAGCGCGGCTTCATTTACCATCCCGGCCCCGGAGGCGGACCCGGCCACGGCAATTCCCAGCGGTCTTCAAACTGGCTGTGATTGAGAAAAAGCATTTAAATCGTTCATGATCCAGGGGATGAAGGAATATGGCGACCGAAAACGACAGGCTGAGGGTTAGGATAGGGGAAACCGTCTCCCGCAACGAGGGAGAAGCGGTCCGAGAGCTTTTTTCGAAGGTGTACCAAGCGGATATGGATATCGTAATATTCTTCAGCTCGTCCAGGTATGACCTGGTCAAACTTGGAGCTGAACTGAAACAAAGCTTTTCCTGCCCGTTGATCGGCTGCACCACCGCCGGTGAAATTTCACCCAAAGGGTACCAGGAAGGAGGGATTGTCGGCGCCAGCCTTTCATCCCGCGAACTGAAACTGCATTCCCGCTTGATATCGCCCTTGAACCGGTTTCGCCGTTCGGAAGCGCAAGAACTTGCCGATGAAATCCGCAAAGAGTTATCGCTTTCCACAGGGTTTGACAAAGAGAAGATGTTTGGCTTTTTGATGATCGACGGCCTGTCCGTATTCGAAGAGTTGATAATTTCATCCATCTACAGCCGGTTCGATGGCATCTCGATCATCGGCGGCGGCGCCGGAGATGATCTGAGGTTCGCGAATACCAATATCTATTCGGACGGCCGGTTTGTACGCAATGCCGCGGTTTTTACCCTTTTTGAGACAACGCTCCCGTTTTATGTTTTCAATACCCATCATTTGAAGCCAACGGAAAAAAAGCTGGTGATCACCGGGGCGGATCCGTCCCGCAGAATTGTCACGGAAATCAATGCGGAACCTGCGGCAAGCGAGTTTGCCCGAATCCTTGGGCTCACAGTAAAGGATTTGAATCCCGGGGTCTTTTCCAAGTATCCCCTGATGCTGAAAATCGGGGATTCCTGGTACGTGCGCTCGATACAAAGAGTTAACGAGGATGAGAGCCTCTCTTTTTTCTGCGCCATCGATGTGGGCCTTGTCCTGACCGTTGCGCAAGGGGATGATATCGTGGCCGATTTAGAGGACCAATTGAAAGGGATATACCACGCGATTCCCGACGCCAGGCTGATTATGGGCTGTGATTGTATTTTGAGAAAGTTGGAAATCCTTGAAAAAGGTCTTTTGAGCGACGTCGGGGATTTGCTGAAGCCAACAAACTTCATCGGGTTCAGTTCATACGGCGAACAATGCGATTTCGTTAACGTCAACCAGACGCTGACGGGTGTTGCGATCGGGGGATAGTGATGAGGTGGGTGGAAGAATTGGAGGATAAGGTCAGGGCTCTCGAATCCAAGTTGCAGAAAGAAGAGAAGATCCGCAAGGTCTTGATGGACAGGGTCGAAAATAGCATAGCGTCGACCGGGAGCGCATACACCCTTTTTGAAAATAATATCCTCCTGAACAAAAAAGTCAGGCAAAGGACGGAAGAACTGGCAAGGGTCAATAAGAATCTGGTGGAGCAAATCGCCGAGCGCAATAGGGTAGAAGAAGAACTTCGAAAGGCCAAAATGGTGGCCGAGGAGGCCAATCGCCTGAAGAGCGAGTTTTTGGCGAACATGAGCCACGAGATCCGGACACCCATGAACGGGGTCATCGGTATGGCGGAACTGCTGATGGATACCGAACTCGACAGGGATCAGGCGGAGTACGCCCATACAATCGTGTCGAGCGCCGAGTCCTTGCTGGCAATCGTCAACGACATCCTGGATTTTTCAAAGATTGAAGCCCGCAGGCTCGACATTGAATCGGTTCATTTCAATCTTCGCGACAGTATCGGTGATATCCTGCAAACGCTTACCCTGCGGGCCGCTGAAAAGGGTCTTGAACTTGCTTACCATGTTTCCGACGATGTGCCCGAGAACGTCGAGGGAGACCCTGTGCGTCTAAGACAGATCATCGTCAACATGGTTGGAAACGCCATCAAATTTACGAGCCGGGGCGAAGTGGTCGTTTATGCGGCGCTCGAATCAATGGAGGCCGATGAGGCACATTTGCATTTTACCGTGGTCGATACCGGGACAGGCATCCCGCAGGAAAGACAGAAGAAGATCTTTGATGCATTTACCCAGGCCGATGCGTCCACAACCAGGCGATACGGTGGTACGGGGCTCGGCCTGACGATATCCGCGAGGCTTGTCGACCTGATGGGGGGCCGCATTTGGGTGGAGAGCGAAGTGGGGAAGGGCAGTTCCTTTCACTTCACCTTGCGGTTGGGTGTTCGGAGGGGAGCCCTCCCGGTGTTGGTTCCCCTGAAACTGTCGGAATTAAGCCGGTTGCGCGTGCTTGTGGTAGACGACAACGCCACCAATAGACGTATTTTGGAAGAAATGCTGAAAAATTGGCACATGCTGCCCTCCATAACGTGCAGCGGCGAAATAGCATTGGAAATGATGGAAGAAGGCAGGATATCGGGTAAACCATACCGGTTGCTGCTCATCGACGTTAACATGCCGATTATGGATGGATTCGAGTTGGGGGAACGAATTCGGCAACGTGCCGAGTACCAGGACACTAAGCTTATTCTGCTTACCTCTTCGGGGATGCACGGCGACGCCGCTCGTTGCCGGGAACTCGGGATGGCCGCATATCTCAACAAACCGGTTAAACAGTCTTCACTTCTCAACGCCATTTCGACCGCCTTCGGTACAACCGAACCGGAAGGCGCTTCCCACCTCGAAAACCACCACATCCTTCATGAGCATATACACCCCCTCCGCATCCTCCTTGCCGAGGATATCGCCGTCAATCAGAAGATAGCTGTAAGCATGTTGGAAAAACGCGGCCATACTGTGGTCGTAGCGGGTGACGGTCAGGAGGCGGTCGCTGCCCTGGAAGCGCATCAGGATCGCCCTTTCGATCTTGTTCTCATGGATGTCCAGATGCCGAGGATGGATGGTCTTGCGGCGACCGCCCTTATTCGCACGCGGGAGAAGGAGACCTCGATGCATATTCCGATCGTCGCCCTTACGGCCCACGCCATGAAAGGGGACAGGGAGGCCTGTCTGGCCGCTGGAATGGATGCTTACGTTTCAAAACCCCTCAAAGCGAATGAGCTGTTTTCCATTATTGAGAAACTCAATGAGGTGAAAGGCGAACCACTCAGAGGCGTTGCACATTGTCAAGTCGCGAAGGAAAGCATTTTCGATACTGGGCAAGCATTGGAAAGCGTGGATGGGGACATGGAGCTTTTTAGGGAGGTGGCCGGGTTATTCCGGGAAAGTTATCCCAAAACGATGGAGGAAATTCGAGCCGCCATCGACGAGGGGGATGCCGACCAATTGAACCGGGCAGCTCACTCTCTGAAGGGCTCCATTATCAACTTCGGCGCCCGAAACGCGGTTGCAACGGCTTTCAAACTTGAAGTAATGGGGAAAAACAGGGATTTTACCGGCGGGATGGAAACGTACAGTCTTCTTGCAAACCAAATGGAACATTTGAAACAAGCGCTTGAAAAGTTTGCGGGGAGGACCCGATGAAGATTTTAATCGCGGATGACGATCGCATTTCACGGCGTCTGTTGGAAGCTAAGCTAACCAAATGGGGATACGATGTGGTCATTGCCTGCGATGGTGATGAGGCCTGGGCAATTTTGCAGTCCCTGGAGGCCCCGAGGCTCGCGATCCTCGATTGGATGATGCCGGGGT
>CAWGZP010000191.1:0-3269 GCA_963826655.1 uncultured delta proteobacterium
GCCGTATGAAGGTCAGGGATTCGGACAAGACGTGCATCATCGACGGCCACCTGATTGAAACGGGGGACTCGATAAGTATGGATGGAAGGACCGGAGGGATTTTCTCGGGAACACTGGAAGTGGAACGGGTGGATCTTTCGTCGACACCGGACTATTGACGGCAGCGTGTGGTGGGCACGGTTATTATGCGCCTGCCATCTCGGGGAACTATCAAAGAACTGGACTTGGGAGGCGGGAACGGTAAGTTAAGAGTTCCTCCTTTGAAATTCCGGCAGCGGGAACTAACCTGTAATGTCTCTCGTTAAGTAAAGTTATCCCGGAATCTCCCATCTCGAAGAGAAAAAGAGCGATCAAGTCGTCTTTCATGAACTGAGCAGCTATTGCGTTGCAGGCCAAATTAGGAAATTTTTCAGCGCATACGGCGAAATCCTGCTCAAGTTGAACCATGTTCAATTTATCGCTTCCACCTTTGGCCTGTATCGGAAAAACATAATGGGCGCCCCGGTTGTCCAGCCCCACATAGATTTCATCGCTCTCTACCTGGCCTATTCCTCTTACATAAGTCCGTAGATGATTCTGAAGGGAGTAGCAGGCCACCCCGGTGAGTATGTCGATCAGTCTGTTATATCTGACTATGGCGAGAAGCGCCTGTTCATCGCTTAAAGCGTACATCTCCACGATACCTGGAGTTGAATCCGGGATTTTCGTCTCTGTAAGAGCAGGATTTGGAACTATTTCGACTGGAGCGACCGCTGCAAAACAATAGCGAGATCTTCCGGCAGGTCTTATTACCCAGGCTTTGCCCTCAGGCAGTGTGCTTCTGATCGAATCGGGAAGTGCCGTCCTGTATCGAAAGCTGTATATAATGTCTCCCAAATTTTTCGGCAGTCTTATCCCCAATTCACCGGCCGACTTCACAATCTCGTCTCTTTCAAAGAAAATCTCTTCCACCCCTTCAACGTGATGGGAAAGGAAAATCCGCTCAATTATTCGGGCATAGCGATTTTTTAAGGTTTTCAATTGGGCCCCATTCAACCTGGCCAGCGCAACAGTACAACTTCCTCACGGAGTTGGCTTCGGGTTGCGGTTGACAGCCGGGTTCGAAAAAGGTCTATGCCGATCAGTTCATAACCAAGCGAGACCGCGATTTGGGACAACAGGTCACCGGTTTTTATCAGGATTCTAAAGAAAGAAGCTTGATCGCCCACCACGTACGCCAAGCATGCTCCCGGGGCAAGCGCTTGCCGCAGATTTGCAAGGTGGCGGGCCATTCCGCCGAAATATTGCTTCGTAACGCTGGCATAAAGCCGTTCAAATCCACTGGTCTTCTTAAGCTCGACACGCATGCCTTCTATTTCGTCAGCCAGCATCAAAATCTGAGGAAAATTGTCGATATGCGCATCATCCGTGTCGTTCTTGTAAATATTCCTCGTATTTGATCGAATCAACTTCCGTTTGAGGTCCTGCAACTCTTTTCGGTTACTGAAGAACCCGAGGATGACCGACTCCAGCCTGGTAGTGCGAGTGTAATCTTTTTCATTCGGATAAGGCGGGGAGGTGATCACCGCGTTTATGGATCGCGGTTCGAGTTCTTTTATCACCTGCCTTGAATCATCCTGGGAAATTTGACTGGTTACGGCCGCCCCGTCTTTCAGCTTTGAGATGTCCTGGCGCATGATACGAATATTCTCAAGCCAGCTCAGAAGTACCGCCGCATCACTCTTTATTTTTCCCACGCCGACTTCAGGTCCGAAACTAAGGTTGCTAGCCGTGCAAACCAGTGTTTTAGCCAATGCTAGCAATTCATGCTCCCTGAACTCGGGGTCCCCAGCTTCATTTAAAGCCGCAAGGAGCGCAAGCGCCTTGTTCAATGGCTTTGGGCTGATTGAATTTCTTAGCAGGATTTTTTCAGCGTCAGGCGGGAGACTAAATTCATTTCTCCCATTTTTGAATTTTTGTTCGGCAATTTCGGCGACTCTCCGCGCATCTTTTCCAAGTCCTGCCGGATCAACGGTCCAATCGGATTTGACCCTGCTGGCAAACGCGGTCATGGGGTGTGCCTCTACCCCCAAGGAAGATATTCCGAGCTTCTTGCATTCAACGATTGTCGTGCCGGTCCCACAGAAAGGATCCAGGACCCGTTGCTTCTCTGTTATTCCGAAGCGGTCGAGGTAGGTTCGCACAAGATGGGGCGGAAAGGATAGCACGAATCGGTACCAGTCATGCACCGACCTGTCCTCGAAGGTTAGCTTGTTAGCCTCTCCATTTCGTTTCAGAGCAAGGTGTGCCGCATCGGACTTCAACGTTTGAACCCTCTTTATATTGAAAAACGTCTGAATCATCTGTTTTCCCGAAAATAGATGATTCGGCCGGTTTTTACGACAGTTTTTTTCTTCGGGACCGAATCAATCCCAAGGCTAAAAGGTGGACCGTAATAAGGAGATTGTACACGAGTTCTGCGTCGCGAATTTGAAGAGATGGTAAAATAATGACTTCACAAATGCACTGATAGGAATTTCTTCTATTTTTGTGTTGGCAGAACGGCAGAATTGGCCTTGAGCCAATCTGAAAATGCGGCCTCATCTATTTCACCCGCTGCCAGGGCCGGGACGATGGTCGCAGCCTCAGCCTCGGAGGCCATCAATTCCCACCCATTGAGAGAAAGAAAAGAGTAGGCCGCAAGAAAGCCCGTGCGCTTGTTGCCGTCTACAAAGGGATGGTTCCTGATAATGCCGAAAGCGTAAGCGGCAGCCAGGTCAAACACGGAGGGCTCGCCACAGGCCGCTTTCTGCCGCGGACGCGCAAGAGCCGAAGCCAACCGCCCGGCATCACGGATGCCGGAACTTCCGCCATGCTAGCAATTTGTTCGCCATGCACAGCAGAAACGATTCCCTCCTTGAGCCAGCGCCAGGTCATTTCCTGGCAAGCTCGCGCAAAGCATTCCGGTATTTGGCCATACCGCGCCGGGCAACCGTCATCTGAGACTCGAATTCAGGGTCATAGGGCGTAACGATATAACCTTCAGGCGTTTCCGTTAGAAACACACTGTCGCCTTTCTTCACTTTGAGGCGCGCGACAGCTTCCTTCGGCAGGATTACGCCGGTTGAATTGCCAATTCGTGTCACAGTAGCACGCATGAAGTGACCTCCTTTTTTATTATACCAAATGTTATAACAACATTGTTTGTTGGTCAAGGCACTGTCCCTTTGCCCTCGAATGGTATTTTGCCCTGCGGGTCCGGGTCTTTGCGTGAGAATGGGAAGCCGCCG
>CAWGZP010000192.1:0-3763 GCA_963826655.1 uncultured delta proteobacterium
TATACATGCCTGCAAGTCGATCTGCAGAAATCGAAATCCCCTGCCGACGCGTTGGTGGAACTGAGTGTGGCCACCCATCCTTACAAGAAAATATGGGAAAAAACGTTGGACATATTCCGCAACGTTATGTGTCTGGTCACGGGCACTATCGAATCACTGAAAATCGATGATCTTACGCTCACCCTTCGTAGTGGCCTTACCTCTGGAGATTGGACTACCAAAGGCGACAGGCTATTGGGTGCCCTTGCCGATTCCGAGAAGCCCGTCGTCATATTTTTCGATGAAATCGCCATCCTGATCAATCGGATGCTCAAGGGGAACGATTATAAGATCACTCCAGAGCGGATCGGAGATGTGGATGGTTTTATGTCCTGGCTAAGAGAAAACAGCATCCGGCACAAAGGAAAACTTCGGATAGTGCTTACAGGCTCAATCGGGATAGAACCCATTTTACGCCAAGCGGGGCTAAGCGCCACCCTTAACACATTTTCTCCTTTTGATCTTCCGCCATGGGATCCCGAGACGGCAACCGGGTGCCTTGAGGCGCTTGCAAACCAGTACGGCATCCGGTTTCAGGAAGGGGTCTCTGAAACAATTGTGGAATTACTCGGGTATTGCATCCCTCATCATGTTGAAACATTTTTCTATGCTGTTTATACGAGTTGCAAGCTCCGTGGATGCGAAGAAGTTACAAGGGATTTCGTGCAGGAGGTTTATAGCACACGGATGTTGGGGACATCAGGACACGCAGAATTAAGCCACCTCGAAGAACGATTGAAAATGGTGCTCGGCCTCGAAGCCTACCCACTGGCCCTGGAGCTTCTCACGGAGGCGGCCGTGGTTGGCGGGCTCACCGCGGATGCGGCAGTTTATCTGGGTGAACAATACACATTTGCAAACCTGACTTCCAAGGACGCTCTTCAGCAAATTTTCGGGATCTTTGAGCATGACGGTTACTTACAGAAAGTGGGAACCGAATTCAGGTTCGTTTCGCGTTTGCTGCGCGACTGGTGGAAGGCTCGTTTCGAATTCAGCTACGTGCCAGTCTCCCAACGGAGTAGCCAAAGATGACCCAGCGGATGATGAAATACAACCCTGCTTTTCTCACAAGCGACGAATTAATCAGTTCCTTTGTAGTCCGCCATGCCGACCTGGAACTGACTTTGGAAACCATACGTAACAATACGAGCGGCTCAAATCAGCATATTCTCATTGTCGGCCCAAGAGGCGTCGGCAAGACGACGCTGGTGCTCCGTGCTGTCGCGGAAATCAGGCGCGATGCGGAGCTTAAAGAACTGTGGTTCCCTATCGTCTTCGGCGAAGACAGCTACGAGGTCTGTACTCCGGGAGAATTCTGGCTGGAAGCGCTGTTCCATTTGGGGGAGCAGACAAAATCGGAGAAATGGCGGCGAATCTATGGAGAGCTGAAACTTGAACAAGATGAGACGCGGTTGCGGGAACGTACTCTGGCACAGCTCATGGATTTCGCCGATGAACAAAATAAGCGCCTTCTTCTGGTGGTAGAAAATCTGAACATGATTCTAGGAGAGCAAATAGATGGCAATGACGCGTGGGTACTGCGCCACACCCTTCAGAACGAACCCCGCCTTATGCTGCTCGGCACGGCTACCAGCCGATTCAATGAGATAGAGAATTATGGAAAGGCCATGTATGAGTTGCTCAAGGTCCACGATCTGGAGCCGTTAAATACCGATGACTGCAGGACAATGTGGCATGCGATCACTAGGCAAGACCTCTCTGAGGAGCGCGTGCGGCCTATTAAAATCCTGACAGGCGGGAACCCCAGGCTCCTGTCGATTATTGCAAAATTTGCCGCGCGAATCTCATTGCGCGAACTGATGCTGGACCTGACACAACTGGTCGACGAGCATACGGAATACTTTAAAAGCCACCTCGAAGGGCTTCCCCCTCTGGAGCGGAAGGTCTTCGTTGCCCTCATGGACTTGTGGGACCCGTGTACCGCCAGGCAGGTAGCAAAGGCTGCCCGCGTCGATGTGAATAAGACAAGCTCACTTCTCAACCGCCTGATCTCTCGTGGCGCGGTGGTTGTTTTCGAAAAACAGGGGCGTAAAAAATTGTACCAGGTGGCCGAGCGTATGTACAACATCTACCACCTGATGAGGCGACGGGGCGGACATTCGAGTCGTATCGGGGCCGTAGTGAACTTCATGGTCCTTTTCTACGAAAGCGAGCCCCTGGTTCGGGCAGCTGCTTCCGTGGCGGATGAAGCCTGCAAACTCGACAGCGGGCAGCGACAGGACCACTATCAGGCTTACGAAACGATTCTACAAAAAATCCCATCGAGAGAATTACAAGCGAAGATACTCGGGGCAACTCCCGAACAATTGTTCAAAATTCCGGACATCCCGTCCACCTTAAAAGAGTCGCTAGACCGCATGAAAGCGGCTTTAGATCTGGAATTTCCAGAAGAAGAACAATCGCACGCAACACCCGTGCTCTTGGGGAAGAATGCCGAGATTGCCGCTTCAGTGAAACCGTGGGATGCAGCTTCTTGGATCGCGCGCGGCGACGAATTGCGACAAAGTGTGGACCATCTCCAGGAAGCGGAGAAATCCTACCGGGAAGCCATTGAACTCGACTCGGAAAATGCTGAAGCATGGCTACACCTTGCCTCACTGCTCCATGAAAACACCGGCCGGTTCAATGAAGCCGAGGCAGCTTACCGGAAAACAATTGAATTGGACCACGATGACACTGGGGCGTGGGCTTCACTTGGATGGCTCCTGCATGAAAAGCTAGAGCGGTTCGATAAAGCCGAGGTCGCCTACCGGAAAGCCATTGAATTAAAGCCCGATTATGCTTGGGCATGGGCTCAGCTTGGGCAACTCCTGCATGAAAAGTTAGAGCGCTACGAAGAGGCCGAGGTCGCTTACCGGAAAGCCATTGAATTAAACCCCGGTTATGATTGGGCTTGGGCTCACCTCGGGTGGCTCCTGCATGAAAAACTGGACCGCAACGAGGAAGCCGAGGCTGCTTAGGGAAAGCCATTGAACTCGATCCCAATTACACTTGGGCGTGGGCTCAGCTTGGGTGGCTGCTGCATAAGGAGTTAAAGCGATTCGAGAAAGCCAAGACCGCTTACAGGAAAGTCGTCGAACCGGACCCCGACGATCCCTTCCCATGGACGCTGCTTGGGCAACTCTTGCATGAAAAGTTGGAGCGCTACACAGAAGCCGAGGCCGCCTACTGGAAAGCCATTGAGCTAAAACCCGATTACTCTTGGGCGTGGGCTCAACTTGTGCGGCTTATGGATAAACTGGGGGCTATCGGTCAATGGAAAGATGCCATTGACCTTGCATCGCGATTTCTCGCGCATACGGACCACCCCAAGAGCCTTGTGGGGCAACTGACCGTCTTTTTCATAAATGCTGCGGCCTCCGGCTATGCGAAGGAGGTCCTCGCGTCATTTGAAAAAAACCCCGGTGCTTCAATTTTGGAGCCGCTGGTTGCAGGGTTGCAAATCTTCC
The DNA here is from genome assembly GCA_963826655.1 of uncultured delta proteobacterium. Classification (GTDB taxonomy): domain Bacteria; phylum Desulfobacterota; class Syntrophobacteria; order Syntrophobacterales; family Syntrophobacteraceae; genus SbD1. Next base: position 3,510 of record CAWGZP010000192.1, read on the forward strand.
TTGGAGAAAAGCCTGTTATTGCGCAGGAAATTCTCGAAGTTGGACGTGATGTCGCCAAAAGAATAGAAATGCGAAAACGACAGACATCGCCGGCTTCACCTGAGGCGGAGGCATGAGCTTCATGGTCCCGCCCCCACTCCCGATTCTCCTACCTCCATCGTCCGCATAGCTGTTTTAATTTTGGAAAAGCTGGGCTATATTCAGGAAGTTTTAGGAGTTTGATTGATGAAACTCGATGGCGGCGCAGGGCGTCC
>CAWGZP010000193.1:0-5640 GCA_963826655.1 uncultured delta proteobacterium
TTTTCGGCACCACACGCGCATGGGACGCCGTTTATGACGCACTCCAGGTTGCGGGCGGGGCCGGATACCTGAAAGTACTGCCCTTTGAGAAGCGGATGCGCGATTTTAGAGTTGCCACCGTTTTCGAAGGGACTACCGAGGTGCACTCGGTTTACCCGGCGCTTCTTGGCATGCGCCATATCGAAAGAAGGCGCAAGCAATCCGGCCGCTCCTTTCTTTCGCTTGTTTTCGAACTCGCAAGGCTTTTCTTAAAAAGTGAGAAATGGCCTGACAGCTTCGGGAACAAGGTTATGCGCAACGCATTGGGCGAAGCGAAAAAAAGCGCCAGGGTTGCCAGGCTCCTGCTCCTGGGCGGTCTGCTCCTATATGGCAGGCAGATCGCCAGTGGCCGCATAGGAAACAGGGAACTTTTGCTTCGCCGCATTACGACCCTTTCCATTTATACTTTCGGAATACTGGCCCTCCTCTGCGAGGCCTGGCAAAAACTTAGGGGAAGCGGTCTTACGGAACGCGACATACGCATAATGGAGTGTTTTGTCGCCGAAGCAAAAGAAGTGCGCCGTCAAAACCGCCATCTCTTCGACTCGAAAAAAGAAACTCTCAATTCTGCGCTTTTCCGCACTTTGGATAAACCGGGCCACGTGCACGAGGACTGAAGGACGCGAAGAACCTGATAAATGGAAAGACCAAGGTCAAACCCTAACCACGGATTGCACGGATATCATGGACGACATGACTCACGGCCCCTTGAGCGAGTCTATCATCGGAGAGGCCGTAGTACGAATGCAACAGCGCAACCATAAAAAAGCAAATGAGCCGCATTTGAATTCTCTCAAAATGCGGCTCATTCGCCAGCGAGGTAATCGGGACAATGATCTCCGACTCTATCTAATCGGAACTATAGCCTGTTTTTGGCCAACCGGATTGATGCCCTCCTCAATTCTGGTCCGCCATTATCTGCTGAGCCCGTGTCATAGCATGGCCGTAAAATTCCGCATCGCCCATCCTGCCGTCAACGTATTCGCTCCAGTCTCGGAAATTATTGAAGAAGAAGGCGCTTAGACGAAGCTCTTCGCAGACCTGCTTGTAAATTCTGTTCGCCTTCCTGGCGCGTTCTCTCCTCAGCGTTTCTTCTTCCGAAGAATTCTTCTCCCCTTCCTTGTCCGAGAGGTATTTTCCGAAAGTTTGCGAGTACTGCTCGAAACTTCTTTTGGACTGTTCAGCCAAAGGATTTTGGCCCATATCGCCACTGGCGAACTGGGAACAGGTCGCCTCGAATTTGCCTTCTCCAAATTTGCTCACCATATCAATCTCTCCGACCTCTATTTGATTTCATCCCGAACGGACCACTCCCAGACTAGCTTAGGAGATCAATTCGGATATTCACTGTGGAATGGTAAGCATTGTTGAATTTATATCAAGACGGAGGACGCACTCTTGCCTTCCCTGCCGGGCGGCGCAGCGTGAACTTTTGAGGATGGACAACATCAGATTCACAAAGGCCGACTCATTGTATCGGCATCAAAGAAGGCGGCGCCCCTTCAGCCATTCGAAGCGACCTGCCCGAGTGACTGCACAATGATGGGTGCAGAGTACGGCTGGAGTGATTTCTGCCAACACCGACGGGGCCGTTCCGAGCGAGTTCACAATCGGAACGAGTGTTCACGAGCTTGCCCATTCGAGCAATTTTTCCGCCGGAGACTCTTCAAAACACTCCAAAATATTTCATCATGATTCGAACATCTTGAGCTTTTGAGTGGGCGGGTTTCATAACAGCGAGGAGAGCAAGTGTGGAGTTTTTCACGTTGGAAAATTTGTGGCCGCACTGGAAAGGGCGGGACAGCAGATGGATAACAACCATGGATAACCACCTCGGAGTGCAGTGGAAGTCGAAAGCGAGAACAGTTTTCTTCGAAAAAGACCGGCCGGACTAATGCCAGCAACATGAACGGCTTTAGCCCGGCCGAGAAAAGAATATCAAACGACTCGTTCCGTCACGAATCGGCGTGAATTAGGATTAGCGCCGATTGTCGCGGTCGAATCGACGTGAGATTTTCCATTACAGCGAATTCGCGAAAATGCGCTCCACCATCATTTCATCCACTTTGACCGGCGCCAAGGGCAAAAACGCCTTGGACAGGGAAGAATTCCATGCCATTTTAGTCAGGGCAGGGACATCCTTTTGGGTAAAGTAACCACTCATGCTGGTGGCCTGTCCCACACAGTTCAACCATTCTTTCAACTTATCCACTGCATAGTCGGTCTCACTCGGAACCCCCTTCAAACCAGGAATGAAGGGCTCGAAAACTTCAGCCAGCACCTCGGGCACCGCCGGATAGATTTCCTTGATCATGGCCGGCAAAATAATGCCCAACCCATCGCCATGGGTGACCTGGACGTTGATTGCGCTCATGGCATGTTCAAGAGCATGAGTAATATGCAGGAGACCCAGGTCAAAACTGATACCCGCAATGGCTGAAGCGTACATGAGCCAATACCTTGCAGTCAGGTTGGATGGTTGGGCGCTAGCCGTGGGCAAGTATGTGGATACCAGCCGGATGGCTTCCTTTGCAAGGACGATTGAATAGGGACTCGTAGTGATGGTCGTGGCCGCCTCAATCGCGTGGTTCAAGGTATCAATGGAAGTGGAAATCGTCTGCTTGGGCGGCAGCCCCGCGGTCAGTCGCGGATCCTCTATGGTAAAAGTACCGTAAATATGCGGCGAAGCGATCGCCGGCTTATCTTCCCCGTCCGACTGGGCAACGGCAAAATTATCACACTCGGAACCGGTTCCATGAGTGGTATTGATCAGGATGAGCGGCACGGCGCCAGTTATGGGCTCGGCTTTTTCGTAGAAATCGACAGCCTTCTTTCCCGGGTGCTTCATGAGAACGGCCGCAGTTTTGGCCGTGTCAATAGAACTGCCGCCTCCAATAGCGAGAATGCAGTCAGCTCCCATCGCTGTTCCCATGGCTGCTGCTTCCTCACAGTTATGGTAGGTCGGATTCGGGCGGACCTTATCGTAATGCTTCCACTCCTTGGCGTACTTATTCAGAGCGGGTTCGACGGTATCCCAGGCGCCGCTTGCCTTGGGGGCTATTGCATCGGTGACGACGAGAATCTTGCTTTGGCCTTTTTTGGCCATTCCCTCGAGTATTTCAGGGATTTTCCCGATCGCCCCGACACCGAAATAGGTTGTCGGACGGGTGGGCTGAAGAACAAAAACCCTGTTGATGTCGATTTTAGCTTCCCAATTGCTCATGGTGTCCTCCGAATGTTGAATCAGGCCGGAATAAAATGTGGACTCTCCAACGGGCGGATGTACTGCTTCTGATAGACTTATCCCAATGTACATACATATGTTTCTTAAAACGAGGTTTTGTCAAGTTGTTTTCAGAGCTTTGTCACCAGGATAAAATCTATTGCGTCTATATCGTACCGGCGAAGCTTTGGTCCGCGATCATGCGCAACAGGGAGGGTTTCCGGCCAACCGGGCGACAAAGGTCGTCTACGCAAGGATAAACTGGTCTGCAATACAAACTGAGGAGTCAAACGTGGGGCCGATTTTTGGGCAAATCAAGGCCACGGGCATCTTCAGGTTTCTTCGCCGTGCTCCCGACGCAGTACGGAGTGAATGTGAAATTGATTTGTGCCTGCCATAATCTGATGAAACTCTTCAGAGCGTATGGAGTTGTCACCGCGGCCTAAGCAAGTAGTGGGTATATCGCCCAGTCGAAATATCTATATGGTAAATGATTCTTATGCTGTTACAATCTTGCTGCTGGAAAGGGATGGCGGAGGAGTTCTCAGAAACACCTCGGATGATGGGACCACGACTTATTCAGGGCGCAGAGAATTCTTATGAAAAACAGAAACGGTGACGACGGCAGGTTACGCAGGGCTGCCGAAAAGAGAATGAACTCCCGCGTGGACCCGCCGGAGGATATCTCCGTCGAGGACGCCAAAAGCGTTATCCATGAGTTGCGGGTTCATCAGATTGAATTGGAGATGCAAAATGAAGAACTCCGTCAAGCGCATGTTGAGATTGAAGAATCTCGCGAGCGGTATGCTGACCTTTATAACTTCACACCCATTGGCTATCTGGGGTTAGACGACAAGGGGCGGGTGCTGGAAGCCAATCTTGCAGCCGCCACAAGGTTGGGCACTGAAAGAGCGCGCCTCATCGGGACCATTTTCCCCCTCCACGTGAATCTGGAAGACAGGCAACAAGTGCGGCTACATATTATGACGGTATTCAAGACCAGGGAGCGGCAAACCTGTGAATTGAGGCTGAAATCAAAAAGCGGTGAAGAGTTTGACGCAAGGCTGGAGAGTATATTCATTGAGAATACAAACGGTGGGGGCCGGTGCAGAACATCGATCAGCGATATTTCCCTTACCAAGCGTGCAGAGGAGGCGCTGCATCGAGCCCATGACGAACTCGAAGAGAGGGTCAAGGAACGCACTGCTGAGCTGACAGAGGCGAACGAACGCTTGAGGCAGGAGATTGCCAATCGCGAGCAAGCAGAAGAATCGCTGCGGGATAGCGAAAAAAAATATCAAGATACGATCATGAACGGAATAAACCGGATTTTTCGGGAAGCTCTGACCTGCGATACCGAAGAAGATCTCGGACGCACTTGCCTCGCAGTCGCCGAAGAGTTGACCGGCAGCAAGTTCGGGTTTATCGGAGAAATCGGCCCTGACGGCTTTCTGCATGATATTGCCATCAGCGACCCTGGATGGGAACTTTGCGAGATGCACGACCAAACAGGTCATCGCAGACCGCCCGGCAATTTTAAGATTCACGGCTTATACGGCCGAACTCTGCTGGACGGGAAAAGCTTGCTCACAAATAATCCGGCGGAGCATTCCGACGGCATCGGTACGCCTCCCGGACATCCAGCACTGAATGCGTTCTTGGGGGTGCCGCTCATCTTCGCCGGCAAAACTATCGGAATGATCGCAGTTGGCAACCGCGACGGCGGTTACAGCCATGCAGAGCTTGAGGCACTGGAGGCTTTATCGCCTGCCGTGGCGGAAGCGTTTGCCCGCAAGCGGGCGGAGCAGGCGTTGCGGGAGAGTGAGGCCCGGTTTCGTTCTCTATTTGATAACATGACTGAGGGAGTGGCTCTTCACGAGGTGATCTATGACGAAAGTGGAATCGCCATAGATTACCGTATCTTGACTGCCAATCCCGCCTTTGAAACACACACCGGCCTTCGAGTGGAACAATGTCGTGGACAACTCGCCAGTGTACTTTACGGCACAGGCAATGCGCCCTTCCTGGACGTGTATGCGAAGACCGCGGATTCCGGCGAACCGCATTCTTTCGAGACCAGCTTCCAACCCATGGAGCGTTATTTTCATATCTCGGTCTCCTCGCCCAAGCAAGGACACTTCGTCACTGTTTTTGAAGACATCACGGAGCATAGACGGGCGGAAGAGACCCTCCGAACCACAGTGCAGCGCTTTCATAAGATCCTGTCCAACATCTTTTCCGGCATTTTGGTTGTGACCGAAGATGATCGAATCGAGTTTGTAAATCAAAACCTCTGCGACCAGTTCAATATCGCGGAAGCTCCATCGGATTTGATCGGATTGACGGCTGAGGAAATCTTGCAAAAAGTGTTGCCTGCC
>CAWGZP010000194.1:0-5001 GCA_963826655.1 uncultured delta proteobacterium
TCCGGCATAGTCCAGCCCTGTAAACCTGATTTCGAAATATTCTGAAATCGCATTGGGACCTTGGGAACGCCATATGAGCAAAAATGGAAGTACCGCTGATGCCATACGGAGAAACTGCTGAGGGAAGGGGTACTTTCTTCGAGTTCTTCTTATTCCTGAACCGGTTCCCGGACCCGGGAATTGAGGCTTTCTCCCTTCCTGCTACTGTTCCTTTGGTCCCGTTCTTCCGGCTCTTCGTGACTCCTTGCTCTTCGTGTTCACAAGGCCCGCCACAATCACGAAGAGCGCGAAGAATGAGAAGGTTTCGATTGCTGTGTGCTACATTTTAGTCTCCATCGTGAACTTTACCTCAACTTTGCGATTCTCTGTTCCAGGGTAAAGGTATTCCCTCCTTCGATCATCGCAAATCCAATCTACTATATGGATCGATTTTTGGGGGACCGGTCATTATCAGATAGAATCCTATTCAGGTCTTGTCTGGAACCCACTTCACATGCTCAAGGATACTGCATTTCGGCCACGGCATCGTCCGAAAGAAAATCGGATATGAATTCTATTGTCTGCTCGGGGCATTCTTCCTGTGGGAGGTGCCCGCAATTCGGAATCACCATGAGTCTTGAGTTCCTTATTTCCGACGCAAGGAGCCTGCCGGTTGAAAGAGGGATTGTCCTGTCTTCCTCGCCCCAGAGTATCAGAACAGGCATGGTTACCTCACGGTATCTTTCGAGGATATGGTTCAAGTTCGGCGGGACAAGTTGTTCGGCAGTCCGGAGCAGAGCACTGCGAGCGCCCGGCAACTTCAGGTAGCTCGCGTATACCAGTACAGCTTCATCGGAGATCTTGCTACTGTTAAAATAATCTTTTTCCAAAGTCGCCCACGCCGCTACGCGAGGCGGCATGAGGGAGATGGCCAGCCAGTTGAACGGGGGCGTTCTGAGCAGGGCGAAGATATTGGGCATATCCTGCCTGCTTGCGGGGGAGTCGATAAGAACCATTTTTCTTATCGGGCTTTGTGGTCCGGAAAATTCCAGGCAGGTCATCATGGCGACCGCCCCCCCAAATGAATTTCCGACCAGGACGACATCCCGAAGCGATTTATTTTCAATAAAGCTTTTGATTATAAGCGCCTGTTCCCGCAGGGAATACCTGTTGTCGAAAGGCTTGTCCGAGAGTCCGAAACCCTTGAGGTCCACGGCTATGACGCGGTAATTCTCTGAAAAATGCCTCGTCAGGTACCGCCAGGAGTAAGATGACGCCCCGAACCCATGGAGGAAAATCAGCGGCCGGCCGGCGCCCTCATCCGTGTACTTTATGGAAATCCCGTGATAGTCGAAGGAATGCATCACGACTTCCGATCTCTGATCGGGGATTAAGGCTGCCGATGACTCGACGCTGTACCCGGCCAGCGCAATGGACACGAAAATGGAGCACAAGATCTTATACCAGGTTCGGATCAAAGACGTAAAACCTCCTTTTTCCCTTTAACCAGTCTGTCGGGGTGCCAGTGTCCTGAGACTGACCTGCCCCGATCAATTGCACCAAGATCGAAGTTGGAGCCTTCATCCTCATTTCGGTCGTCATCTCAAGTGCGAGGGCCACCAGGAATGGCTCCAACACAGACTCGCCGGAGGGCCTGGAAGTCAAGGCCGCCGGGAGTCACAATGTCCTAACATCTTTTGATCACCTGAAGAGGAAAAACCTCTTTTTATGCCGTTGTGCCGTGGGTTATCCGGCAACTTTCCATGTCCAGGACATATCAGTCTTTCCTTCTCCCGAAATCAACGAGGGCAAATTGATATGCGTCGATTCAGAATTGGGCAGGACCGAGAAATTGACGCCACCCGGGTATCCTACATCGCTCAACTGGGAATGGAAGATATTTCGATTGCGCTATCCTGCCCGTTTTCGGCTTTCGCATTCAGCCTTCCATCGAGCAGTCTAACCGCCCGCTAAAGGTGTTCCGGCGCCAGGTGGCTGTATCTTTCGGTCATATTCAGTGTTTTATGCCCCGGGAGGTTGGGCAGAGAAGTAGACAGCATAAGAAAAGAACCAGGATAGGGTTACAGTCGTATTTCAGAAATACCTGAAACTCATTGCCCTCGATCCTCGGAATTATAGTTTGTGCTCGAGCGCTCCGTGGCCCCCATGAGCGGCACGTCCCGGAGGATCGGAATGAGTTTGGCTATGTTTGAAAAGATCGGGGAATGCTTTCTTCAAGCCTCCTTCCCCCTAAAGCCGGGAGAAGCCCGATGTCGATCTGTATGTATTTCGCTCATATCCTCTTCCTTTTGCATCGGCCGCCCCCCTCAACTCGGACAGGCGGGAAGCGGGCTGTAAACTCCGGGGATGGAGGTGCGTGCTGAAATCGCAGAAACCTGTCTCATTGAGAGACCTCTTGCATGTCCGGTCTGAAAACCGTATGTTTTTTACCTCTGTCAGGGTCGTAGTGGAAATTTAAATAAAGGATCAACCATGGCCAAAGATAGGCTTCCGGTTACGCCGGGGATACGCATGCTGCGTGAAAGAGGAATCGATTTCATCGAGTTTCCCTACAAATATGAAGAAAGGGGAGGCACCGAAGTAGCAGCTAGGGAGCTTGGTGTTGATGAGCATCAGGTGATCAAGACTCTCGTCATGGAAGATGAGCACAAAAAGGCTTTCATTATTCTCATGCATGGGGACAAGGAAGTATCGACCAAGGCATTGGCCCGTGCTCTCGGTGTAAAGACGATCACACCCTGTGATGCGGCTACAGCGGAAAAGCACACGGGATACATGGTCGGAGGGATCTCTCCTTTTGGAATGCGCAAACCTTTGCCCGTTTATGTCGAAACATCCATCCTGAGCCTGCCTAAGATTTACATCAATGCGGGAAAACGAGGATTGCTGGCTGAGGTATCACCCGATGATCTCGGCAAGGCACTAAAGCACCTGACGCCTGTCGATGTTTCACGCGACACCTGATGGACGCAGCCAACCCTATTGATATTGGCCGGGATTTCCTCAGGTCATAATGCTGAGTTAGCACATTAGAATCATTTTCGTTGCGCACTCTGGCCACCTCGGGATTTTCTCACGGTGGCAAGGTAAATTGACATCTTCACGACTGAAAACCGGCCAACCACATCCCTACTCTGTATAGTTCAGAACCGGCCTGAAGCTATCCTCCAAACTGATTTAAAACCAAATAACCGCAGGAGCGAGATCCCACCTCCCATCGCGCCTAAAGCGCTTCGCCTGCGTGTTCTGTTTGACATTCAGGAATTGACACGCACTTGAGGAGCCGGGAGTATGAACCGGCATGATACGTAGGTGTAAAGCAATTGAAACACAGCCTCTGGGGCGGAAAAGTCAGCGGATCAGTAACTCGGTTTGACATCTTCGATAAAAAGGGCCTCCCGGGGACCGGTTTCCTTTTTTGTGGAGGTCGCGATTTTATGTTCGCCACTTGCGTCGTACCGGTAGTTCTCGTTCATCTTCTGACCGGTCATGTAGTTGAAACTTTCTATTTTTCCCGTGCCGCGCATCCCGTCTCCGGTCTCAAGATCCCTGCCGATCATCACGAATCGCTGTGTCTGTGGATCGTAGCGAAATCGCCATGTCTCGATGGCGAACTCCCGGGAGCCGCTCATCTGGCTCACGATAATAACGCCTTTTTTGATGCTGATTCCAACACTCTCCTTGATTCCGCCACATCCCTTGCATTGAAGAAGTTTGTCATTTATTCCTGCGAGAGTGAATTTCCCCTTATCCTTACCCATAAGAACTATCAATGCGCGCTGAGGTTCGTCATCGGCTTTGTTTATATCGAAGGCCGGTCCTCCCTGGACCACGATGGCGGCCATATCCGCAATCCCATCGCCATTCAGATCGCCGCTTGCTTGATCTCCCACTATCCACCCCGAAGGAATAAAATCGGACAGCGGATTGCCGACGGAGGGAAGACTTTTTACGGGAAATCCTTCCGTCCGGGCCGGAGACGCCCAGACAAGGAGAATGAATATCATCAGCGAAAGCCTTATAATCAATGCCGTTTTTGTCATGCCTCTAATTCCCTTCTCATGGACACGTTGTAACGGGGTTGCCGCAATAATCGTACTGCGCAAGCCATCCTTCGCTTTTCCAATCCTCACATGCAGCCAACTCCCCTTGCATCCGGCCTGCGTTGCTTCGACCACTTTGGGAATTGTTTCGACAATCGGACTTTTGGTATTCGGCTTGGAGCATGATTCTCCGGGCCGGCGCTAGTTCGAAGGCCGGCAGGCCAAAGCGTCGCCGAGAGGTCTTATAACGGGCGATGCGCCGCCCAGGCTAACCTCCACCTCATATACTATAACCGTGGGCGCGTCGTCCCATTTTTGCTCGTCGAGATGCTTCAATTCCTTTTCGATACATGCGTCGCCCTTAGCTGGTTGAGCATCGCAACGCACCTTCGCCATTTCTTCCTTCGCCGCCCGGTATCCTCCGGCGCAGGATGCAAGCGATCCGCCCGCAACTCCGGTCTGCCCGGCGATGGTGTCTCGACATGCCGAACCGTTCGTAACCGCCGAGCACGCGGACGAAAAAACCCGTTGGTAACAAAGCGTGAGAATCCCGTCTTTCTTTTCAAGGGACTGGATACCTTTTTCCGCCGTGTCCTCGAACAGTTTTTTCCGGCCAGGTACGCTGAAAACCATAAATCCCAGACCGCCATTGGTTCCGTCGGCAGCCCGGAAGAAGGCATTGTCGGACTTGACGCCCTCAAAATAGCCGCTCCAGGTGTCGGACGGGATGACATATTCATTTTGCTCTTTCGCTTGCCGGCATGGAGGCGCCGCACCTGGCGCCACGGGAATGATCGAAAGTCTCTCGGCCCCGACCTCCCCGAAATCTACCTGCTTTATGATAAAATGCGGGTAAGTAAAGCAGGAGACCTCCCTTTTGACCTGCGGGTTGTCCGGATCCGGCTTCAACTTTACATGCCTGGCTCCCAGCGGCTGATCGTACGGACTCTCGGCTGCG
>CAWGZP010000195.1:0-10605 GCA_963826655.1 uncultured delta proteobacterium
GGGGTTCATCCGAGTTGATGAATCTTTGCGGCGATGCGTGCAAGGGTTACTTTTTCAGCACTCACTATGCCGCAGCGGGCGCAAAGGGCGCGACGGGGGAGTTTATCGACAAGTACAAGGCAAAATACGGCTATGTCCCCGACGAAGTGGCCGCGCTCACCTGGGACGCCATAAATCTCATGTGCACAGCTATCCGAAATACCGGCGGGCTTACCGGTAATATTGAAAAGGACCGCGACGCCGTGAAGGACCAGCTCGGCAAGATAAAAAATTTCGACGGCATCACCGGCAAGATGACTTTCACGACGGGCGGCAACCCGGCCAAATGCGCCGTAATAGTCAAGATCGGCGATAAGGGCGACTTCGAATTCTATAAATCCGTATGCCCGTAGGGTAAAGGTGCACCGGAGCGGCCTTGCGTCATAAAACAAGATGTTTGACGCAAGGATAATCTAGCTCATGTGTTCTGCCATAGAATCCTGCCTTACCTCCAGCTGTATTCGGTAAGATGAATCTTCTGCATTTCTGAGGCAAGCATGGCTAATCCGTCCACTTACTTTTGCCGACTTTCAAACCGTGCCGCCAAAGCGTCGAGGGTAACGTTTACTGCAATTTCAGTATGGGGAATCAGCAAATAACGCCAGGGCTTGCCGCCACAGCTCTGCGCGTGGGCAGAGGCATTGGCGCACCACTTCACTGCCGCTTCTTTCTTTGCAAGCACGATCTGATCCTCCAACTGATCGCCGGCCTTTGGCTCAAGCATGAAGATACCTCCGGCCGTCTCGGCCACGAAATCCGGCATATACTCGAGATGGTCCGCCCCGTTGCGGTAATATATTTGGAATTGCCCTTTCGCCGGCTTAAACCACTTGATGGCATCCCGATCCAGGATCACCGCGAGTTTGCGTTCGGTATCCGAGTCGAATTTTTGAACTGAATACAGGCACCGGTCGAACCCTCCAAAAAGATATTTTGCCATGTTGCTCTTATCTGAAGGCGAAACGCGATAATCCAAGGGCGGTTCAGTTGCGGAACAGGTATAGGCGCTCGGCTTCAGCTCCGTGAAACCCTTGCTGATCTTTACTTCATAGCCGGCCGCCTCCTCCCAGTAGTGTGCCTGCATCTGGGAATGGATGAACTTGGCGATAGGTTTTTGGTAGCAGCGCAAGACCTTGCACGTATCTTCTTCGGAAAGATAGGTCCGAAAATGCTGCACCGTCTGCGAAGCCAGGTCATAGAGCAGATCGGCATGGTCGTCGTATGAGACATCGTCGAAATCGACCAGGCCGCTCACCACGTAATCCTCCAGTCGAGCTTCCTCCGTGCCGTAGCGGTCGAGAGCCAGCACATCGAGTTGGTTGGTCCGAAGGTGCTGAATCCACAAATCTTCTGAAACAGCCTGGTAATTTAGTGCGTTTAGCTCCAGCATGAAGGATTTGAAGCCGGACTTTACTTCACCTCTCGGCACCACCAGGATGCGCGGGATGTCGATGGTTTGTTGGGTGACCAATTCAACCGTCTTAGCCACAACGGCAGCGATATCAGGCTTTTTCAGGATGCCTTCCATCTCCAACTGCATGGGCCTTTGCTGCTCCTCGACAGCTTCGACAATTGCGGCCTGAATCTCCGGGTCCTTCAAATAATTCACCGACGGCAACCTCTGCGGTTGATTCTCCAACTTGCAGATCATCTCCCAGGCAATCTGCGCCGCTTTCTGTTCTGCGGGTGTGGTAAAGATCTGCGTTTCATCATGCCCGGCTATCGTGGTGGTGCCGGTTACCTGCTGAGGCCTGATCCCCAACTTCGTAGCCAGTATCGATTGTGATACCATCGTGGCGGTCTTCCTGCCCAGAGACTCCGTATCCAACACCACGGCCTGCAACCGGATTGCGGAATCGGCCCGATTGGCCTCGTCGATTATTTCCTGAAACTTGTCGTGCGCGATGATGTTTAGCCTGTCCACGGCCATAACCCCGGTGCGTTTACCGTAGGGTAGCCTCAGCCCCCGGCCGATGGACTGCTCGATCAGGATGCGGGCGTTTGCGGCTCTCAGCGGCACGATGGTATAAAGATTTGTGACGTCCCAGCCCTCCTTGAGCATGTTTACGTGAATTACGATCTCCGTCGGCTCGGAAGCCGACTCGACCTTGAGCAGACGCTCGATCATCTCCTCCTCGTCCTTGCCTGTCTGACTGGAGTCGACCTGGATGACTTTCTCACGGTAACGACCCTCGAAGAAAGCATCGGACTGGATCGACTGCAACAACCGGCCTGCATGGGTCGTGTCGCGGGCGATCACCAGCAGAAACGGCTTAACTATCTCGCTGTTGCTTTCCCGCGCGTAAGTCTCGAGCTCAACCTTTGACGCTCTCGTGCAGCCGAATTCCGTCTTCCAGCTTCAGTCGCTCGATTTCTTCATGTGACATGCCGCTCGGATTGAAATTTTTCCGAGTCACCACGGCAGGTTCTTTTACGAAGCCATCGGCCATGGCCTTGCCCAGAGGATAATCGTAGATGACGTTTTTAAACGGTACCGAGCCACGGGCTGTTTCCACGAGAGGAGTGGCTGTCAGTTCCAGCCCCAGGATAGGCTTAAGTTCATTGATTGCCCGCACCCCGGCGCTGGCGCGGTACCGGTGAGACTCATCCATCAGCAGCACCAAATCCGGCAGCCCCGCAAGATAGTCGAAATAGCTCTCGCCGATATATTCGGACAGGCGCTTGATGCGGGGAGACTTTCCGCCGCGAACTTCAGAGTTGATTTTCGAGATATTGAAAATATTGATGTGGACGCCCTCACTCCGGATCATCCACGGAAGCCGGAGTTGCCCCTGTAAATTCTCCCGCACGCCGATGCCGCTTTCATAGGTGTCTCCGGTAATAACCGTCGGGGCATTGGAAGCGAACTCGGCAATGCCTTTAAAAACATACTTGGGCGTGTTGGGGGTGAAATCCGCAATGAGTTTGTTGTAGATGGTCAGATTTGGGGCCAGCACGAAGAAGTTGCTGATCCCGTGCGCCAGATACAGGTAGCTGATAAAGGCGCCCATGAGCCGCGTCTTGCCCACGCCGGTTGCGAGTGCAAAACACAGGGACGGAAAGTCGCGCTCGAAATCGGTGACAGAAGGGAACTCGCCGCGGATGGCATCCAATGCGGTGACAATATCGGCGTTTTTGCCGGGTGGGGCGATCTCGGTTATGCGGTCAAGGATCTCCAAAGACCGGCGTTGAGGCGGACGAAGAGAGAGAGCGGCCGGAAATGGCATTTACATGACGGTTCATTCGGGCGATCCATCCTCCTCTTTTTCAGGTTGTAGCGCAATCGATGCCGAGCCTGCGCCAAGGCCCTGTGTCCAGGTCAATTGTCTCCGCGCTACGGAGACAATCTCGTAATTGGAGCATTCCTCGGTTCGTTCGCGTTCGACCCGGCGTCGGCGGAGTATGTGCAAAATTTGCACATACTGGAAGTCGCGGACTGCCATCGTTTTTCTGAAAAAGATATCAATCAGCCCCCTTCGCACCGAATAGAGATAGCTGGCCGCGCTCGGGCGGAGCCTTGGGCAGGTTCTCTACGATAAGGCTGTAATCGTCGTGTCCCCACTCGCAGCGGGAGAGCACCTGCTTAGGAATCTTCTTGACCGTCAGGTTGGAATACTCGCCGCTGCTACGGAAAGCGGTGCAGAGCACCAGCAATGACCGTTCCACCCCAACTTCATCGGAGAGTTGCTGAAGCTGCTCGTGTGTAAGGTTGGCGGTGGTAACATAAATAAAATCCTGCTCGGTGGAGTAGCCATGCTGCCAATATACCGAATCGCTCGGCGAGTAGGTGAAACCCTCCAGCTTGCACAGGGCTTCCGCCAGCATGGGAGCGTTGTAGGCCTTGTTAATCACCCAGTTGCCCCATTTATCCTTTTCCAGCAGCGATGGTGCGAGCCGGTAATAGCGGAAGCCCCCTCCGCCCTTCCAGTTGACCGCCTTCGTGATGCCGCCGGGATCTTCGCCATCGATGACTTTTTTCAGCCGCGGAATGATGTGCGTGTGGCAGTGCTCGCCCAGCTCCACCATGATCCAGCGCCGCCCCATCTTATGGGCTACAGCGCCGGTAGTGCCGGAACCGGCAAAGGAGTCGAGGACGAGGTCATTGGGGTTGGTAGAGATCAACAGTACGAGATGAAGAAGTTGTTCAGGCTTTGGCGTTGCAAAAGGCTCGATTTCAGGCAAAAGCTTCCTAAGGTGGTCTCGTTTTGCGTCTTGGTTTGAACCAGCCTCAGTGGCAGGCCACCATGTTCTCGGCACGACTCCTTGTTGAACATCGGTGAGATAGCGCTTGATGACTGCAAGCTATCACCCTTTACACCGAAGTGAACGCGTCCCTCCTTACGTGCATTTTCAAGATTCCCCTTGGAAAATCGCCAATAGTTCCCCTTTCGGTGGTACAACTTCGCGACCGGACGGAAGTGTTATAGGGAAGCGAAGACTCTCTGAGCCGCTTTTAGCTGTGCCGTTGTCACCCTAGCCATGGACCCCTGGGGCCATTGTCTGGATTCCGATAGCGAGATTTCTGTTCAGCCGTCCGTGGCAACAAGTTGCGACTCTTGCGCCATATATCACGGTTTTTCGCGTACAGTAGAACATGATCGTGCGCAGATGAAATATCTGTATCCCCGCGTCTCCCCTGATCTTTTTCCCACGCTATCGAGGATACGAAATTAGGACGTCCAAAAACCTCGTCGCAAACAATTTTCAGATAATGGCATTCAGTGTCATCAATGGTGATCCATATCGATCCATCCTCTCGTAACAGTCTCTAAAGGATTTCAAGCCGAGAACGGATCAACGACAGCCAGATCGAATGCTCCAGCCCGTCATCGTAATGCTCGAAAGCGCTTCCGGTGTTGTAAGGTGGGTCGATGAACACGCACTTTACCTTACCTGTGAACTCAGCCTCCAACGCCTTCAACGCCAGCAAGTTGTCCCCGAAGATCAGCCGATTATCAAAGATATCCTTGTCCGTCACCCTATGCTTAGCATGATAGGACTTCCCGGGATCTTCCAGCAAAATTCGCGGCTCCAGCTTTGGCCGATTTTCCTTACCGATCCAGGTAAGTTCGAGTTTTTGCTTGCCGTTCATTGCCAATTCCTACTTTCCTCTCTCTATCAGAGGGGCTGCGTCCCAGGTGCGACCGTCAAGGGATCGCCCGTTATCCTTCTTGCTTCCTTTTTTACCATCAACGCTCCAGGCGCCCCACTGCTTGAAGAAGAAAGCAGCCCCCTGCTCGTCACACATGCGCTTTATATTCAGCAACCACTCAGGATTCATCCGTCGAGCCTTCGGCCCGGATTCCCCGCCTGCTATGGCCCAGGCAACTCCGGTCAGATCGATTTCACCGAGATCTTCCAACAATGGCTCTGCCGAAATGAAACGAACAGAGGCCGAAATTTGCCGTAAAAACTCGATACGAGGAAGGCCGTGAGCGCGATTTTCGACAGTCACCCCCAGCCAGGCGTTGATGGGGGGCTTCCTTATACGAAAAAACTCCACCATCCGCTCTGCTCTCTTAGTCAAGATCTGAAAAGTGTGTTGAGGCGCCTGCCGGATTACCTCCAGCACCCGCACGAGGTAATCGTCGGGAATCTCTTCGTGAAACAGGTCGCTCATTGAATTGACGAAATAAACAGTCGGCCGTTTTCGTCTGATGGGCTCTTCAAGACGCTCAGGAAGAAGCGTCAGACGAAATCCATTCTCATACCCATTGACACGCATCGCCTTCAGCCGTCTTGCCATAACTTCGGCGTAACAGTTGGCGCAACCTGGGGAAACTTTGCTGCAGCCGACAGCCGGGTTCCACGTCTGCTCCGTCCATTCAATGGAAGTTTTTGTGCCCATTGCTTTTCTAAGAGAAGGAATATCTCTCAGTCCGGTTCCTCTTGTACCTATCTCCATTTGACGATCTGTAGCGGATCATCCAGTGAGCGTGAGACTTCTAAAAGGTGAAGCATGCGATCATCGCTCACGAGGATCAGATTGTACTGTACGGCTTGGGCAGCGAGCCAGATATCGTTTTCCTGGATTCCTAGTTCTTTGCCGCTCGACCGTTCACAGAGATCTTCTACCCATTTCTTAGTCAGCCGGCCTTTGCGATTCCTGGGCGCGTACGCCTTAAACAGTTCAGATCGAAGATCCGAGCATGGGTGGATGGTATGTTTGTCTATGTCGAGCACATATAAGAATCCCGTCATTTGTTCCCTTACGTCCTTCTGACGACGCTCCTGGAATGTTGACACAGTCTTCAGGCCATATTCAACTTCCGCAAGTGAAATAACGGAAATCCAGACTGGGGATGCCGAATGCTCTTTAAGAAAAGAACGGCTTTTATCGTGGTCCGGATGCCGCACATCCTAGAGGGCGCTGGCAGCGTTAGTGTCCAGCAGATAGCCGTTCATCGGCTCCCGCCCCTCTCAAGGCTCATGGCAAGCTCGTGTACATCTTCGGAATCAATGGGCCTGATCCTGTTGAGTAGTGCAGCCGCACTGGCATCTCTGAGATTCATCTTGAGGTACTCGTGCAACGGGATACAGGGACTGAAATCCGATGGATAGTAGTCGGGACACTCGAATGGGAAAGGTCGCCTGTAGCCCCTGAAGAACTCGAGAAGCTTTCGTTCAAGCCTTGGAGGCAAATCGTAAGCCTTCAGGACCAAGCTGTCGATTTCCATAATGGTACTGATGCACTTTTCGACAACCGCCCTTTGTGCAGAAGCGCTTTCAAGCTCTGGTCTGGCTTCGAGATAGCGTTGAACGAGACGAGTGATCCTGTCGGCATCCATAGCCTGAGTATGCGGAACCGGAATCTGTTCCAATACGTTTATCTGATTATTGCGCCCGAATCCCATCAGAAAGAGCGCCGCATTGACTAACGGAGAGTTGATGAGAGCAGCCAACACCTGGATGTTTAACTGACTTTTTGACCAAAATCCATAGAAGTTCTCGGTGGGTATTAGCCCATCTGCATCTGGAAAGCCAACGATTCTCCACGGCCCACGGCTCATCCTTCGAGCATTAGCAATCACTTTGGGAAGCTCCCACGGAAGTGAGTGTGCCATAAAGCGGCGATACTGTTCGTCCATGTTTAGATAAGCCAAGCCGGAGGCATAGTAGGGCTCAATTTTCCCGGTGGCTTTATCCAATCCTTTCTTAAACCCGGGCCTCGGACTTTGTGCAATTAAAGCGTCTCTGTTCTCTCTAACCGGGATATTCCATTCAATTCCTCTATGTATCTCAGCGATATCCTTCAACTTGGGGTGATATCTCAGGTAGTCCCAGAGATCTGAAAGAGGAACAGTGGACAGCGAAATCGGTCCGGCTTGGCTTGAGCGGTTGATGAGCCTGGTTGTTGCTTTCGGCAGCTGACCCATTTGCTGGAAGGGTAAGAGATCCTTTTCATGAACCCAATGGGTGCGCAAAGTGATACTTGCCCGCCGGGACTTATTACGTTCAGATGCAAGAAGTAATACAGTTTCCTGATCTGAGAAGGCAAAGACCCGGTCCGGCAAAGCAACGATTTCAACTTGCCTGTATGTTCGTGCGATATCATCCTGGAGATCCCTGTATCTGTCCCCGATTATTGCGGATTTTGGCAGCACAAAACCAATCATGGCCGGGGGATTTTCCAGGACCCTTCGAAGTACCTCGTGAGGCTTGTGGACACTGTGGATTCTATTGCCGTAAAATGCTCTATCCTTCTTGGTGAAGTCTTCAAACGGGGGATTGCACAGGACGATCTGAGCGGCCTTTAGCTGCATTCTTAGACCGTCACTCGCAAAGATATCTTGAGAAATGATCTCCCATCCATTTGGATTGGGGTAGTCCGCCAGTATAAGGGAGAGGCGGCAGACTTCGGCGGCAAAGGCATCAATCTCTATGGCGGTCAAGCGTTCTCTGAGATAGGCATGCCTTTGCTTATTCGTCCATGCGACGGGCAGCAATTCACGAAGCCGGCGCAGGGCTGCCACAAGGAAAATGCCGTTCCCAGCAAAAGGCTCCAATACCCGGCGTTCGATCAGAGGCAGGCTTTCAAAAGGCAGGCGATCAACCATGAGTTCGGCAATGATGGGCGGCGTGCTGTGTATGCCGAACTGCCTGCGAGTTTCTTCCTGAATGAGAGTATTCTCATAGATGAAGGCCAGATCGTCGACTGAAATATTCTGGAAGTTAAATGAACTTCGAAACCTTTCCCAAACAAACTGCTGAGTCAATGGCTCATCCAAGATCTTCTGCTCTTGTACCGCAAGACCATAGAATTTGTGGACCTCGCCTATTATCTCCCTGGCATCAGAGACACTCCACCTGCCAGGATGTTTTTTATCTTTAAAGATTTTGGCTGCAAGCAGCCGAAAGACGAGGCGGAAGAGTTGGGTCTCATCCGGTTTTTTTCCAATGGTGGTTTCCTGATAGGAGAGGACGGCCCCATGAAGGATGCTTTTGAGGAGCCGGTCAAGTTTTCCATGAATCATGCCCTTTAGAGCTGGAAGAAGACCAGCATCGATGAAATCAAGCTGAACCGGAGTGGCCAACGGCGCGATGGCCTTAGCCCGGAATATACTCTCAGGAGCCCACTTATCCCTATTGAACTCAAATGCTCTGGCGATTTCGTTGGCAGAGATCGATTCCAGAACGACTGCTTCCCCGGAGGCTTCTATCCGGTAGCGGTCGAGGTGGTCCCCAAAAACCTCAAAGAACATTGGAGCACCAAGGGTCCTGAATGCCGAGACGTGCTGCGGCCCTGACTGGCCGTTCGCGGCCACAACTCCGATACAGGCATTGCGGTAGGATGGCGGCCTTTGTGCAAAGGCAGCCAGAGGTACGCAAAGTTCATGGCTCCCCGTCGATGATGCATCATCGAAGACGTAGTCCTCCACCAGGAGTTCATCCACATAGCCCAAGCGGTTGAGTTCATTACGAACCAATGACAGAATCCCGACCGTTCCCTGGCTCATCGCCGCATCCGCTTAGCGCCCCCCTAGAGGGAGTCGAAAGTCCTCCTGCACGCCAGAAGCGCTCTGCACATCCGGAGAGCTTCCATTGGGCGCAGAAGGTATGTTGAGTATCTCGGCACTGATCTGCTCGGTATCGAACCGGAAGTAGAGCTGCCTTGTGATGGCACTGAAATATCGCCCTTTCTCGACAACGATCATATCCGTTCCGTCCGTATAAATGACGAGGCGGGAGAGGGGTTCATCGTCTGGCAGCAACCTGGACAGGTTCGCAATCCCTTCTCTCACTTTCTGGAGGCTCAATCCGTTCTTTCTCAGTGACACCAGCACGCGGAGCTTGATGATGTCCTTGAAGGAGTAGGAACATGCCCTCCCATTTTTCCCTGGACAGGCGATCCCGATTTTGTTCCAGTATTTTAACTGGTTAAGGCTCGCTCCCGTAAGCCTTTGAACCAGATTTGTCGGGTACATGTTGTGCAGCCTCATCTTCAATAGTTGAAAATTCGTCGAATATCTTCCCTTTTTCAACCAATTTATAGACAAAGGTGCGAAACGTCAACGGAAACTTGCGCGCACTGCCACATCACCTGATAACCCACCGGATCGCAAAAAGCTTAATTAGTTCAGTTTGTTGCTGAAGTTTCCCTTCAATTTTTGCGATCAATTCCTCGCGTTGCCGATCCACGTCGTCCTGGGCGTCGAATAACGACCGCCTCTTCTGGTTACGTTGAGCTTCGAGGGCCTTGATCTGCTTTTGCCCGGCGAGCTTTTCTTCAAGCGCTGGAGCGACGGTGGCGGCGCGGCGGGCTTCCTTGATCTGGCGGTCCAAATCCTTGATGTCGCGTTCCAGGCCAACCTTCAAATCATCGGCCCAGCCGTCGAGTTTATCGGCTTCCGCCTCGAAGAAACGGGCGTTACGTTCGGATATGTCCTTCTGAATGGCGGCCTGACGATGGAGGGTAGGCCCATCGAGGCTTTCGGGATAGTGCGGACCGGGCAATGTGCCCACGACCTCGCCCGGCAGGCTGAGAAGCCGCGTGGCTGCATCTTCATGCAGTACCTGCCCATCCTCGGTGATCGCCGAGACGATAATATGGTCTTCGGCCTGGTCGAGCGATTCGATCGTAAAGAGCGAGGCTGTCAGCCAACCGGAGCGCCCAATATAGGGTTCCAGAGTGGAGACCTTGCCTTCGTGCCGGGCATAATCGAACCGAATTTCGGCAGGCGGTAGATTGCGGTTTCCGGCCCGCGCCAGCAGGGCCTCTGCGAGCGGATGGTTCGACCGATACAGATGGGCTTCGCCACTTCGGCGCGGCAGTTCATACAGTCCAAGCGGGACCTGTTGCCTCAGCGCCGGAAAAGGGTTAGAGGCGAGCCGAAATGTGGAGTCGCCCAAAAAATCGGCATGCCCATTCAGTTCATGCCGCGTAAGCTGCATGAGAAGGCGCTCAAAACGATTGAGGTAAGACTTGGAGGCTTCGTCGCGGACCTTGAGTTTTTCCCTCACCTCATCGTCAAAATTGTCCAGGAGTTGCTTGCGCGTGCGTGTCATTGCCTCATCTATCTCAAGGCCCAGTTCGAGCTGAAGCTCATAGGAAAGACCCTCACGATG
>CAWGZP010000196.1:0-16244 GCA_963826655.1 uncultured delta proteobacterium
AGCCATACTAACCTCCTCTATGATTCGACAAAGGTTGTGGCTAAAATCACCCACTTCGGGTCGGAAAGTATGGCTTCAACTCCCGCATGTTCCCGCAATGCGATTGAGATCCGCTATGGCAATCTCGTAGCCCAGGCGGGCCTGGAGTTCGTCTGACTCAGCCTTTTTGACGGCAGCTACTGCCTCGTTATATTTTGCGTAGCTGACAGTAGAGGTTTTGATCTGGTCGGAAACCAGGCGCAGCCTTTCCTTTTGGAGTGCGAGCGCCTCCCGGGCAACATCCATCATGCTTTTTGTATCCTCAAGCTTCCTGAATGCTTTATCAATTTCGACCGTTATCTCATCATTCAGCCTGTGAACATTCTCCTCGGCCTCCGACAGTTGGGCGCAGCGCTCGCCGATAACGGCGCTCCGCTTGCCCCAGTCCCAGATATCCCATGACACTATGACCCCAAATGTACCGACATCGTGTGTGATAAACGACACACCATCCCCGTATGTATTAGCCGCGAAAAGGGTTACATCAGGGATGTATTCCTCGCGGGCCACATTCACTCCGCCCCGGGCCTTTACCACCGTGGCTTTTGCGGATTGAATCTCCGGGTTTCCGGAAAGCGCCGCCTGCAGGAAGTAATCGCGACTCTCAAGAGGCCCCTCTGAAGGGCCTGGGTCGGATAGCTCCAGCTGTGTGTCGAGGGGCAGGCCCAAAAGCTGATTCAGTTCCGCATTAAGGTCTGAAATCTGGATTTTCGCCGCTAAAAGAGATTGCTTGTTTTGCAACGCGGCGGTGCGGCTCTCGATTATGCTTACCTCGAGAAGGTTCCTGGCAAGGACCGCTTTCTCGGCCTCGCGCAGGCTTTCCTCGGCCGCTTTCAGCCCGGCCTCGGCCGCTTCTTTTGTTTTCCTGGCCACGAGAAGGCCGTAGTAGAGTTGGTGCACTGCAAAAACGATATCATTTTCCCCCTTTTTCGTGTCCGCCTCCGCCACCTTTTGATCGGATCGTGCAATTCCGGTGGCTTCGTGGATTTTTAAGAGCTGGGTCACGGGCTGGCTGAGGACCGTACCGTTGAGGAAAAACGAAGAAGAACCCTTTGTAAGGTTCTCGCTGACAGGAACTGTACCGATGCCTGGCAACGGGATAGTTGCGAGATTTGACTCGGAAGTGCCCATGTACCAGGAATAGTTGGACAGGTGTGGAAAAAAGTCGGCCGAGGTGGAAGCCACCTTCTTCCCTTTCTCGTCCACTTTGAAGCGGGCAATCTTGAGCGCGGAATTCCCTTTGAGGGCGAGATCGACTGCCTCGGGCAGGGTGAGGTGCTTCGTTTCCGCATGTGCCGGGGCCGCTGTAAGAATAAGCATCGCGATGAGCGCCGCCACGGCAACCGAAGGAGGCTTTATCATGCGCGATTTGACAATTACAAACAGCACTGGGATCACGAGCAGAGTCATAAACATGGAACAAATCAGTCCAATTGCGATTACGCTTGCCAAAGGACTCCACAAGCTCGATCCGGAAAGGATCATTGGCAACACTCCCACTGCGGCCGCCATCGTCGTCAGAAAGATTGGCCGAAGGCGGCGCTCGCCTGCCTCCGTCGCGGCCTGCTCCAGCGGGTGCCCCTCGCGCATTTTCTCATTCACGTAATCGACGAGAATGATTGCGTTTCGCACCACGATCCCGCAGAGGGCGATTAGCCCCATGAAAGCTGTAAACCCGAACGGGTTGTGCGTAATTATCAGTCCCAGGACGGAGCCGGGCAGCGCAAGAGGAATTGACGACATGACGATAAGGGTCTCCGATAAATTCTTGAACTGTATGAGAAGGGTGAGGAAAATAGCAACCAGGCTGATTCCAAGCGCCATAATCATCTCGGGTAAGGTCTCCTCACTGTTGAGCTTATCCCCTCCGTATTCAATCCTGTATCCCGGTGGGAGCGGCAGCTTATCAATCCGCTTTTGAACCGCATTAAGGAGTTGTGATGCATAATGGCCGCCCTGCACGAAGCTTTGAACAGTGAGAGTTCTAACGCCGTTGCGGCGCACGGTCCTGCTGGTCTGCCATTCCGGTTCCAGTTTGGAGACGGCGCGAAGCGGCACTCTGGCCTTTGTCACCTGGGAGTCAATGTAGGCATCGCGCACGTTGCCGAAAGAGGAGCGGGCGGCCTGTGTGAGCCGGAGCAGAATGCTAACGGACCTGTCGCCTTCCCAGAACGTGCTGACGGGAGCGCCGTCGAATGCGCCGGCCACGATCTTCGATATGGAAGAACTGGTTATTCCGAGCCTGTTTGCCAGTTCTTCATTGACGTTTACGTCAACCATGCAGGATTCGTTGAAATAGTCACGGTGAATGCAAAGCGAAAAGGGGACCTGCGCGAGCAGTTCCTCCACCTGCGAACCGAGGTGCTCCAGTTCGCGGATGTCCTCACCCACGACGCGCACCTCCACAGGCGCCTGCAATACCATGCCCTGCTGGAGTTCTTTTACTATTACCAGCGCCTCGGGGGCCAGTGATGCGAGGGATTCACGGAGGTCATCCACCAATGCCGGGGTTTCCTTCTCCGAGCGGGTGTTCACGATGAACTCCCCGTACGCGCCATCTGGCTGCTGAGGATCGACGTTATAGTAAAACCTCGGCGCGCTCTGGCCGACAAAGGTTGCAAAATGTTCGATTTCCTTCCTCTCCTTCAGGTACGCTTCTATCCGGCGCATCACCGCGTCCGTTGCCTCTATGCGTGTTCCCTGGCCCATCCACACATCGATCACGAACTGGTTGCGTTCGGCCGACGGGAAAAACTGTTGCGGCACGAATCTGAAAAGCAAGAGCCCGACAGCAAACGCCCCAATTCCTATCGCTACGGCCAAAATTTTAAAGCGCATGAAAAAGACGATAACTACATTGTAGAGGGATTGGATCGCGTTCAAAACGCTGAATTTTTCCTTGCCTCCGGCGGCCTTGTCTTCGCTGTGGTCGTGGAGCCCCTTTTTGATGAAAAACCTGCAGAAAACCGGTGTTATAAAGACCGCCACAATGAACGAAACGGCCAGAGCAATGGCGACGGTTATCGGAAGCGCGCAGATAAACTCGCCGGCCGACCCCGTTAGTATCAGCAGGGGCAGGAAAGAGAAGACGATTGTGGCCGTTGCGGCAAGGACCGGCACGATAACTTCGGAGACACAGCGCCAGGCGGCCTCCTCCCTGGAAAATTTTCGGTCGAGAAGATCGACGTAATTATCGGCAATGACAATGGCATCGTCAACGACGATCCCGAGGACGATTATGAGCGCCGCGATAGAGACCTGGTGTAGGGCGACTCCGACGGCGTTCATCACACCGAGAGTTGTGCAGAGCGTGATTGGAATGGCAAGCGCCGCTATTACCGCCACCCGGATGGGCAGCAGAATTATCGTGACGAGCACCACGGATATGATGGCGATCATGAATTCATGGCTAAGATGCGTTATTCGTTCCTTAACGACCTCAGGCTGATTGGCGATGAGATCGATCCGGACATCCGGCGGCAGCAGGGACCCCAGGCGAGTAAAGACCTCCTGGATTCGATCGCCGAGTTCGACTACATTTTTCCCCTTCTGCATTTCAACGGAGAGCATCAGGCATAGCTCGCCGTCGTAGCGCACAACGAACGCGGGATCCTGGTAGCGCCGCTCCACTTCTGCAAAGTCACGGATATAGACTGGCTCCCCCGTTCGGGAGACGTCCACCAGCATATTCCTGATCTCTTCTTCCGTATTGAAAAGGCCGGTAGTGCGCAGAGGAATCTTCGCACGGTCGGCCTCAAAATGGCCGGAACTCTCGATTACATTTCGTTGTTTAAGGGCCTGTATCACCTTGACAGGGTCCGCTAAATACTGCGAAACCCGCTCGAGATCGCTGGTTATCCAGATTTGCTCGCTCTGCTCGCCATACATGGCTAGCTTGCCCACCTCGCGAATCGTACGTAGCTCATCTTGAATTGTGTCCACGTAGTCACGCAGCTCGCGGTAGCCGTAGCGTTTGCCGTGTACGGCCAAAAGCATCGCCACGGTGTCGCCGAAATCGGAGTTTACAATGGGTCCCCGGACGCCTTCGGGCAGTTCGGTCTCGCGGACCTCGTTCATCTCGTGGCGTATTTTGGCCCAGACGACATCGGAGTTTTTCACATTATCTTCAAGTTCCACATTGATGATGACCAGACCCGGGCGGCTGGTTGAATATGTTTTTCCCTTGCGGATTTCCGGAAATTTGAAAATGTGCTTTTCCAGGGTTTTTGTTACCTGCTTTTCGACCTGTTCGGAAGTTGCGCCGGGATAAAGGGCGATCACCAGACCGGTGCGAATCGTGATGGTGGGGTCTTCCGTACGCGGCATATACAGGAAGGCATGAAGTCCAACCGCCACGGCCATGGCTGCAAAGATCAGAGCAACAGTCGGGTAGCTTAGAGAGAACTTCGAGGGGTTCATTGCCGCACCTCTTTTTCTCCCGGCCTGTCTTGCAGCCCTCCAGTCGCGGTTTCCCCCGTTAACGAAACGATGGCCCCGTTCCGAAGCCTCTCCTGCCCTGCAAAAACGACGGCCTCATCGCCTGAAAGGCCGCTTTTGATCGCGATCTCCCGGCCGTAAACGACTCCCGTTTCGACCCGCCTCGAATAGACGCGCTGCTGTTCGGGGTAGTACACAAAAACAATGGTTGCCCCCTGTGGGTCCCGCAAGATGGTCTCGGCCGGCAGGGTCAACAGGTCAAAGACCCGGTCACCCTGGATCCTGGCCTCGGCAACCATCCCTACCCGCAGGATATGGCTTGGATTCGGCACCACGATCCGCGTCATGAAAGTTCGTGTATTCTGGTCCGCCGAGACATTGATGACCCGCACTTTCCCTTCGAACGATTCACCCGGCAAAGCAGGGATCGTAACGGCTGCCGTCTGGCCGATCCTCACGAGATGAATGTCGGTTTCCGGCACGCCTACGTTGATCTCCACGGGATCGAGTTGCACGATTTCAAATACAGTGGCCCCTGGACTTGCCGTCTGGCCCGGTTCGATGGACCGCTTTGAAATGAAACCGCCGGTCGGCGCGTAGAGAG
Organism: uncultured delta proteobacterium; assembly: GCA_963826655.1. Taxonomy (GTDB): domain Bacteria; phylum Desulfobacterota; class Syntrophobacteria; order Syntrophobacterales; family Syntrophobacteraceae; genus SbD1. Next base: position 5,081 of record CAWGZP010000196.1, read on the forward strand.
ACGCATCGCTAAGGTGCTTTTTGGCAATCTTTTCATTTGCGACTGCTTGATCCACCTGCTGCTTAGCGCTCAGATAAGTTGCTTTAAATTTTTCAAAGTCGTTTCCAGCAAGACTCCTGGACTCATACAGAAATTTCATCCTGGCGTATTCGTCTTTACTGCGTTCAAGGCTGACCTTTGCCACGCCGACCTGCGCGGAGGCGGCCTGAAGCGACAGCTTATAGTCAAGTGGGTCGATAGCCGCCAGGCGTTGTCCCTTTTCAACGTAATCGCCCTCTCGAGGCGCCACTTGGATCACCTTCCCCGAGACCAGAAAAGAAACCAAAACTGCCGCGTCAGGCGATGTCACCGTACCGCTTACCGATACGAATTCGCGCTCCTGCACGTGCCGCACCTTTCCCGTCTTGATCGGTACCGCATTAGGGGCGGGCGGTTCCGCATTTTTGCCCTGGGAACAGGAGGTCAGCACAAAAAGGATTAAAACCAAACGTATGGCTGATAAAAATCGCATTGCACCGTATCCTCTTAATGGACTTTCACCTTTTCGACACTCCCGGACAACTTTTGTCCCCGGCCCTTACTGGCGAATCATTGCCCCCCGCCATAATTGTGCGACCGCTGTCTTCAGTTCCGTGCTGAATCCGTGGCGAAAAGTTGCCAGGGTGGGGTCGTCGAGGACCTTTTTCATCTCATCCGGAATGTCCATCATTATCCAAAGACCTATGGTCAGACTCCATGTATGGAGCAAGAGATCGGCTCCTTTGCTTCGCATCTGGCAGCCGAAGCGCTGCTCAAGCAAAGCTCCGGCTTTGGATAGACTGGCTCCGACATTCCTGTCCAGATGCGAGAAAGACTCGATTGGCATGTTTTCTTTTAGCATGCTGTTGAAAACAGATGAGAGCGGCACCACATCCGGTACCTCAGTAAGAAGTCTCACGTATTGAGTCGCAAAAGAGTCAGGCGCAAATTCCGGGCGAGGATCGAGGCATTCGATAATAGACAGCAGTCCGGCGATAAGCTCCAAAAAGGCGTCTTCGAGAATCGTAAGAAAAATCTCTTCTTTACTCCGGAACCACAGGTAGACAGCTCCCTTCGCGACCCCCGCGGCTTTCGCGATATTTGACACAGTGGGGAACGTCTCCTGCTCACGATAAAGACGAAGGGCTGCCTCCAGCAGAGCGGCGCGTCGGCTGAAGCGCTCCTCCTGGCTTAACGCGGGTCTAGCCATTTAAGTTCTACTCCTAAGTTGTTCCCAAAACAGGGAAGCGTGTCCCCGCTCCTTATGTCGCTACCCTCGGATCCTCCCAAAGGTTGCGAATGTGCACAGTGCAAAACGGTTCGAAACTCCCATCGAAGGAGTTTGTTGACCCTCGGTCATTAAAATCAAACTTGCCCCCATGGTCAATAAAAAAATGGGTCTCCTCCACAAAATTCTTCGAAGGCATGCCATCCGGAAAGTCCAACAGGACACGCGGTAATAGACGAACTCCAGGCGTGCCGGGCTACTATATTGCCATAGCGGAACTCAACCAAATTCCGGGAAACATACGATCGATGAGAAGGAGGGACGGATCCAATTTCTCGCTGGAAGTCATCGGTTTTATAAGCATTTCAAATGTGTGCTCTGGGTGTGGAAAGTCACCCTTTCATTGTTCCGGGTGTTCTGGAAGAACATGAGAGACTGCGGTGGACTTATACGAACCTCTACTCAATTGCTCTGAGTTCTCCCTCGTTCATCGAGTGACGCCTGTATGGCCGCCTCTTGTTCTTCACTCAGAGAACTCACCAGGACCCTGCCGCCAAAGCCGGCAAATGCTTCCCCCACGCGATCCGGGTCTGCTTTTCGCACCAATGCGAACAGGGCGGAGCACCCAGCCTTGAAGTTTTTCGACAGGTCCTCAACAAATTGGTCATCGATACCACTTTTCGCAAGAGATGCGGCCACGGCCCCTGAAACTAATCCCAAAGCCCCACCGACCAGCGGATTGAAAAGAATGATGCCGAGGATGAAGCCGGTGATACTCCCGAGAAGTCCTTCCTTTACTGCCTGTTCGTGCATCCCATGGTATCGGACTGTCCCATACTGGTCTTTCACCAGAACAACGACGTCTTCCAAGTCAACAAAGCCCTCGCGCTTAAGTTCCAGAAGCATGAGTCGTGCTTCTTCCGCCTTAACTGGCTCATCGAAAACGACAGCTATGAGATTGCTGGTGTATTTGTCCTTGAGCGTCGCCCTCAGGAACTCCGGCATGATCCACTCTTCGAAGCTGCTTGCTATCCTTGTTGTGACACCAAGTGAATCAACGGTCAGGATACTCCCATCCCCTGCATCCAGCACCAGGTACTCGTCTATATCCTCGTACGTTCTGTTGACTATGATTGTCTTGGTACCCATATAACCAATCACCACTCTTTTTGAGCCGAAACCGGGCAAGGTCGAGCGGAAAGCAAGCGTGGTGCCGATGACGAACTCCGGTGAACCCAGTCCGTGGATCCAGCTCTTTTCTCTGACGGGATCTTCCGCTAACTTTTTCCCATAATTTTCCATGAAGCTCGTATAGTCTTCCGGAAGTTTGATATCGAGTGATCGTGAAGCGTATTCAGCAAAACCTTCCATTTGATTGATCCTCTCTCAAATAGAAGAGGTCGGTGATAATCCTGGCCTCTCGCATTTGTTCGAGAAAGAAAGCCAGACTCCCCAGTGTGGCGATAACAACGCTCACCCACCACATCCACCCGTATTCAAGCATGCTCTGCTCTGAATTTAAATCTCACGAAAGAAGCTGCAACAACGCAGGTAAAGGAATGACGGGGAGATCACCCCCCTGGGTTTAAGGTAGCTTGCAACGCCTCTGGGGCGGTGGTAATCTTTGCAAGTTTGTTGCGTTCAGTGCCGTCTGAAACGCTTCGGTATGTCGATAATGGTTACGGAGTTGCGCGATGAGAATGGCATTGGGAATAATGAAGAAATGGTTATTTGACTTTGCCTGGAATCTGCACGATAGGGGGAGAATGGCTATCTGCATCTCGTTAGGAGTCGCGACGGCGCTTTTGGTCAGCAAGCTTCTGGATTGGACGTGGCAACTTTCTATTTTGTGCGGCTTGATCATTACAATGGGGAGCGATCTAATTCTCCTAGGCGTCATTTTTTTCAGTGCCGACGCCCCCATGACGCGAGAGCGGGTCTCCCAGGACGAGCCCAGCCGAAAGACCTTGATGGTGTCGGTCATCTCATTATCGATTCTTGCCACCGGGACAGTGGGTCAGGTTCTCACCGCGGTTGGCAAACACCCGCAGGGTCAAGCTCGCATTCTGTTGATCCTTAGCGTGGTGGCCGTGCTGCTGTCCTGGGCCGTTTTGCACACCACCTTTGGAGTGCATTACGCCCGGTTGTATTATGAAGCCAAAGATATCCATGGTCGCCCTTTTAAAGAAGGCATGCGCAGCGGCTTTAACTTTCCAGGAACGGAAACCCCGAACTATATCGATTTTCTTTATGTTTCTTTTACTGTGGCGCTGACTTACTCCATGAGCGATGTCGTTGTAGAAAACCCGCTGATGAGGCGCACCGTTCTCATCCACAGCCTAGTCTCATTTTTCTTTTACTCCACAGCATTGGCAGGGCTTCTAAATGCCATTCTCACTTCCTGACCGGATTGATGTCAGGACCGGCCCTGGCTCCACCGGATGCGGAAAGTCAAAAAACTCTCTTCTGCCGTTGTGCCGTGGGTTATACGGCAACTTTCCACGTCCAGGACATATCTGTTTTCCTTCTTCCAGAAATCAACGCAGGGTACATTGATATGCGTCGATTCAGAATTGGGCAGGACAGAGAAATTGACGCCACCCGGCTACCCTGTATCACTCAACTGCGAATGGAAGATATTTCGATTGCGTTATCCTGAACGTTTTCAGGACGCACTCTACAACACACCCGTTCAAGGAACAGCCGCAGACATCTCAAAGAAAGCACCTGCGTTACTCCCGCGAAGATTGGTGGATACTGCAACCAAGATTATCGGAACGGTACACAACGAAATCATTCTCGAAGTTCTGTTCCTGAATGGGCGGCAGGGGAAGTTGCCTTGTGAAGTGTTACATGCGAGATGGGAAAAATGAAACGCTTCTGTTGCATGCAACAGTTCCCCGATTCAAGAATTGTTAGTCGAACATATCGGCGAATGTATTCGCTACATGCTTCAGGAAATTACAACCTCTCATGAAGGAAAGTACAACATGGCTAATCCTTGCGCCAACCTTTTTCAGCCTGTCAAGATCGGCAAGGTGGAAATCAAGAATCGCTTTATGCTCGCCCCAATGGGACCGGGTGGCTTATGCGACGCAGACGGTTCATTTAACTACCGTGGCGTCGAGTTCTACGTTGAGCGCGCGCGCGGCGGAGCCGGCATGATCATGACGGGCGTGACGATGGTGGAAAACGAAATTGAAAAGTGTACACTTCCGTCGTTCCCTTGCCCGACTCTAAATCCCATCAATTTCGTCAGAACAAGCAAGCTCATGACGGAACGGATTCATGCCTACGGCGCGAAGATATTTCTTCAGCTCACCGCCGGCTTCGGACGTGTGAGCATCCCTTCCATGGTCGGCACTACCGCCGTGGCTCCTTCGGCTATCCCTCACCGATGGATGCCGGGAGTGATCTGCCGCCCGCTTAGGATTGACGAAATCAAGACCTATGTCGGCTCTTACGATTCCTGGTATTGGAGTCACCCGCCGAGGTACCAGGAGAAGGGTCTCTATCTTCCTTACAGTGAGATACTCAAGAAAGCCGTAACCGTCCCGATTATTACAGCGGGGAGAATGGACAATCCGGCCCTTGCCTCCCGCGCAATTGCAGAAGGAAAAACCGACCTGATCGGTCTTGCGCGACCGCTACTGGCCGATCCGGAACTGCCGAACAAAATAAAAGCGGCGGATCGCCAAGATACGACCCTGCCTTTCATGTCAGGAAGGCTGCATGGGCCGGCTCGCGAAATTCGGTTCGATCTCCTGCGCCGTCAACCCGGCGTGCGGACGAGAAAAGGAGTACGGCATTGAGCCGAGTCGCGAGAAACGGAAAGTGATGATAGTCGGCGGCGGTATTTCGGGTATGGAAGCGGCGAGAGTTGCTGCCATTCGAGGGCACCATGTCGACCTTTACGAATCTGGAGAGGAACTCGGAGGCGTCGTCATTGCCGGGGGCATGCCGGATTTCAAGAAAGATGATCACGCCCTCATTGCCTGGTACGAAGATCAGTTGAAAGATCTTGGCGTTAATGTGCGCTTCAACACGGAAATCGACGCTGACGCAATTAAAGCCGCGAAGGCCGACGCGGTTATCGTCGCGACCGGCGCCACTGCAAAGATGCTCTCCATTCCCGGCGCGAAAAACTTGTTCAGCGCAACCGACGTTTTGTTGGGGAAGGCCGACCCGGGAGAGTCGGTGCTGATCGTTGGAGGTGGCTTGGTCGGGTGCGAAATCGCGCTCTGGCTCGCGGAAAAGGGCAAACATGTGACAATTGTCGAAGTCATGGATGGGCTCCTGAAGCTCGCGGGCCCCCTGTGCCACGCAAACAGCGACATGCTCCTCGAATTGCTTCATTTCAAGAAAGTAGACGTGATCACCGGATTCGAAAGTTGTCGAAGAGCGGCCGGAAGGATTCGTCATACGACCCCGCGACGGCGGACAATCGAGAACCGTGAAAGCCGATTCCGTCTTAGTCGCCATCGGTTACAATCCGGAAACTACGTTGTACAACCATGTGAAAGACGAAACCTCGAACATCCATCTTATCGGCGATGCACAGCAGGTGCAAAACATCATGTACGCAATATGGGGCGCCTACGAAGTGGCCCGCAATATCTAGACTTGACCCCATTCGCTGCCGGGTTGGCCCCTTTACCTGCCTATAATAATTATCATATTAGATTATGTTCCCGGGTGTAACCGTTTTCAGGCTTCGAGTTCGACGATGGTTACATCCGGTGACAAAATGGACTTTTAACGGGAGGACGAAAATGAAAAACCAGGTTGTGCTCATCACTGGCGCTCTTACAGGTATCGGACGCGCCACCGCCGTTGCTTTCGCTAAAGAAGGCGCGCGCGTCGTCATTTCAGGTCGCCATGATGATAAGGGTAAAGAACTCGAGACAGAATTGCGAACTCTCGGTACGGAAGCGGAATTCATTCGCGCCGATGTTCGCCATGAAGACGATGTGCGCAATCTGATCGATCAAATCATAAAACGTTTTGGTCGCCTCGACGTTGCTGTCAACAATGCTGGAACCGAAGGCAAACCAGGTCCGGTGGTTGAGCAAACTGCCGAAACCTATTCCGCCGTTTTTGATACGAACGTCCTCGGTACGTTGCTGAGCATGAAGCATGAACTGCGTGTGATGACAGCCCAGGGTAGTGGCAATGTCATCAATATTTCTTCCACCGCTGGTTCAAAAGCCGTTGCTGGTGCATCTGTCTACTCGGCCAGCAAGCACGCGGTTGAAGGGATAACAAAGGCGGCAGCGCTCGAAGTGGCTGCCTCCGGCGTTCGTGTCAACGCGGTCGCGCCAGGCCCTGTTGAAACGGGCATGTTGAACAGATTCGTTGGCGGCGAGGATGGAAAAGCAAGGATGGTCGGGACCGTGCCGCTCAAACGCGTCGGGATGCCCGAAGAAGTCGCGCAGGCCGTAGTCTTCATCTCATCCGACAAGGCGGCCTTCATCACAGGCCAGATTCTCGGCGTGGATGGCGGCAAAACGGCTCAGTAATCCAACTCTTGGGATACTCCTGCAAGCACAAGGCGCAAACGGGTCTTGCCACACTAACTTGTTTAATATACTCGTTATAAGCCAGGATCGGCATAACCGTTTTTAGTGCGTGGAATACCAATCCAGCACATACTTGAGTTCTCCCGCAGCGGGAGGGGCTGCAATCATGCTGCGGTTTCTCAGAATGTCCGTGGGTAAAACCCCCGGAGTGTTATAGAAGGCCGAAGTCGAAGCGTAGTCGACCTGAATTGCGGCCCCTTCGAGCGAAAGTCCCAGGAAAAGGCCCCGGCTTCTGGAGTAGGAGAGTATCTCGGCCCTGAGCAGCACGTCGGTGTCCGCTTCGGCTTGCCGGCCGACAGGACCGGCCGCTATCGACGCGTCACCCCCAAGAGTGAATTTACCGCCGCACATCGCATCCAGACTCCGGATGCTTTTCAGCACAAGTATCACATCGGTGGACTGCGCGCCGATCTGCCAGCCGAAGCTGCCTCCTATGAGGCGGAAAAAGACCGGGTTGCCCCAATTCCCATCTTCATTGCGAACCAGCATCACCCCAACTCCATAGCGAGCGCCAAATATAAATCCCGCCTTGAGCAAATCGGGGAAAATCACAATCCCGTGAGCGCATCCCAAAAGACTGGGCGGGATCGCGCATTCCGGGATTTCCATAATCTCTTTTATGACGGCAGTCGATGCCTGGACTTTGGCGTCCTCGCCAACCCCGGCGCCTGATACCGCGGGTAGGAATAAACACAGACTGAAGACTATGACGGAAACGGCTAAAACACTCCTTTGAGCCATTGGATATACCCTTTCATTTTGCGATTTGTTTTTGATCGCTGGGTCTAACAGATATTATCCCCGATTTAGCGGGCGCTCGCGAGCCTTTGGGGGAGGGAATGGCAATTAATATGCCAACCATCGGAATAGCTTGGAGCCTGGAGTCGTCCTGTAAAGTTCGGACTTGATTGCAGGCTTTCACCGACAGCAGTGTGTGTCCTCTACTACACCCTGGATTTTCAGCAATTGAGGTGTCCCGGATATGGAGATAAAAATCGCCTTCAGCATTTTTATGCTTTTTGCCTCTTCTATTGCCACTTCTATTGCCACTTCTGGTTGCCGTTTTGCAGACCTGAATCTTCGCATGCTACACTGCTCTCAGATTGAGGAATTAACGAATTGAGGGATTGAGGGATTTCCACCGAACTGCTCACTATGTTTTTCTGACATTGGTAATGCCGGCTGTCCCCACGCCCGGGTATTCGATGGACTAAAGGGACTGGGCCGCCGCCCGCTACAGTTTTTGCCTGCATTTGACCTGAATTTGCAGGAGTGGATTGAGAAATCGAGGGATTGACCGCACCCCGCTCAGGGTAAATTTGTTCTACCGCAGAGGCGCAGAGGATGCTGAGGCCGCAGAGATGATCACCATCGAATGTTTGATCGGAACCAATCCTAACCGGACGATCTTACGGTAGGATCACGTCGGAACAGGATGCCCCTGGCGCCCCGCTTCTCGCCCTTGCATTGGCCCTATGATTCTGCTATTCAGTTAGGTAGTGGGGGAAATTATCTTTTTGAGGCGTCGAATACCGGGAAGGGGGACCAGCATGAAGCGGGGGTGGCTTCTTTTTGTGATTCTCTGTTCTTTGGGCCTGGCCGGGTGCGCCGGCACGGCAAACCTAAAGGAGCCAGGTGCTCCTTTAGCTACGAATCTCGATTGCCTGGACAGGCAAAAAGTCGAGTTGCAGGCATGCCTGGATCACTGCGAGGGAATAAAAATCGAGAGGCGCGAAAACGCTCTCTTAATAACAATGCGGTGCGATGCACTTTTTGAATCCGATTCCAACCGCACCAGGACGGCCGCATGCTCCCAAATCGACAGCGTAGCCGAGGTAGTCAAAAAATACCCTCAAATGCACATAAGTGTGGATGTTTATACAGACTGCATACGCTCTGAAGAGGAAAACCTCGCTTTGTCCGAGTTGCAGGCGTGGACCCTGAAAAAATCACTGACCGATAGAGGCGTTGAGGCCTCGCGGGTTACCGCCAGGGGCTGGGGGGAGTCGAAACCTGCGGCTTCGAACGCTACAGAAGCGGGCAGGCAGACGAATCGCCGCATCACCATAAAGCTGGCGCCTAATCAGGGCTGACTCCTGCTTGCAAACAACGCGATAGCGGTGGCCACCACTGCGTTGAGTGATTCCACCTCCGGAAAAATGGGGATCGAAACCGCCGTCTTTCGGAACCTGTCCGGCAGGCCCGGCCCCTCGATCCCTGGGAGCAGCCCGAATTTCGATGGAAATTTGAAATCCGAAATCCTTTTGCCTTCCTTTGAAAGTGACACAATCGGCAAATCATCAGGCAGATCGTTGATTGAAGGCCCTTCCAGAAGCCTGGCGCTTAAGACCGTTCCACCCGATGCCCTCATAGACTTTGGATGATACGGGTTCGCCGCTTCGGCCAGCACTATTATCCCGGCAACGCCGAACGCCACGGCGGACCTGATTACGGCGCCTACATTCTCCGGGTCCTGAAAGGGCACAAAGAGCGTACACCCTTCCGGCAGGCCGTCGGAGGGCGCCCATTTTGGAATTTCGTCGATCTTTACCAGCAATATCGGACAGGAAGTTCCGAAAAGATCCAGAGTCTCATACAGAGCGGGATCAAGTTGATACCACATAAGGTGACGGGGCACGCTGTCAGGCGGCGGGTCGTGCTCCCCGCGGCTGATCCATGCAATGCACTTTTCGGGAAGCCGGGACAGGGTCTCGGATACTTGTTTTTGTCCGAAAACGAGCGCCTGAAGCTGCTTGCGTATACCGCGAGGCGTAAGAAGCTTCCTCAAGTCCCGGAAGGTTTCGTTATTTTCGCTCTCGATGATTCTCACGAGGTTTTCCTTTGAAAGCTCGGCCTGTCTGGCCCATGGCGGTGAATCCAGCCGCTCGAACACTACGAGCCTGCGCTCGTAAGGAGAATTCGGTATGCGGTAATGATGGACCCCGATTAACCGGAAACGGCGGTCAAAACGATCAAGCGCTTCTTCTATTTCCTCTTCGCATCCGGGACCTTTCATGAAAATCGCCAGACCGCCCCTGGCAAGTGACCCGACGATTCTTTCAAGGGTCTTTCGGATCGTCTCCACGGCCCGGGTTATTACTCCGTTTACGGGCACTCCGGTCGAAGCCCTTACACCGTGCCCGAGGACGCTTATGTTTTTGAGGCCAAGCTCCCGAAGGACTGTTTCAAGAAACTCGACCCGCTTGCCCCTGCTCTCCGCAAGGATAATCTCGACCTTGGGATTTGTGATTTTAAGAGGTATTCCGGGCATCCCCGCCCCGCTGCCAAGATCCATTAATGGCGACGGCAGTTCGATGATGCGGCACGGAAGAATCGAATCCATGTATAGCTTTTGCACCATGGCTTCGAAGTTGTGGACCCTGGTAAGGTTCAATTCCTCATTGTATTGCCTTAGCAACTGGTGATATTCCCAGAGTTTACCTGTCTGTTCGGACGATAGCGGGACACCCGAAGCGCGAAATATCTTCGAAAGCTGCGCAGCATCGGGTTCGGCGCGGTGTCCCTGTGGCGGTTTTGCGGACAAAATATCCCCCCTGGGTAAGCAGGCCGGGTTTCTTCAAAACGGATCCAGATTATGAACGGCGAACACTTCTTCCATCCATCCTGGCCGATTTTCTACCGGGACAATCACCTGCTGGTTCTTTATAAGCCGGCGGGTCTCCCGGTTCAAGCCGACGAGACCCGGGACCTCTCTTTGCTCGAACTCGGCAAACTCTGGCTCAAGGGAGTCTATAACAAGCCGGGACGAGTCTTTCTCGGAATGGTTCATCGGCTCGACAGGCCGGTTGCCGGCGTTATCCTTTTCTGCCGGACTTCCAAGGCGGCCGCACGGATCAGCGAGCAGTTCCGCACCGGGACGGCGGAGAAGTATTATTTAGCTGTATTGGAAGGAGAATTGAAGGAAAAATCGGGATGTCTCGTCCATTTTATTGAAAGGCGCGAGAAACGCTCGAGCGTGGTGGTATCCAAGAATGCCCCCGGGGCTCATGAGTGCAGGTTATCGTTCACCGCACTCGACTTTGCCGAAGGCCGCACCCTGGTCAGGATAAAGCTCGATACGGGCCGCAGGCATCAGATCCGCGTCCAGTTCGCCCACATCGGCAACCCTGTCACGGGGGACCTGCGCTATGGCGCACCGTCGCCCCTTCCGCAAAAACAAGTAGCGCTTCTCGCCAGGGAGCTTGTTGTCGATCATCCCGTACTGGGCCACAGAATCCGGTTTGAATCACCCATTCCACGCGGCTGGCCCTGGCCGGCATTAGAGGAACAATCCGCTCTCCCCTGGGACTGGAGAGAACTGGAGAAAGACCTGCCCGCT
>CAWGZP010000197.1:0-4595 GCA_963826655.1 uncultured delta proteobacterium
CACTCCATCAAGAAAACAGGTGCACGCATTGAAGTCGGACACATGCCTGCCCTCCAGGCTGATTCCAATCAGATGCGCCAGCTTTTTCAAAACCTCATCTGCAATGCACTCAAATTTCACGGGGAAAAAGAGCCGGTTATAAAGATCTATGCAAAGCACGCGGAGAGTGGTCCGGGGCCGTTATCCAACGGACGGACGCTCCAGATCTTCATTGAAGACAACGGCATTGGTTTTGATGAAAATTATCTTGACCGAATTTTTAATATGTTGCAGCGCCTTCACGGCAGGAGCGCCTACGAGGGAACGGGCATGGGACTTGCCATCTGCCGAAAGATCGTGGAACGTCATCAGGGAACCATTACAGCTAAGAGTAAACCCGGGCATGGCGCAACCTTCATTGTCAGCCTGCCGGAAAAACAACCATCAGAGGTCTGATGCTTCTAAATGTAAATGAGAAGCGGACGCAAAAGTAAACCATGTCTCCTCGCACTTGAAGAAATGAGGCCGTTTTCAAATCGTTTGTTTACCGGAATCGCCGCAAAGATACTTGACTCTTTCGAATTTTACGAGCCGAGGATGGCAGGACTGGGAAGCGCATACCGATAGCTGGCCTCACCGCAGCCTCCTTGATGTTTTATCATGCATCCACAATAAATTTATGGGTTTTAGCATGTCTGGTCAAATCGAAAGCAGCGTTTATCTGGACATTATACTTATTAAAATCCATTTTGAATTAACGTCACAAAAAAAGGGGTGCTCCCAAAACATCGAGAGTGCCCCTGAATTGTTTTCTAACGGAGAGAGAGGGATTCGAACCCTCGGTAGAGCTTTACACCCTACACTCGCTTAGCAGGCGAGCGCCTTCAGCCGACTCGGCCATCTCTCCCGTAAAAACGGCTACATCCATACCAACTAAAAAACCATCAACGATAGAGAATACACCATTGATGCTTCTTTATGCAAGAACTGAAGCGCCGCCCGCACCTTGACAGACGCCGCGAGGGAAAATAACCGCCCAGCCCGCATTGGGTCTCAACTGGCCGGCATCACCCCCACGCCCGCGAGGTGGGTGGCCTGTATATTTTCGCTGGCGGAGGGAGTAGGATTCGAACCCACGGTTCCGCTACTAACGGAACAACGGTTTTCAAGACCGCCGCCTTAAGCCTCTCGGCCATCCCTCCAAAAGGGAGGAAAACCCCCAATTAGAGAGTTCACTTTAGCGTGCCCGCCCTGAAGTGTCAATATGGTGATTGGTGCGCAAAGGAGTGAAATGATGGAAATCCCACTCAGCCCTCTCTCCTTTGGCTTTCCGCTATTGACCTGAAACCTGTCGGGCAATTAAAATTGAGCCTGGAAATACAGGCATATTGCCGAGGAAACCAGCCCCATATTCCCGCCGTGCACGGGCAGATTATTCAGAGCGTAGAGTGATTCGGTTTTTCGGGCGGTTTTTCCAGCGATGTTTAGATTGAAACCATGGAAAACTGGTAAGGTCACTTTACAGCTGCGACCTGACGAAGCGGGTCTTGCCGAAGGGAAAGATGAAATCCATGCTCGATAAACCTTCTCATGTTACCGGGACCCTGCTTACAATCGGGGATGAAATTTTGCTCGGCGATATACCGAACGCAAACGCTCATCACATAGCGCTGCAGCTGAGGGGGCGAGGTTTTCTCCTCGACAGGATCGTCACCGTCGGGGACATCGAAGATGATATTGTCGAACACCTTGGCCAATGCCTGACTCGGACGAATTTTCTCATTGCAACCGGGGGGCTTGGCCCAACCGACGACGACAGGACCTGTTCGGCTGTTTCCAAGGCCTTTGGAAAACCTCTTGTCTGCAACCGCGGCTATGCATCCTGGCTCGAAGCTCGCCTCGCCGATTGGGGAGTAGGGCCGCAGGAGGCGCAAAGAATGGCCGGACTGCCCGAGGGAGCAGTGAAGCTCGGATCGAATATGGCCGGCTTCTTTATCCTCTACAACGATATCCCCTGCTATTTCCTGCCCGGTGTACCAAATGAAATGAAACACCTGATGGCCGAAATCGTGATCCCCGATCTCGAGGCAAGATTTCCCGACAGGTGCGCGTACCTCAAACAAATCGTGCGGATCCAGGGGCTGCCGGAAATCGAGGTGAACTCGAGGCTTCGCACCTTTGATTCCAGGAGTGAAGGCGTAGACATCGGCTATTATCCCCAGGGACCGGAAAACTGGGTGTCGATATTCGCGGCCGCCCGCGACAAAGAGGCCTGCCGCGCCCTTGTGAAGAGTGCGGAGGATAAGATCATCGCACTCATCGGCGCCAATCACGTAAGCGGCCGCAACGATGACTGTCTTGAAAAGGTGATCGGGCGCTGCCTGCGTGATCTCGGCTGGAAGTTGGCTCTTGCCGAATCCTGCACCGGCGGGCTCCTGTCGAGGAAAATAACGGCGATTGCCGGCTCATCGGATTACCTGGACCGGGCGTATGTCACCTACAGCAACAGGGCCAAAACGGAGTTGCTGGGTGTGCCCGAAGAACTTTTGCTCACCTGCGGCGCGGTGAGTGAGCCGGTGGCCCTGGCAATGGCGCGGGGCGCGCTCAACCGCGCCGGAGTCGAGCTTGCCGCCGGCATAACCGGCGTTGCAGGACCAACCGGAGGCACCCCCGAAAAACCTGTCGGGACCGTCTACATCGCCTGCGCAACCCTCACCCGGGAGAAAGTCGAGAAATACTCCTTCGGCGGAACGCGCGAACAAATCCAGGAAAGCGCGGCCCAGGCGGCACTGGTAATGATGTGGAAATTGTTGACCGGGGATAAGCAGTCAGGGTGCGACTGAGCCGGCGCAAATCACCGTAGATCGCCGATAACATCGAGACAGGCTCGAGCTGAATACATCGAACCCGCAACCCCACACACGAAGACGACGCCATGAAAACTTTAGATGCATCAGCGGACTGGATCGAATCGGTCATTAAAGATTTTGTCGAAACCTCTTTAGAAAACACCCTTCGGAATCCTGAAAACGACAGGGCTTCCGGCCCTCCGCTGGTAGCCTTTTCTACCGGCGCCGATCCGCTCTACCAGGATTTCAAAGACCACGTCGGCCCGTTTCACTGGACGCCGGTAGAAGCATTCACTCTTGCTTTCCCCGAGTTGAAGGTTGGAGCCGAGGACCTCAGCGTCATTAGTTGGGTCCTTCCCCAGACCGAGGCAACCAAGGAAGACAATCGCAAAGAGCGTGTCTATCCTTCGGAGAGATGGGCCAGAAACAGGATTTTCGGCCAGGAGTTCAACGTCAAACTGAGCAGGCATGTGATAGAAAATCTCATGCAAGAGGGTCATGAAGCAGTCGATCCCCTGTTCCTGCCGGAGTGGAAGATAGAAAACTCGGAGCGGTTCACTTTTGCGTCCCGATGGTCCGAAAGGCATGCCGCATACGCCTCGGGGCTTGGCACTTTTGGCCTTTGCGATGGACTGATTACCGCCAGGGGAAAGGCCATGCGACTTGGTTCGGTGATTGCGCGGATTGCAATCCCCCCTACCCCCAGGCCTTACGGCAGCCACCATGAATATTGTCTCTTCTATTCGACCGGAGCCTGCAGTAAATGCATCGAGCGCTGCCCGGTTAATGCCATCTCGATCAACGGCCACGACAAACGAAAGTGCCGCAGGCATACTCTGATTGACGGGACGAAGTATGTAAAGTCGCACTACGGCTTTGACGGTTATGGGTGCGGATTGTGTCAGACCGGTGTCCCCTGTGAATCCGGGATACCCGTAAGCAGTGATGCCCGAGAAAAGGCTCTCGATCCATGAGTCCAACTATTCGCAGCTTTATCGCTATCGACCTCCCCGGTTTAGTGCGGCGCCGGATCGAGACTCTCGTTGACGAGTTCAGGGAGAGCGACGCCCAGGTAGGATGGGTGAGGGTGGAGGGGATTCACCTCACGTTGAAATTTCTTGGCAACGTCGCACCCGAGTTGATCGAACAGATACAACCGGTGCTTGCCGACATAGCTTCGCAAACCGCGCCGATCCGTATCGAGCCGGCAGGATGCGGCGCCTTTCCCACGATCAAATCACCAAGGGTGGTTTGGGTCGGGCTCGGTGGGCAGATTGGCCCCCTCGCCGAACTCGCGCAGCGTGTGGAAACAGCGATGGTCCCCTACGGTTTCGAACCCGAAGGCCGTCCGTTCAAACCTCATCTCACCCTTGGCCGCGTAAAAGGCAAACAGCGGCTTCAGGCCCTCCAGGAGATTCTTTTCGCCCATCGGGACTTTACGGCGGAACCCTTTGACGCTACTGAAGTTGTGCTGTATAAGAGTGATTTGCGGCCGGATGGTGCTCGCTATGCCCCTTTATTCAAAGCGCCTTTCTCCGGGCGCCCCGCCCCAGCGGATGAATAAATCATATTCCTTGTAAATTTCAAATGTTATACACAAGGATGGGGTGCGGTCAAAATAGCCCCAAGCGGCCTGTTTTAACAGGTTCAAAGAGGCCGGAAACCGTAACGTCTCGCAGAGCGCGGGCGATGGGGCTTGCGGTACGTGGTAGTCATTTTTTCCAAACCGAAATAAGGAGGCCCGCTTCATGGGACCTAACGACGACA
>CAWGZP010000198.1:0-18703 GCA_963826655.1 uncultured delta proteobacterium
TTACAAAGGGGGGTGATTGCCACGTCTTTTCATGGTTTCAGGTACCTCCCATTTAGAAAAGGGGGTAGATTCCCCCCTTTTCTGCCGGCGCTCCCCTCTGCACCTGCCTAATCAACGGTCCACGTGCCTGGATCAGTGGCTTGCCTGCCGGTCACTGTGTTCGCCCGTGAAGAGCTTGAGATAATCCCCATAGCCTTCCTTTTCCAAATCCTCTTTGGGGACAAACCTCAAGGCTGCGGAGTTCATGCAATAGCGCAAACCGGTTGGCGGCGGTCCGTCATCGAAGACATGTCCCAGATGGGAATCCCCATATTTGCTTCTCACCTCGGTTCGCACGCTGAAAAAACTTCGATCTTGTTTTTCCACGATGTTTCCCGGCTCCAGGGGCCTCTTAAAACTTGGCCAGCCGGTTCCGGAATCATACTTGTCGAGTGAGCTGAAAAGCGGTTCACCCGACACGATGTCTACGTAAATACCTTCCTTTTTGTTATCCCAATATTCGTTCTTAAACGGCGGTTCGGTGCCCTCCTTCTGGGTAACCTTATACTGCAGAGCGCTCAACTTTTTGTGGAGGGTCTCATCATCAGGTTTAAAGTATTTTACTTCATGCGCACCCGGTTCATCGGCGGTCTTCAATTCCGTTTCACGTATATCCATGTCTTTCCCCCATATTTTGGCAAGAAATTGATCTCGTCCCGAATTGAATCTGTAATAATGGTAGCGTATCGGGTTTTTCTTGTAATAATGCTGGTGATATTCCTCAGCCGGGTAGAATTTGGAGAATGCGACGATTTCTGTAACAACAGGCTTATCGAAACGGCCCGAACTCTCCAGTTTGCGCTTTGACTCTTCGGCAGCCACCTTCTGCTGTTCGTCATTATAAAAGATGACACTACGGTACTGTTCGCCCCGGTCCACGAACTGTCCACCGGGGTCAGTCGGGTTTACGTGTCTCCAGAAATAATCCAGCAACTGCTCATAGCTCACTTTTGCCGGGTCATAGATGACCTGGACAGCTTCCACATGTCCGGTCTTCCCTGACGAAACTTCCTCATAGGTGGGATTTTCGGTGCGCCCCCCCGTATAGCCCGAGATCACATCAACGACCCCGTTCACTTTCTCGAAATCGGAGTCGACACACCAGAAACAGCCCCCGGCGAAGGTAGCCGTGGCCACTTTGCTGTGTCCTTCGTCCGCGACTGAACGAATTTCGGTTCGTTCGCCGTTCGAGTATTTTATTCCTAAGAGAATAAATACAGCCAATACAACCAATATCACCGGCACGATCATTTTCATTCCTGTCTCTCCCTTCAGGTTAACCGCCTCCGCGTTTCGGCTGATTCGGCGGTAGCTCGATTGTGAACTTTGCATAAGTTAACCGCCGAAGTTAACGAAAGGTTCATGAGAACGTAAAGATAAGATAATGATTTCACGCCGAAGGACCAAACGGCCTCGATTCAGGGGACGTTTGCGAGATATATATTGCGATCCGGCACAAAAGTCTTGCGGAAGAAGAGCGCGATTTCTAGTGTATGCTTCGGCGATTGATCTTCAAACATTTATGGAATTTGACCCATGGCTAAACCTGATCCCGTTCTCATCGTCGAAGATGACAAAAAGACCGCTTCGCTCATCAGCCTCTACCTTCAACACGAAGGATACGAGACTGCCGTGGCGTTCGATGGTGTTGAAGCCTTGCGGTTGGTCCGGGAGAAAACCCCCGTGGTTGTCATTCTCGATCTGATGCTCCCACGGCTCGATGGCTGGGAAGTCTGCCGCAAAATACGGGAATTCTCCGATGTTCCTATCCTGATGCTAACGGCAAAGGGCGAGGAATTCGACCGGGTCCTGGGCCTGACTATCGGTGCGGATGATTATATGGTGAAGCCATTCAGTCCTCGTGAGTTGGTCGCCAGGATCAAGGCACTACTACGACGAAGCAACATCATCCGCAGGGACGGCTCCGACACGCTCAAGGTAGGGACACTGATTCTCGACAGTCACAAGCACGAAGTTACAGTCGATAATCGCCGTATCCTGCTCACTCCATCGGAATTCAAGCTGCTTCGACTGTTCATGAATGCGCCGGGGCGGCTTTTTACACGAGAGCAACTCCTCGATGTGCTCTATCCCCAGGGCGAGGAGGTGGTTGATCGGGTAATAGATGTACACATAGGCAAGCTGAGGCAAAAACTTGAAGAAGACCCTGCCAATCCGAGATACATATTGACGGTTAGAGGCTTTGGGTATCGCCTTACACAGGACGAACAAGAATAAGTACGGTAAAAACCCCTGGGTATCGTCTTACGCAGGACGAGCGAGAATAAGTACGGTAAAAACCCCTGGGTATCGCCTTACACAGGACGAGCGAGAGGAACCCCGTTTAATGAAGCAGGGCATGCTCCTGAAACTGCTGGCAATCAATATCCCTGTAGTCGCAGTGGTAATCGCCGTTCTTTGGCTGGTTCTCGACACTCTTGCCGCCGATTATTTCTCGGTCCTTATGACAGAATACAGGATCAGCCCGACCGATGCCCACCAGATGTTTATCCACTCCGTACACCGCTACCTTCTTTGGACCAGTATCGGCGCCCTGGTCCTGGGCGCAATTCTGAGCTTCCTTTTGACTCACATGGTGTTGCGCCCTCTCTACCAGATGATAAAAACCACCCATCTCATTTCGGATGGCGACTATTCTTTCAGAGTGCAGGCGAATTCGCACGACGAGATCGGGGAACTTGCGAACGCCTTCAATCATATGGCCGCAAGCCTGGAGCGCGTGGAACGACTCAGAAGGGACATGGTTTCCGATGTCGCCCACGAACTCCGCACGCCGCTAACTAACATCAGGGGGTATCTCGAGGCCCTGCAAGACGGTGTCGTTCCGCCAACGCAGGAAACTTTTCAACTGCTTCTGGAAGAAACACTGCGGCTTATCGTTCTCGTCGAAAGCCTGCTGGAATTGGCCAGGGCTCATGCCGCAAAAATGAATCTCGACCTGGAGGAGATCGAAATTTCAGAACTGGCCTCCCGTGCTTTGAAAAAATTCGACCTCCAACTCAAGCAAAAAAAGATCCTGGTCGAGATGCAATTGAGTGAATCCGGCATAACTGTCCAGGCCGACCGCGAAAAAATGATCCGCGTGATCGAGAATCTTTTAAAAAATGCGTTGCAGTATACCCCTGAAGCGGGGACAGTTTTGGTTGGCGCCGAAAGCCTCGGCGGTGAAGTGAAATTCTTCGTCGAAAATAGCGGCCCGGGGATTGAAGCCAGGGACCTGCCGCTTATTTTCGAGCGTTTCTATCGTGGGGAAAAATCCCGCTCCAGGGATTATGGCGGCACGGGGATCGGCCTCACAATAGTGAAGGAGATTATCGAAGCCCACGGCGGCAAAACCGGGGTCGAAAGCGTACCCGGCAAAACCCTCTTCTGGTTCAGCCTGCCTCAGCGCGACCGTGAGTAAAGTGCCCGCCCTCAGCAGGATAGAACTCAAGGCTATTCGAGAGGCGGGAGTCATCTAACTTCCGTCGAAAACGGCTTGGCTCAGTTGTGCTCCCGTGTATTTTTAAACGAGATATCGGGCCAATCTTCGATAAGAAAATTGAGGCGCCAGGTATTGGGAGCAAGATAGGCCAGGTGCCCTTCCGAATCATGGGCCAGATTAGCCAGGTGTTCCCTCTCGAAATCCTCGAACTTCTTCTTGTCATCGCAGCCGATCCAACGGGCCGCAGCAAAGCCCGCCGGCTCGTAGACCGCATCTACGCCGTATTCGGCCTTAAGCCTGGCCACGGTCACATCGAACTGCAAGGCGCCAATAGCGCCGAGTATGTAGTCCGAGCCCACGACAGGGCGGAAGTACTGTACGGCGCCCTCCTCGGCCAACTGGGTCAATCCCTTTTGAAGCTGCTTCACCTTCAACGGATTCTTGAGGAGCACTCGCCGGAAATGCTCCGGGGCAAAATTGGGGATTCCGGTGAAGCGCAGGGGCTCCTTGTCTGTGAAAGTATCTCCGATCTTGATGGTTCCATGATTGTACATACCGATTATATCCCCTGCATATGCCTCTTCGACATTGGTTCTGTCCTGGGCCATGAAGGTGGTGGCATTGTTGAGGATGATTTCCTTTCCAAGCCGATGATGAATCACTTTCATTCCCCTGGTGAACTTCCCGGAGCAGATCCTCAGGAATGCAATCCGGTCCCGGTGAGAGGGGTCCATATTGGCTTGAATCTTGAATACAAATCCTGAAAAAGGTTCCTCAAAGGGGGAGACTTCTCTTGTCTCTGCGGGTCTCACTCCCGGCGCCGGCGCCATTTCAATAATGGCGTCGAGCAATTCCCTGACCCCAAAATTGTTGAGGGCACTGCCGAAGAACACCGGTGTCTGGTTTCCCCTGAGATAATGGTCCATTTCGAATGGGTTGGCAGCCCCTTCGAGTAATTCGATATCCGCGCGCAGATCGTCCGCCTGGCGTCCCAGCAGTTTTTCCAGTTTTGGATCAGCCAGATTCTTGATCAGAACCCCCTGCTGCTTACGGGTTTCCTGGTTGAGTGTAAAAAGCTGGAGTTCCTTGCGGTAGAGATTGTAGACTCCCTTGAACCTCTTCCCCATGCCGATAGGCCAGGAGAGAGGCGTGCACTCGATCTGGAGCTTGTCTTCTATCTCGGCCAGGATATCCAGCGGCGCCATACCTTCCCGGTCCAGCTTGTTGATGAAGGTGATAATGGGAGTGTTGCGCATTCGGCAGACTTCCATCAGCTTCTCTGTCTGTGGCTCCACTCCCTTCACGCTGTCAATGACCATGAGAGCGCTATCGACCGCAGTGAGAACTCTGTAGGTGTCTTCCGAGAAATCCTGGTGCCCGGGTGTATCGAGAAGGTTCATCTCAAAGTCCCTATGGGAGAATTTCATCACCGAGGTCGTGACGGAGATCCCTCGCTCTTTCTCGATGGCCATCCAATCGCTGGCGGCGTGACGGGCGGCTTTACGTGCTTTGACAGCTCCGGCTATTTGAATGGCTCCGCCAAAGAGGAGCAGTTTTTCCGTTAATGTCGTTTTGCCGGCGTCGGGATGGCTGATGATTCCAAAGGTCCTGCGCCGTTTGATTTCTTTTTGATTGGGTTGGTTCATTTGATCTCTCTCCGCGAAAACCGCTAATATTTAGAGCAGTCAATGCAGCGGTTGGTTTACGGCATGACCGCGAATCCTTGCACCGCATCACCACTAATGGAGCACATTCCAAAATCCGGCTTGTCAAACCTTACTAAGAGATACTCCAGTTGTGAGAGTTTGGACTTCGACACTGAAGAATCGAAAATTCCCGCATGCATATCAGCCGTCGGCCGTGATGGCAGAAATCTCAGACAATCTCGGAATGCGGGCGGATATGACGGCGTTTTGCGATGAATCACCAATAAAGCAGGTGGGCCTCTTCAATCAGGGCGGATTTCCATGCATCGGATGGACTGATCCGGACGGGCGAGAAAAGAGAGGACACGGGCATTCATTCTTGAGGGAGGTCGAAGTCACTAAGCCTGGGTTCTCCAATACGAAAGGATTTGTTCATAGGCCAGCTTAAGCAGCCATTATCGTTTACAGTATATAGTAAATAGCCGCCCCTGGTCAACACCGGAAGGCAGCAGCAGTTCAATTAAACAATTTGCGGCCAAGGAAAAGTAGTTGCCGAGGTCGAAGCCCAAGAGGCCGGAAGTTACAAAGGTAGCGTGATGCCGGGCAGCCTCCGGGACGCCAATACCTATTCCTGGTCGTCCTGCATATAAAGTTCGTTGGATCTGGCGAAGCTCATAAGGAACCTGCCCATGACGAGCATCTGAGAGTGATACTTCAGGATGGCCTCACGTTTTATCTGTGCTTCCTCGGGTTTAAGCTGGAATGAAATCCACTCTCGCCCCTTAACAGGAAAGCCTTCGGGAGGATTGAGGCGCGACCCGGCGCCAGAGCCCTGGGCAATCGGCCACTGGCCGAAATGGATCAGGAAAGTAAGCATTTTGGGTTTGAGGTTCGAATGTTTCCTGTTCCAGGACGCCAACGCCTGTTTAACGAAATAGTAAGTCGAATAATGATCCGGATGCTGGTCTTCCGGCGGAGTAGTCGCCACCAGGTTAGGTCGAAACTCGGCGATCACTCGCTCTATCTCCCGGGTGAGGTCCTGGCCGGTGTAGTCGCAGTGAGGGACTAAGCATTCGGACATCACCGGGCGGTTTTCCCTGGTGAAAGGGGATCTGTACGCCAGCGGATGTGAGCGAAATTTCAGCCGCAGGTAGGACAACCCGCCGTCCGGAAATCCCAGGAAGATCACATCGCGTTCCTCCATTCCAAGTTTGGCGGTGGCTTTTTGAGCCTCCTCACAGCGTTCTGCGCCATATTTGCGGTAGTCCATCGCGGTGGGATGCGTGATGTGATTTTCCTTTTCCACCCCTTCCGGAAAGCCGTCTCCGCTCGTTACAAAAACTACCTTTACCTTCCCGCCTGCCTCGATAATACGCTGAATGAGGCCGCCCGCTCCCAGACTTTCGTCGTCCGGATGTGGAGAGAAGACGATGAGACGTGTTGCAGGCGAGATGAGCGGCTCTATAGCATGGAGTTCCTCCGACTGGGAAGCGGCAGGGAAAAGTGCGGCGAGCGCAAAAAAGAACAGCATAAACAAAATCCGGGGCACTCTCATTTTTTGTAATTCCAATATAGTTTTGGATGAGTAATTACTTTTGACGGAGTTGATATTACACTGTAACACCATTGCTTACTTTTGCCACCTCTTGCGAGGTGTAAACCTGGCAAGCCGATCTTCGCCGACTGCCGCGGCAGGATATGATATCAACCCGGCGTTACTTTTCCAACCCGGCGCCTATTTTCATCTCGGCAACCTTTGCGTCTTCTCGGCGAATCAATCGTACGCAATAAATGCTTCGTTTTACGAATTGATCTCCAATATTCTTGATGCATCGCCCGCGAGTTCCTACATTTGTCATGATACCTCAGTGCCCATCAGGGCCGCGGCAGGCCCTATCGAAAGGAACCCGACATGAATAATCTGATCATAAGCACATTCAGAAATGAATCGCAGGCCGAACGGGCCTGGCGCGAGCTTTTAGCCAGGGACAGCAACGGCGCGCTGGGCCTCGAAGATGCCGTCACCATGGAAAAGACACAAACCGGCAAGATAAGATTTCACCATTTGTCTCATTTCACTTTAGGTGGTGCGGTCGGCGGCGCCTTCCTGGGCGCGGTAATCGGCATGCTCCTTCTAAATCCCGTTTTCGTTGCGGCCGGCGTGCTTGTGGGGCTCATAACGGGCATGGTTTTCGGTCTATCTTCATACATCGGAATCGATCCCGATACCCTCGGGAGCCAGGCGCTGAACCTGGACCCCGGGCAAGCCGCTCTGTGCGTCCAGCCGGGGGGAAAGCCGGATCGCATTGCCCAAGAAATCGACAAGGTTATCGGCAAGACCGTCCAAACCCGCATATGCACCCTCGGTGAAGAAGAAGACTTGCAGTGCAGACCCTGGGGGGCGCTGGGAACCCGCATGGCCTACTAAACCGGGATTTTCGATCCTGTTGATATTACGGGGACGGTGGAGACTCTCCTTTCACAGTATCGGCATAATTCGTCAGCATACGGAACTGGTCCTGAAAGGCATGATCTTCGACCCCCAGCGGCGCTTTGAAAAAAGAGGCCAAGTGGGTCATAAGTCCACGTTCGCCTCGCCTTTTCGCAAGTTCGGCGAGGCGAACGAGATCGAGAACCAGCGGTGCGGCAAGTAGGGAATCGTATC
Organism: uncultured delta proteobacterium; assembly: GCA_963826655.1. Classification (GTDB taxonomy): domain Bacteria; phylum Desulfobacterota; class Syntrophobacteria; order Syntrophobacterales; family Syntrophobacteraceae; genus SbD1. Next base: position 7,796 of record CAWGZP010000198.1, read on the forward strand.
CCTGCCATATGAATTGGAGCGACATCTTGGCGCCCAGAAACCCTCTGAAATGGATGAAATCCCAGGCCGTCTTCTGGTCCTCCAAAGATGGCACATACCCTATACTGACCGAAGTGTGGGGGGAATATCCAAGGATCTTTGGCAGCAACTGGTCTTTGGTCCTGATTTTCGATTCGCGGTTTCCAGGGTTACTCAGTATCTGTCCATCCATGTTGCCCAGTATGTTGAATCCCTCCCAGCTCATTATCTCAAGATTGCGTGAGGCAAACATTGGCGCCAGTGCCGATTTTACCAGCGTTTCTCCCGTTTTTCCGTCGTTTCCCATGACTGGGACGCCTTTTTCGGCCGCAAGCTGAACGACCGCCTCCGGCAGAGCGGCATTTGACGGCGTAAAATTTATATATGCGCAGCCTTCCATGATCGCGGCCATGGAATACAGGGTGCTTGCCCGGACCTTTTGCCTTTCATTGCCGGCAATGAGCCTTTGGAAGAGTGCAAGTTCGAGATGAGAGGCATCGAGTGCAAGGGGTGGCTCCGTCGAGGCAAGATTTACGACAATTACCTCATCGAGTCCATGTCTGCGTCTAAATGCCCGAAAGCAACCGCGTATCTCTTCTATTTCCTGCTCGAGACTTCCGCCCGTGGTATTTGCCGGTCCGGAAAGGCTTTCTATGGCCTCCCCGCAGTTTCTGGCGCACCCGCAATCGACCTCACGCTGGAAATCCTCCAAACCAGGTTTGATCGCCATCACAATCGCAGGCGCGACAGGGACCATTGTCAGGAAAATATCACTGGAACTTGATTCCGCCCTGATGTCGCAGCCGCCGAATGCCAGGTCCTCGGGTTCGAGAAGATCCATTCCGTTGAAAATTTGCGAACTGGTAACCATGCCGGTTGTCGGCACGAGCTTATTTTTAAGCGCGAGAGTGCCGGCCACCACCGTTGAGGAAATGGAACCGAGCGCGCCTATCAGGTAAACCCCTGTCTTGGTGACTGATGACATAATTGAGTGACTCTTCCGCTCGTGGAACGTCTACAGGATTTCAAGATGAATTATGCGGCGGACGACCCTGCGCGCCATGACAGCCCCCCCGGCGTCCAGGCGCCACACCGATTCTTGATTCGGCCAATCCTATCAAAAACTGGCAAAAAGGATTCGTTCCTCAAAATAGTCAATTATTCCAATAGAAGGAAGTGAATTATTTTCTGGATACCAGCTTGCTTCAATCTTACATTTCCATTCATCGAGTCAGTATTTGTTTCATCCGTACAATTTATTCAGCCATGGAGGCCGCTAATGTTCAAACACATCCTCGTACCTTCCGACCTTACCGAAAGAAACCGGAAAGCAATGGATATAGCCGCCGGAATGGCGCTGGAAAACGAAGGTGTCATTACCCTGCTTCATGTAATCGAGACGCTCGAAGAAGCCGATTCCGAGGACTTCAAGAAATTTTACAAACAACTGGGCACTCGCGCAGCCAAGGTAATCGACAAACTCGTTTCCAAATATGGCAGTGAAAAGATCACCATACAAAAGGAAATTCTGTACGGAAAACGAGTTTATGAAATACTCAACTTTGCCGCCGCACATGAGGTCGATTTGATTATAATGAGTTCGCACAAACTCGATCCCGATAATGCCACCGAGGGCTGGGGGACGATCAGTTTCAAGGTCGGGGTACTTGCACACTGCCCGGTCATGCTTGTAAAGTGAGTCCCGTGAAACGAAGAATAATGCACCTGGATATGGATGCTTTTTACGCTTCCGTCGAACAGTCGGACAACCCGGGGTTGCTGGCGAAGCCGGTAATTGTGGGCGGATCGATGCGGGGAGTGGTCTGCGCTGCCTCATATGAGGCGAGGCGCTATGGCGTTCATTCAGCGATGCCCGTTTTCCAGGCAAAAAAACTTTGCCCGCACGGGGTTTTCCTCCCGGTACGTATGGCCCGTTACAAGGAGGTCTCCCGTAAGGTCATGGAAATTCTGAGAGGGACATCGCCTCTTGTCGAACAGGTATCGATCGACGAGGCCTTTGCGGACATTACGGGGACAGAAAGGCTTAACGGTCCGGCCTGTGTATTGGCGAACCGGGTCAAATCGGACGTCCTGGAGGCCACTCGTCTGACATGCTCGATTGGAGTAGCCCCAAACAAGTTTCTCGCCAAAATAGCCTCCGATTTCAGGAAACCTGACGGCCTGACAATCATCGAGGAAGAGGAAGTGAATGGATTTCTGCAAAAGCTGCCCGTAGGCAAGATTCCCGGAGTCGGTAAAAAGACCGGGGAAGAATTGAAGTTGCTGGGAATTGTGGTTGCTTCGGACATCTTGAATTTTCCTGCCGCATTCTGGAGCAGGAAATTCGGCAAATGGGGCGCCGCCCTCCTGGAAAAGGCCAAGGGGATAGATAATTCCAGGATCGAGCCTTACTGCGACCCCAAGTCTATCAGCGCCGAACGGACTTTTCCCGAGGATACCGACAGCATCGCCGAACTCGAGAAGATGCTTTTGTCCCAGGCCGAAGAAGTCGGCCGGGAACTGAGAAAGCATGGTTTCAGGGCAAGGACGATAACGCTGAAATTGAAACTTTCAGATTTCAAGTTGAGCGCCAGGAGCCGTACCCTGCCCGAGCCGTTCGACACCACAGAGGTCCTTTTCAGTGCCGGTCAGCGGCTTTTAAAAGAGCTTAAACCGAAGGGAAAGATACGACTCATAGGAATAGGCGTATCGAATTTTTCCTCCGGCCCCCGTCAAATGACAATTGGCGCCGCCCTGGACGATGCCGGCAGGCAGGAGAGGCTCGACTCCGCCATCGATGAAATCCGGGACCGCTTTTGTGTAAGCAAGGTCCTGCGGGGCCGGATGCTCGACTAACCCCGGGAATTGTGATCGAGTCCCGTGACTCGATCTTTCAGATTTGTCTCCTCGTCCTTAAATACTCAAAAAATTACATTGCGATAATTCGAAACCTTAAGGAGGACCAACTTGCCGGACCTAAAAAACAAATATCTTCGCGAGGACTTTGGCGAACTTCCGGTGCGCCTGGAGCACCTCGACATCTATCTCAATTTCCTCGATGATGGCGTCGAAGCCACAAACTGCCTCAGAATGACCGCCAGGCTGGAACTCGAGCAAATTGCACTCGATGCCACCGGTCTTGAAATCGGGGCCGTCGAATGGTGCACCGGGCCGGATTCGGCCGGAGCGCCTCTTCGATATGATTATATTACCGGACAAAACAGGCTTGTGGTTTTTTTGCCGCGGAAAATACTCATTGGGGAAAGTTTCTTCGTGCGCACCAGGACCGTCTGCCACCCGTCCGATTACGACCTGGAAGGCATCTATAAGGATGTCACTCCTTCCGGAGCGCCCCAGCAGTATATGTCTCAGTGCCAGCAATGGGGATTTCAGAAGATAATGCCCATCTTCGACGACTGCCGCGCCAAGTGTACAATGAGGACGACCCTGGAAGCCGATGTGGCTTATACGCACCTCATAAGCAACGGCGACATCGATCCCGAGGCCAACCCTGACGCTCGTTCCCGTTCGCAAGCCCGGTCAACCCGACCGGCAGGTCATCACCTTCAATAACAAGATTCCGATGCCTCCCTATCTTTTCATCGCCTGCGCCGGAACGTGGGACGTTCTCAGGGACCGGGTAACCTACGACGACGGCCGCTCCGTCGACCTCGAATACCTTGTTCCTCCGGGCGAAACCAACGGGTCGCAAATCCCGATGGAAATCCTCAAAAGATCGGTCCTCTGGATCAAGGCAACCCAGGACTACGAATATACGCGCGATACCTATCGAACCATCTGCATGGGAAGATCGAATTTCGGTGGCATGGAAAATGCCGGAAACACAACGATTGTCACCGATGCCGCTCTTATAGGCGAGCAGACGCTTGACCAGTTCCTGTTTTATGCCCATGCGGTGATCGTTCATGAGTTCGAACACAACCAGTGCGGCAGTGAAACGACCATGGAGACGCCTTTCGACGTATGGCTCAATGAAGCCTACACGGTGGACGTGGAAAGACAGTTTATGGCCGATGTTTTCAACCCGGCGGTAGTAAGGCTAAACCAGGTCGACAGCATTCGGAGTCCACTTTTCGGACCGCTGGCCATAGAAGACGCGGGACATGCCGGTCGAATAGTGCGCGGGGGCTTCAACGATCCTGACGAACTTATAGACGGAGTCACCTATGTCAAGGCGGCCGAGGTCATCCGCATGCTGCGCCTGCTGATCGGAGCCGAAAAGTTCGCGGCCGGCAAGACCTTGTATTTTACGAAGTATCGTTTTGGAAACGCAAACACCGACCAGTTTTTCGAATGCTTTGAGACGGCTTCCGGAAGAGGGCTCGACGAGTTCAAAAAACAATGGCTCTACAGGATAGGCTACCCCGATGTGCGCGCCAAAACATCGTGGGACCCCGAGAAGAAGACGTTTCACATCGCTTTGCGCCAACAAAACAGTGTGGGAAAAGCCCCATTTGTCGTTCCCGTTCGGATCGCCCTGGTCGATATGCACGGCAGCGACATTCCCGGTACCGACGTGGTTTTCGAACTCAATAAATCGGAAGCCGAACTCGCCTTCGAAAATCTTGCGGCCCAGCCCGCCTTTGCCTCGATCAACAGGGACTACTCTTTTTACGGTACTTTCGCAAATGAGAGTGCAAACATCGAAACGCTCATAATGCAGGCAAAGATCGACCCGAACGACTACTGCCGCGTCGACGCAATGCGCATGCTCACCGATATCGAACGCAAGAAGCTCTTGACCGGTGAGACCAAAGAAATCGATCCGTTGTGGCTCGGATTATATGGAGAAATCCTTTCGGACGGCTCGCTTCGGCCCGCCCTCAAGGCCTTTTTCCTGAGAATCGACGAGCAACCGATGGACCGGGCCTACTGCGCGTGGTTCCCGGAACTTGTGATGGCAAGGGAGCAATTGATGCAGGCCGTCCATGATCTCTATGAACACGAACTGCAGCCTCTTTTCGACGGTATCGACACCTATCGGCCCTGGTCTACAGAAACCCTGCTTGGAGGCCTCGAGGAAAGGATGCTCAAAAATGCTCTTCTCGAGCTGATATCCGTGAGAGACACTACGCGGAGTCACGTGGCCATACTCGATCACTTCCGCCGCGCCACTACGGCCAGCGACAGGATTACCGCCCTGCTCGCCCTCAACCGCAGCTCAGCTCCCGAAAGACTTGAGATCCTGGAGGAGGCGTACGCCCAAATGCATTCGAATATAACCGGATACGCCAACTACCTTCGGGTTGTTGCCAGCGGAACGCGCGAGGACGTATTCGAGCAGATCGAAAAGGAACGCGCCAGGCCAACCTTCCAGATCACTCAGCCGACCTGGTGCCGCGCGCTTTTCCTCACCATGGCCAACAATAACAAGATGATCTGGAACGAGCGGGGGGTAAACTGGATTGCGGACAGGGTCATCGAGCTGGCGCCGATCAACTACACAAACGCCGGGCGCATGCTGAACACTTTTCAGCACGTACGCAAGATGAGACCCTATCTCCAGCCTCTGGTGACCGGCGCGTTGGAGCGGATTGTAAAACAAGTCAGCGACCAGACATGTCCTGCCGTACACCGCCAGGCAAAGGCATACCTGGAATAGCCGGGATTTGGGGACTTTGAAGCGTCCCCGATTATGGTCCCCTACCCCGGAGAAATGCTTTCTCCGGGGTAGATTTAAACTACATTTGTTCCGGTAAGCCGGCAGGGCCGATGTCTTCGATGCCGAACAGTGAAAAACCCCGGCAATGAGAGTGCCGAGGTTTTTCTTTTTGGTAAGCTTGGCTTAATCAGGTCACAGGTTTCGATGCCTTACTGGATGGCAGGAGCAGGCCCCTGGCAGCAACTACCTGTAACGCCAAGAGAATGTACACTTTGGGGGAATGGGTTGTAGGGCGCCAGATCTTTGTCTCTGTCTGACGCGCAGGTTGAGCAACTAAACAAGTTACAAAAATGCCAGTTACAAGGATTCAGATTCAGATTCAGACACCCGCACTGAGCCTGCGCGCTGAAAAAGCCACCGCTTACGAGCACAAGCGCAAGAGCAATTCCAAGAATCATTTTCTTGTTCATTTCCAACTCCTGATATTTCAGATAGTGATTCTCTACATTACGACAACCAACTGAAAACATCCAACATCTTGCTAGAGAAAACGTAAAGGCAGTCTCTCACCTTGTCAACTGTCGTCATAAAACATGAGGTTCCGTAATGGTGATACTAAAGGAGGATAAATTTGATTTATATAATGATGTCCCAGAGTTAGAATTTACGATGGGAGATATTGTTTGGCGAATTTTCAGCGATTATCTTTTCGAAGGGTATCGTTGTCCATGGCATCCAAGCTACAGCATTCCTGACACATCCAGCCTTCGAGAGGAGCGGATAATGTTTTTATCAAAGAAGAGAGCAGAGAGAGGCGGCCTTTCGAGCTACTTTTTGGGGTTAGCCACTGGTCTGATGGGTTTTCTGGTCGCGATTGGGTTTTGCGGCAGCGTATCGGCTAGAGTAGGAGGGTTTTACGGCGCCACGATATGGCCAAGCGATGCCTACGAGAAAAACCAGAACACCTACAGGTCTCCCGAAGGTGCGGTCAAGGCTCTTGTTGACGCCATGAGCGCCAATGACGAGAAAAAGCTGATGGCGATCCTCGGACCCAAAGGGAAAAGACTCTTCTTCTCGGGCGACGAAGCTGACGAGAGAGCCGCCCGAGAGCGGTTTAACCAGGATTATCAGGAAAAGAACCGGATAATAAAGGTCAGCAGTAAGGAGGCGGTCCTCGAAATAGGGAATGAAGACCGGCCTTTTCCTATTCCAATTCAAAAGGTCGGCAACCACTGGCGCTTTTCTGCGAGAGAAGGCAGGATAGAACTTTTGAAACTACCGGATCAGCAAAAATAAATTGCTCCTTTTCACCATTGTCCAACTCTAAAGCCTCGCTTCAACCTCCGAGAGCCTGGAGGAGCTTCGCCCCGTTGGGCGTCCCCCAGCCTGTGCAAGCGTCCCAGCCCGGCGAGGCTGTATATGCTCCGTTCCCGCCCGAGGTAATGTCCTGGAAGCAACCCTCACCAACGAGAGATCCGTAGAGCAGCGGGTTGAGGAACCCGACAGCATGTCCCAACTTCTGGTTAACCAACGCGATCAGACCTGCCCATAAGGGGGCTACGGCGCTGGTGCCGCCGATCACGGAATCCTGTCCGTCGACGCGCACGGCATAACCCGTCGCCGGGTCCGCATCTCCCGCGACGTCGGGGACACCGCGGCCCGTGTGGCGGGGGTCGTTTGCCGATGGCGGGATGCCTGCGGCACTCTGGTAGGCCGGTACCTGGAAAAAGTCACTCACTCCGCCTCCCGTCGCGCTGTTGGTCCCGTCGTTCCAGACCTGCTCGCTGGAGATCGTGTTCCCCGCGCCGGCGAGGCTGGTGCCCCCGCAACCCAGGGCATAGGGGCTGGACGCCGGAAAGTCCACATGCGCCTTTCCATCTGCCACGCCGTCGCCCGAGCCGTTATCACCGGCCGCACAGCAGACCGTTACTCCCAGAGCTGCAGCTGTCTGAAATGCCTGGTCAAAGGAGGTCATCGCCTGTTCTGTCCAATTCTGCTCTGCACTCCCCCAACTGATAGAGATCACCGATGGCTTATTGGTATAGTCGTGGGTCGCCATGGTAATGGCATCCAGGAACCCTTTGTCGGTGTTGGGCGCGAAGTAAACGGCGATCAGGGCCTTCGGCGCGATCGCTGCAGCCACTTCGATGTCGAGCATCACTTCGCCATCTGCGCTGTCGGCGGTGGAAGGCTGATTCGTCCCTCCGTCGACACGGACCGTCGTGACATTGGGCGTGGGCAAGCCGAGATCATTAAAATAGGTATTAATATCGGCCGTGCGATACCCGCCGCCCAGTTCGATGATGGCAATACACTGCCCCGTGCCGTCAAGGCCGGCCGGGAAGGAATAGAGAGCCGCCAGTTGCGGCGGAGTGAAGGAGCTTCCGGCGCTGTGTGCCTGGATGCCGATACAGGACGCAGGTCTATAACGTTGGAAGTGCGGCTTGGCTATCGGCCGGTCGTCGATCCCGAAGACACCCTCTACGACATCTGCCAAGCCGGCTGGAACCGTCAACGGACCAGTCCGGCCGCGGTACGAGCCACCGCCGTGTTCATAGTGTTCGATCGTCGTCCCGAACGCCTCGGCGAAATCGGCGGCCGTACCCGACACGAAGACACTTCGCCGGGCTGCGCTGCTTTCGACCACAACCAGGCCGTGTGCTCGCGCGAACTCCTCGACTTTCGCGATGTCGGCCGGGTCGGAGCCGTGTGCGGAAGCGTATTCTCCGTAGGTCAAATAGCGGCGTCTTTCCGGCAACTGGTCCGTGTCGAAATTGTCCGCCGCCAAGCTCCGCAGAGACGCCTTGCGGCGAACCCGTATGGTCACTTCAAAACGTTCATCCCTTGGAACCGGGCCAACGGCGCGCGCTCCGTGAAGGGGGGCACGATCACTTCCCAGAACTTTCGAACGGTCCTTATTTGTGGGCATGCTTCGCTCCTCAGGTAACCGGCCCGCGAGGCCGGAGGTTGCGAACTACTCTAGTTGAAAGTCTTTCCAGGCGTTGCGGCAAGGTCTCCAGGGAGGGCCAAATACGCCGGAACGGCTGCATTGTCATGGGCCACTCGCGAAGAGATACTTTTAAGGTTGGGCATGATTTTCTCTCCTTGCTTGACGTTGGTGTTACATTGTTAACAGACATACCAGGTGTAGTTAAATCCATGCGGATGTGCATGAACATCCATACAGTGGGACCTCTACAACTTGATGCTGTTACGAAAAGATTTGATGGGTTGCGCTCCGCTCCACCCATCCTACGGATCTACGGATCTTTTCATGGTTCTAGGGTGTCCCAAAAGGGACGTGAAGAGCTGTCTCGAAAAGTCTCTCGCGAGGCGTGCAATCCCCCCTGCCCCCCTTTACAAAAGGGGGATGATTGCCACGTCTGCCTAGAAAAGATTTGATGGGTTGCGCTCCGCTCCACCCATCCTACGGATCTACGGATCTTTTCATGGTTTCAGGGTGTCCCGAGGGCACGTACAAAGCTGTTACACAGCTGCTTTCACCGCAGTCTAAAGAGTTCGAAGATGTATGCCGAACCGAAGCAAAGAATAATAAAGTTACGCTTGAAGCGCTTCTTGTGCATATGTCATGCCTAAGGTGTATTTGATAGATGATCGGGTGAAAAAGGATTAGAATTGTTATTTTCAGAAAACGACTCGATAGGGATTGGCAATCTGGTATTTGCGTGCCGATTCTCTCAGCTGACGGCAGGAATGACTTTGCCCACCTTTTGAAAATGAAGACGACAGGTCCGCAAGCTCAGGTCTCGATCAAAACCGGACGGGCGGGTTTAGGTGCGGGCTGAAACTTTGTGCCTGCGCAGACACAGTGTGACCTCTTTTATTGTCCCGCTTTGTTGGATGGTTCCGTCTTTGACGAGTCGTCCAAGTATGGATTGGGGGGTTCCGAACAGTTTTTCATGCTGGCGGCTTGCTGAAGCGCCTGAAGCTGATCCTTTATCTTGTCGACTTGCGACACGTTACCTCCTGAGAGACCCGAAACCGGTACACCGCCGAAGGAGCCTCCGATGGGAAGGTCTAAACTGCCCCGTTGCGCATCACGCGCGGCGGCCAACCCGGCTGCCAATCTGTGCTGCTCTTGAGCTAATTGAGCGCATGTCATGTCCTTGTAGGACATTTCGTCAGGCGGGGGAGCGAGGCTCTCCTGTTCTGACGCACAGCCGGCAAGCATAACGATCAAGGCGGTATAAAGCAGGATTTTTTTCATAGCTTCTCCTACAAGCACACCAAAAAGAAAGGTCACAGCACACCTCGATCTGGCGGCGGAAGGCGTCGATGGGGACGAGTTCGAGCGGCCCGGGGACGGCAATTCCGGCGTTGTTGACTAGGCCGGCGAGCCCGGCGTCGCCCACCGCCTCGGCGACATTTGGCCGCCGCCGTAATGGTGTCGGCCTGGTCACGTCGATCGTCGCGGAGTCAAGCGGGCGGACGCCGCGGCACGAAGTTGTTGGGCAGCGGCCGCCGTGCGAATGCCGGCGAAGACGCGGAAACCGCGGCGATCCAGCTCGAGCGCGCAGGCCCGGCCGATGCCCGTGAAGCGCCGGTGATGACGACCGCGGGAGACGGCCGCACCGCGGGGGTGTTGCTCATTGGATCCGGTGCCTCGATAGTGTTGGGGCGGCAGTTGTACTGCCGACCCAGAAATCACCGCTGATTCAGGGGCGGCAGTGCAACTGCCACCCCAACGAGACTGCGGGAGACGGCCGCGCCGCGGGGGTCTCGTTCATTCGATCTGGTATCCCGATACCCGCCACTTCTTGTCGGCACCGCGTGCCAGCACGACCGTTTCGACCGCCGCTTTGTTGTTGGCGAAGACGACTTGGTATTCCAGGACGACGTATTGGCCCTCGACGGCGCCGGGCAGAGTCGTTGTAAACCGCTTCGCTTCGAGTTGACGGGAAACTACTTTGGCGAACGGCTTTCGTTTGTCGCCGACGATTCTGATGAAGTCCCTTCGCCCGTCATATCTCCTCAGGACGTTGGATGCGGTCTCCCAAGCCTGCGAGTATTCACCGCAATCGAGCAGCGTCAGCCACGGCTCGGCGGCGTCGGCGGCCTTCTGCACGGCGTCGGCGTGTCTGCCCTCTGCGGCGGGTGCTCGATTTGTCCGCGCGGACCTTGGCGCTGGGATTGGTCGAGAGGATGGCTTGAACACGAGCGTGACGGACATACCCGCCGGGGGAATATGCAGTTTTGAATTTCTCGAAGTTTCGGTCAGCAATACGCTGCAACCAGTAGAGGACAGT
>CAWGZP010000199.1:0-37120 GCA_963826655.1 uncultured delta proteobacterium
TCTATGTAACGTGGAAAAGCACCCGCATTTCGGCCAAGGGCATGCCGGAATGACGACTACGGTTAATGACACTGGTTTCCGGCCAAAAGCATGCCGGAATGACGATATCGAGCCTGACCTTTCGTGGAGCTTTAAGCTGCCCTTAAGGTAAACCTTCGTAACATTCCCGGAAGTGTCAAACTCTGCGAGTCCGCCGACAGTGCCGGAGGTTTATCCTGTCAGTTTGGCGTGATTGTGGCGCGATTTGCCGGAAGATGGCTCGATTAGGGCTGAATTAGCGTAAACCGCCTCGGAGGTTAAGTCTTCGAATTAGCAACTGAAGCTACGACTTTCACACTTTGGCACGCACATTGCTCTACTCACTAGCCAAGAGAAACCAACTCTTTCCTCCTCAAAAGCTAACCGGTCCTAGCCCCTCCGGTTAGCTTTTTTTGTGGTGGTGCGCCCATCTTTATCAAAGTCAATCGCCGGGAAGTGGCACTTTTCATCCTTAGGGGATAGATGCCGGCAACGAGGTTTCCCATCAAATGCGCCTCTACGACCTCTTCTTCCAGGGCGGCAAATGATCTGTTCTTACAGAAAGCAGAAAGCACACTTGACTCCAGGCTTCCCGCAAAGGCCGCGTTTCCATTCATTCAGGCAGACCGGCGCGTATCCGGACTTGCCATCCATGCGCTTAAAGGTTCTGCGGCTGTAAGCTTCCGACCCACAAATCTCCGAGATTAATTTCGATGTCGTGGAATGGCTCTACCCGCACCTTGTCGTTTTCAAAAAAACTCCCCAGTAGAAGCCATCCGCCCGATTCGAGTCTGAAGGCGTCCATGGTCATAGCAATGGGATCAACCAGCCAGATATGACTAACGTCATGGCGAGCATAGATGGGCATTTTTTTGATTTTGTCGGTACGAAACGTATTTGGTGAGAGGATTTCGCACACCCAATCCGGAGCCGCAGAAATCCAGTTGTGATCTTCTTCAATTGGAAATCGTTCTTTCCTCCAGCCTGCCAGGTCTGGGACCAGGGTATGCTCTTCCAGTCCAATCTCCGGTTCAATAATAATAATCCATCCGCCTGGTCCGCCATTTTGTCCAAGGTAGTAAGGTGGGATGATTTCGCTTCCCAGCACGGAGGCAGCCAAGGTGTGCTTCCTCGACGGTCTTGGAGTAACAATCAGTTCCCCATCGATGATTTCCCCCGTCATGTTTTCCGGGATGCTGCAAAGGTCCTCATAGGTTGCTTTCTGTTTTGCAAGTTCGCTCATGACCGCCCTGTCCTTGTTGTGATACCTTCAGCGGTATACCGGAGCCGGCATTCTAGTTCATAGTTCTTGTGCCCGAGCCTGGGCAAGCCGGCCGTACAGAAAGGACTTGATTCCAAAGGACGACCGAAAGCTAACTCCCGCCATCGCGAACAATTTTAAATAGCCGTTTCATATCCACTGGAGTTCTGGCATAAAGATCGTGTGCCTCATCGATGAATAGCGCGAGCCGCTTCAACGTCCTCACCGTAAACCCCGTGATATTCCTGGAAAGCGACCCCACTTCGGTCATCTACGACACTATACAACATCAACGGAGGACGGCCTTTTCCTTTTTGCAGCCATAAGGACTTCATCTTCTCTTTTGGTAAGAGTCGTGGGACACCGCAGTGGCCTAGGCCGCACTCGTTCCCTCAGTGCCCGGTAGAGTGTTGTTTCAGATACCCAGTATAACTCTGGAAATTCTTGCATCACCGTGCGTCGCTCATAGCTGCGACCAGTTAATAAACATAACCCGTGGTGCAAATCAGCCAGGACTTCCGAGGGAATCTTTTTGCGGATCATCTCTCATCCGTTGCATCGAAGGCTTCTATTTTCCGTTCTCACTAGCGTAGGCTGCGGCCTCGGCTTTTTTTAGGCAGATCACAGGTTTTTTTGAATTGTCGAACGTCATCTGCGTTCATCTGCGGACAGCTCCCAACTCCCAACTCCCAACTTCCAGCTCCTCGCCCCTTGCTTCATTCAAAAATCAACCCCCGGTTGCGGCTCTATGCCTTTACGGTACGCATGGGCTACCTCTGTTACCTCGCTGACCGTATCTGCCAGCGCGATGATCTCGGGGGCGGCGTCGCGGCCGGTCAAAATCAGGTGCAGGAGAGGCGGCTTGCTCTTGAGAAGATCTATCACCTGCTCGAGGTCGACCAGGTTAAGGTGGATGGCATTGTTGATCTCATCGAGGACTATGAGGCCGTATTGGCCGGAGATGATTCGTTCTTTTGCCATCAGGAGCGCGCGCTGGGCTGCTTCGCGGTGCTGGGCGTGTGAATAGGGGTTTCCCTGTATTCCGCAGAACCCCATACCCGTGGGGACGATTTCCACGTCGCAGTCAATTTTGTTTACGGCTTCCCATTCCCCGGTGAAGATGTCTCCCTTCATGAACTGGAGCATGCAGACTTTCATGCCATGGCCGCAGGCGCGAACCACCATGCCGAGGGCCGATGAGGTCTTGCCTTTTCCATTTCCGGTGAGCACGACTATAAGCCCGACCCTTTTCTCGGGTTGGAGATGAGTGATTTTAAGCTGCGGATTCAGCCTGGTCAGCTTCTGCCGGTCGTCTGTCATCTGGTTTGTCCTCCGATACCGAAATCGGATCGTCCAACATCCGTTATAAAAACATGCTCACGCTGGCACGAAATAGACATCGGTTGGTTTTAACTGCGAATTGCGCAGGTATCTCGCCTCCACCTTCATGCCGATCCAGTCGAGGCTTGCCTGGTCGGGGTCAATCCCCATAAGCCGTCCCAGAAACAACGTGTCCACCCCGTCAAACTCCACCATGATGAGCACGAACGGGGTTTCGGGCAGGAATTCCTCGCCGCCGAAATGACAGACCGTGAACGAGTGGACCTTGCCTTTATCCGGGATTTGCGTCCATTCTGTTTGCCTGCCCGAATACATATCGTGGCCCCGGGGAGTCGCGTAAGTATACCCGGTCTCAGGGTCCCGGGCGCCCAGGAGGACCCGGTTTGTAAGACCTGCGAAAAAGGGGCTGTCCTGGCCGTAGCTGTGCAGATACCTGATTGCGTAGGGCTGCTCTATGAGGATCGGCGCCATATCTTGCAAGTCCGCCAGCGTCTTCGGGGTTAAATCTTTTGGAAACGGCACTTTATGAACGACTGAGCCGCCTGTTTTCTCTTCGCGCCTGTCAGGAAGTTTTGCCATCTCGTCCTCTCTTGCAGCCTTTGATACCTGGCGTTGGTGTGCGGAAAACCTGGTGGAATTTCCGGACCTTTCCCGGGCGTCCGGTTCCGGTGGAAGATCCGCCGCGGTCACTGAGCTTCGAGCACCGTTATCGTAATGTATGTCCCGGTCCCCGCATGGCTATGGATCGCTCCTTTCCGAGCATTTTTTACCTGGAGCGCCGGATCGCCGAAGTGATGCCCGATTGTTCCCTGTAGCTGCCATATCGCGAAGACCGCCTGCATCAGTCCGGTAGCGCCGACCGGATGCCCGCAGGCGATAAGACCTCCCGACGGGTTCACCGGGCACTCGGGACCGGATTCGAAATCGAGGCCGTAATCGATTCCGGGCGTCGCCGTTTTTCCGCTTGCGGCAAGAGGGCCGCCCTCGCCGTAGCGGCACAGTCCCATGTCTTCATATGTCTGTATCTCCGAGGAAGTATATGCGTCGTGGAGTTCGATAAAGTCCAGGTCCTTCATAGGTTCGACGATCCCAGCGTTCCTGTAGGCCATGTTTGCCGCGCAGCGTCCGGCCCGGAAGCTGTGTACGCCCGGATATCTAAATCCTCTATCCCAGAGTTCGCGGTAGTACTCGCGGGTCTCGTTGGAGCTTTTCTCGGCTTCGGTCGCATAATGCTCCATGAAGTAGTCGTACCCGTGGTGCGGCCGGTCGGCCATGCGCATCGCATCGGTTCCCCTGCCTATCCCGGTGATCTTGACCAGGGGGCGCGATACTTTTGCCCCGGCCGCCTCAAGCCTCTCCAGACCCTCTTCCGAGGCCAGAACGCAGCAAGCCGCCCCGTCGCTCATGACGCAAATATCCAGCCGGGTAAGGGGCCATGCCACCATCGGGGCGCCCCGTACGTCTGCAATGGTCAGCTTCCTGCGTTTCTGAGCATAGGGGTTGTGAAAAGCGTTCATATGGTTTTTTACAGACACATGGGCCATCTGCTCGACCGTGGTGCCGAAGTCCTTCATGTGCCGCGCCACCATCATGGCGTAGTAACCGCTGTAGAAGCCTCCGACCGGGTAATCGAAACTCACGTCCGAAGCCAGGGCGATGAACTCGTTGCCCTTCCATGTTTCGACGCGGCTCATCGTCTCGAAACCGTATGCCACGCAGACGTCCATATGGCCGCTGGCCACGGATTTCCACGCCTCCTGGAAGCACAGTCCGCCAGTGGCTCCTCCGCCTTCGACCCTGTGTCCCGGCTTCGGACACAATCCGAGGTAGTCCTGTGCCATTATTCCCGCCATCAACTGGCGCGTGAAATGATCGCTGAAATAACTGGCCACCGAGCCGTCCACTATTTCCGTAAACTTGCCAAATTCGACGCCGATGCTGGAGATTGCGTAATCGTACGACTCCTTTACGATTGCCTGAAAAGTCTTGTCCGGGCGAGCCTTGGCAAACTTGCTCACCCCGCCGCATACAGCATAGACAGTGCGCATGGTGAACTCCGGGATAGGTGATTCCTGGATTAAAACCGCTGTCTTTCAGTAAAATCGAAAAAGAATCTAAACACCCGTAAGCTCAAGGGCAAGAAGAGCCATGCAGATCGGCATCCTGAAGATAATTTAAAGAAGAGATCACACCATGCGGCTGCGAAATCCATCGCTTTGTCGTCAATTTTGAGATGCCAAACAATGTGGACTGGCGGCAGTCGGCGACCGCTTGCCGGGCGATCTGGACATTGGTGATTCGGGGACCTGTGCACCGTGCCATACCCCTACAATCCAGGCTGTCTCCCCTTTGACCCGGTAAAGGAAACGGTACGGTGAAATTACTACCTCCCGGTACACGGCAGGTCTCTGGGAACCCCGATACGACTCTGCCGGATTCCGGGAATTCTTCCAGCAGTATCCTTTCTACCCGGTTGTGGAAGAGGACCGCCGCCGCAGGGCTGTCCCGGCGAATGTGGGCGAGTGCGGAGAGAAACTGAATCCTTGCGGAAGGGGTAAAGCGGACCCTCACGACGGCTCTTCCGCAAGGAGTGCTACGATAATTTCTTCTCGCTGGCTCAATGGAGGTCGTGACTTGCCGTACGCCACTTCTCATAGCTTTTACGATAACCAAACCATGTGCTGAAAAATCGCAAAATTCACCTGTTGGCAAGGAATGTTCACTCTCTCAGCCCCTGACAAGTAGCCTCTTAGAGATATTATTACGTACAGTAACAAGGGATGTTGCGGTACCGATAACTGCTCCCACTTCTGGCTCTGGCGAGTACCTCCAGAGCCCATTCCACCGTCTGAAAAAGCCCTGCCGAATTGAGCATCTCCTGATTGACGACATTCCCATAGGATCTTATCCTGCTGACATCGCGTCATTCAGTGTCGCAAACCGAACTGCAATTCCCAAGCATCAGCAGTCAGAAAAAGGGGGTCGTGATCTGTTAATGCTCGGTCGGGGCTCCCTCACCGCACACTAAAAGAAGAAGTGGCGAACGCAAGCCGATTTATTGGAACGGCGTCTTGAATAAAAACCAGCACAAAAGTGAAAGAACAAAAGGAGCTTCAACCAGAAAAGGAGCACGGCATGAAAGTCTTGCAACGCACACTGCTTTGCCTGGTGCTTCTCGCCTCCAGCCTTTTGGTGGCCGGGACAGTTGCCGCAGCCGACAGCCTTCAAGGTCAGGTCCTCGGCGGAGGTGCGCCGGTCGCCAACTCGACGGTGACCTTGTGGGCGGCTAGCGCGGGCGAACCTCAGCAACTGGCACAGTCGCGCACCGGCGCCGATGGCCGCTTCGCCATGACGCTCCGGATTCGCGCAACGCGGACGCGGTGCTCTACCTGGTTGCGATGGGCGGCCAACCGACCGCCAACAAGGCGAGCGGCGACAACCCGGCCATCGGGCTGATGACGGTCGTGGGCAGCAAGCCGCCGGCCAAGCTCACCATCAACGAGATGACGACCGTGGCGTCGGTGTGGACCCACAATCAATTCCTCGACGGTACCAAGATCAAGGGTCACGCGCTCGGCCTGCGCATCGCGGCTGGCAACGTGCCTAACTTCGTCGATATCGAAACCGGCGGGTGGGGGGACGCCATCCAGACTCGCTCAACAGCGGCCAGACGCCCACGATGGCCAATTTCGCTACGCTGGCTGATGTGCTCGCCGGGTGTGTCACGCGGGTGTAGGACGGTGCGTGCAAAAAACTTTTCGCGGCGGCCACGCCGCCCAAGGGTGGCGTACCGACCGACACGCTGGGCGCGGCTCAGTCGATTGCTCGCGCTCCGTGGTACCAGCCCGAACGGCTCTACGCCCTGCTCGACCAGTTCTACCCAGTCCCTAACGGCAAGAACCTGCGAGCGGTTCCATACATGCCTTACCTCAACTGGGGCCGAGCGCCTGGGTGTTGCCACTGAAGTTCGACGGCGGCGGGTATCGTGCGGGCGGCAAGGCCATGTTCGACAGCGAGGGCAACCTCTGGGTCGGCAACAACTTCACGGTCGGCTGGCAGGGGCAGGATTCGTTGTGGGAAGGCCACGCCACCAAGTTTGCGCCCAACGGTAAGCCGCTTTCACCGATGACTACAGGCTTCACAGGCGGCGGGATGGAAGGCGGCACGTTCGGAGCGGCCGTGGACGGCAATGACAACGTCTGGTTCACTACCTACGGCACCAAGGCTATCGTGGTGTTCGACAAGCACGGCAAACCGCTGACCCCGCCGGAGGGAATCACCTTCAACGGCCGGCTCGGGCTGATGCAGGGCGTCATCGTCACGCCGAGCGGCGATGTCTGGGTGCTTGGCATCGAGAAACGCCAGCTTGTCCACTTCCCCGGGGGCGACATGAGCAAGGGCCGGATCGTTTGTGAGGGGGACGGCGCGGAACCTTGCAAGTCTTTCGTGGCGCCATTTCACCTCGGTATTGACCAGCAGGACCGGATTTGGGTGGCCAATAGCGGTGTCGAACACGTCACGCGCTTCCCCGCTAGTGATCCCAGCAAGGCCGAGAACTTTGAGAGCGGCTTTAACAGTAGCGGTCTTGCCATCGACAGCCAGGGCAACGTCTGGATCACCAACCGATTCGGCAGTGGGCTTCTGGGAATGTTCCATCTGATAGACATGGGAGTTCGTCTGAAGCTCGAAGGTGCACGTCGGGGTCCGATTACCTAACGAAGACCATGTCCAGACAGACGGGAGGCAGTGAGGGTGGCACATGGTGCTGCTGCGGCCGGACGGCACCCCGTATCCGGGCTCTCCGTTCACAGGTGGAAGTCTTCCGGGGCCATGGGCCGTGGCAGTGGACGGCAATGACAATTGCTGGGTCTCCAACTTCGCCGGAGCGTCAAGCCAGATCGCGCAACTGTGCGGCGTCCGGACAGAGAACTGCCCGCCGGGCATGAAAACCGGCGACTCGATTTCGCCTCCCCTCGGCTACGTCGGTGGCGGCCTGCAGATGCAGGTTGATATTGACATCGATCCGGCGGGGAACGTTTGGGTCACCAACAACTGGCAGGACATCGACAGTTGTATCGGTACGCCTAGCGAAACGCTTTCGACTCGCTGTGGTGGCCAGGGCGTCGTGGTTTTCTACGGCATGGCGAAGCCGGTTCGCGCACCGCAGATAGGACCGGCAAGAACGCCATAAGCGCTGCAACATCAGTCGGCTATTGGGGGAGAGGCGAACAAGCCGCCCCCCTGAGGCTGAATTAACGAGATTGAATGTTAGCTTATCTCTCCTCCGACTTGATAAAAGAGGCGCTCAAAATCTTCACCCGGTCAGATCGTATGTTGATTCTCGCGAAGACAGGTCCGACGGGGAGACTTGGGTGCTCCCCGCCTTGAAACACGGCTAGCCGTATAGATTCTCAATCCACCTTGTCGCCTCGGTGTCGCTGATTTTTCCGAGGTAACGCTGAGTTGTTGAAAGATTAGCGTGCCGGAGAATCACCTTGTCACGATTTCGATTGGAACACCGGACCTGGACCATACGTTGCGGCATGTCTTCTAAGATCGTGTGGTCTCAGATCAATTCCGGCCAACTTGCCGGCCCTCTTCACAACCAGTCTCGCCGCAGCATAAGTAATCGGAAATATCCTTTGGCCGGTCTTGATGCCTCTTTCCCTAATATAGACATTCAATCTGTCAGCGATCCTTTTCGGGACAAACACTATTTCGGCCTCATTTCCGCTCTTTGGGCGCTGCAGGACGAGCTTCTGATCGATCACATTCTCCGGGGTGAGCTTCAGCACCTCTCCGACCCGCATTCCCCCTCTGGCCATCAACTCTAGAATAAGCCGATTCCTCAATTTGGTTGTCCTGAAGATCATCTCGTCGATGGTTTCCTTCTCAACAATATCCCAGTGATTGGGCTTTCCAGGCCTATAGAGCTTTCTCAGCATCGGCGCATCGCAGGGATTTTCAAGGGTTGAATCGAAGTTTATCTTGATAAAGTTGAAGAAGGTTTTCAGGTGAGACTAACGCCAGTGCTTGGTTTGCTGTTTTCCTCCTTCGGTTATTTTGTTCAGGAAGGATAGTACCTCTTCGGTGCTATCCCATCGAGCTGTCGATCCATCCCGATGTGGTCACGAAATTTAGCAAGAGTGGCGCTATATGACTCGATTGTATTTTTTCCCGGAATTCGTTTTGTGGTACTCCAGATAAGCGCGAGTTGCATGATCAAGTTTCATGGATTTTTTCCTTTCTGGTTTGAAATTTGCCACCGAGCGGCTCACGGTATAAATATGAAGAATTCATTTCATAGATGAAGGGAAATCGGTCCTACTCGTTGCTGAGGTTTTGCTTTCTTGAGAAAGAGAAGAGCACGATGCCAGCGCGGTTTTTGCCACACAACTTCTTTGGTTGCCATCTGTCAGCCATTGGCGTATATTGAGGTATGGTCTTCATTGAGACGCCGATTTTTACGAGAGAAGTAGAGGCCCTATTGCCGGGGGATTCCTACCGGAAGCTGCAACAGGCGATACTGGTTCGTCCGGAGGCCGGTAGCCTGATTCCGGGAAGTGGTGGATTGCCAAGCTCCGCTGGAATCTTCCACAGGCGGGCAAGAGAGGGAGTCTACGGATCATTTACTATTGGGATATTCCTTCAGATACCATTTACATGCTTTTGGCCTACAAGAAGACCAAACAGAAAGACCTCACCCAAGATCAGCTAAAGATCCTAAGCAGGCTCATTAAGGAGTGGCTGGAATGAATGAAAAAGACTTCGACAATTTAGTAGAAAGCATCAAAGAAGCTGGAAAAATCAAGAGAGGAGAGCTACCGCCTAGCCGCCGTTTTGAGTTCACCCCTCTTATATTAAAACCATACGTGAGAAACTGCATAAATCTCAATCCGAATTCGCCCTCATGATAGGAGTAAGTGTCTCAACCCTTCAGAACTGGGAGCAAGGCAGAAGAAGACCGGAAGGACCTGCAAATGCGCTACTGAAAGTCGCATCCAAGAATCCAAAAGCTGTCATGGATGCTCTGAGTTCATAGATGGTCCTTCGGATGGCATGGGGATCAAGTGGCATAGGCTCGCCGGGTGGTTGCGGTTGCTAATATCGCAATGAACCGGACAATCCACCACGCGTGACGGTTACGGACAGTATGAAAATCCCCCTTGCGCGGTTGTTTGCCGGTTATCGCGGGAGCAACTTTGAGGTTTTACAATATGGGTGACGCAAGACGAGATTCTGAAGTAGTTCGGATGAAAAAGGAAGGTCTATCCTGTAAGCAGATCTGTGAACGTTTCGGTATGTCACGTAGCAGGGTCGGTCAAATCATTTCTGTTTTTGAACGGGAAGAGCAACAGATGGAACGATCTCGCCAGATACTGCAAACACTGAGATCCACGAACAATATAGACAAAAAGTGGCCAAACGATACCATAATGGAGTGTTTGCTTTTGCCAAAGGTGATCGCCTGGAGACTGGAAAGGTACTTTCAAAGGGAGAATATTGTTGAGCTCAGCTTGCGCGATCTAATGGACTTTTTGATCTCGGGGTACATCGAACCTGGACAGGATTTGTTTCGGGTAATGCCGGCCCTCAGGCAGTTCAATGTGGGGCGGAAGACGTATACCGTTCTTGTACGTCGTGTTTCCCAGCAAGATCTCGGAGAAACCTTTCACACCGAATGGGCCATGCGTATCTGCAACGTTGTTCGATGCCTGCAAAGAACCCACGCGTACGTTCCTTCAGTTCTGAAGGATATGGCAATCTCGTTAGAACCAACGATGGCCTGAAGTGGACAGCGCGGTAACGTGGTATCATGATACTCTTCGGCATCAATCACAACACTCGGTACCATTTTCGCGCCACCGCTTAGGCTCAGTGTTCGGGCCAGTAATCCCGGAAAAGTTAAAACAGCTCTCCTTATCCTTGAAAAAACAAACTTCTGAAATGCCCAACTTCTCCAAATCATATGTCTTCGACGGATGTGTCTTTGTCGATTGGAACCCGGCCAACCGCATTAAGCCACGGCGAAATCCATCGCTTTGTCGTCAATTTTGAGACGCCGGACAATGTGGACTGGCGGCCGTCGGCAACCGCTTGACGGGAGATCAGGGCATTGGTCGGTCGGGAACGCGCCGTGCCGGACCGGCACAATCCAGGCTGTCTCCCCTTTAACCCGGTAAAAGAAACGGTACGGTGAAATTACTACCCCCCGGTATGGCAGGTCCGGGAACTCTGGTACGACTCTCCCGGATTCCGGGAATTCTTCCAGCCGTCGCAGTATCCTTTCTACCCGTTTGCGGAAGAGGACCGCCGCCGCAGGGCTGTCCTGGCGAATAGTAGGCGAGTGCGGAGAGAAACTGAATCCTTGCGGAAGGGGTAAAGCGGACCCTCACGATGGCTCTTCCGCAAGGAGTGCATCGGCCTCGGCAAGGACAGAATCCAGGTCATACCCCTCGCCTGCCTCTATTTCCTTTTCCCCTTTTGCCAAAAGACGCAAGAGTTCCCTGTCACGTTCAGATCTCTCATATGCTTCGACACTGAGCAATACGGCAGCAGCTCGTCCCCTTTGCGTAATTACGAAGGGCTCTTTGGAGTCCCTGAGCCGTTTCAGGACCTTAGCCGCGTCTTGCCTCAAATCGATGACTGGAATGATATTCAATATTTTGCCCATATTGTACCTCCTATAGTACTTTTAAGCGTAGTACAGAATGTACCGCGAAGCAAAAGCCGACAGGGTGCTTTGAGATGCGGTGAGCCGCTGCTTAAGCTATCTGATCTGAAATATCCAGTGATATCGTCTGCATGCACTTGAAATATTTACGCTATTGACGACCTCAGGAAAGCCTCTTAACTAAATATCAAGAAAAAAATTCTTCTTGCTCGCGGCTGAGGGGAAACTATTTCGTACCGGATGCTTCAGTCTACCCCGTCCCGAACATAGCGGAGGCTTTGCCGGCCGCCCGAACAAAGTGCTCAATGGAGCCAAACATGGAACGTTCTATCGAAGTGCGTCACGTCTCCCTGGAAATCGATGCCGGTTTTGAGCATGTAACCCGGGCACTCGAACAGTCCCTCGGGCGATTTGACGTCGTTCTCCTCAAGGAACTGGAAACCGATCCGCAGTTAGTGGAAAAACGTCTTGGGGAAGCGGCTGGAGAAGAGGGCCTGATGCTTTTTGACATACAGGACCATGGAAAGCTTCTGAACCTCTTCGGCGCCCCCAAAAAGGCCAGGCAGTACGTTCTTGGGAATCCGCTCATCGCGGTTCAGATGACGCGCCATGATATCAGGGCAGGGCTTTATGCCCCTCTGAGACTGCTTGTCTACGAGGCTGGAGACCAGTCGACACGCATCGAATTCGATCAGCCTTCCTCTCTTTTCGGGCAGTTTCACAATCAGGAGGTGCTGGTCGTGGCACAGTCTCTTGACGTAAAATTGGCAAGCCTCATAAAAAAAGCCGAGTTCTTGGCGACGAAGTCCCGAACCGGTCAAGGATGATCATCCAATAGAGAAGCATCCCCGGGAGTGATACTATGAAAAACAAAGCTATACTCATCGGCGCCGTTTTCGCCTTTATGCTATTCGGCGCCTATACCGTTGATTCGGCAACGGTCCCGAAGGAAACGGCGTTCGATACCAGGCCGTTGGGCATCAAAGTGTCCGTTAAGATGGTCGGCCCCTATATGCAGGCAGCCGACCTCCAGATCATCTGCGCCTTCAGGCACAAGCCGTCAGGCGACACCTACCTTGGCGCC
The DNA here is from genome assembly GCA_963826655.1 of uncultured delta proteobacterium. Classification (GTDB taxonomy): domain Bacteria; phylum Desulfobacterota; class Syntrophobacteria; order Syntrophobacterales; family Syntrophobacteraceae; genus SbD1. Next base: position 12,379 of record CAWGZP010000199.1, read on the forward strand.
GCCAAAGAATTCGACCGGAAAGTGGAAGGGATTCTTTCGGCCCTGCGGAATCGCGGCGAATTCGTTGGTGAACTGGCCGAGACTATTGTGTTTATGCCCCCTAAAGGCTCGATTCCGGCCAAACGCGTGCTGGTGATCGGCCTGGGTGACGAGGAAAAGCTGTCGCTCGACACTGTGCGCATAGTAGGGCGCGTTGCCGCACGTGAGTCCGTTCGGCTCAAAGCCAGGGACGTTGCATGGGCCCCGGTCATCCGGGACCAGGGGAATTCGTTGCTGGACGTTGGGGAAGTCGATGGCGCGTTTGTCGAGCAGATGCTTCTCGCCTACGACACGGATAAGCGCCTGCAGGCCCAGGGGCTGGCGGACGAGTTCAGCATTGAAGAATTGGTGATCGAAGCGGGGGAGCCGTATTTCGATAGCACGGTGAGACATGTCGGCGAGGCGTTGGAATCCGCCCCCAAGGAGATTGCCCGCCGCGACTCCACTACTTACGCCTCTGAAAAGAAGTGACACGAGATTTTCTACATGCCTTTAGTACTGCATCTGGATTCCGATTTCCATAACTTGCGAGGGCGGTATGTTCAGGTAGGAGGATCCGCTGAGCGCGTTTCGAAACATGAACGTAAACAGGAATCTGCGCCACCTGGGCATGGTTCTCTTGCGATTGTGCACGAGGCTTATCCGGCCCAGGTAGTACGTCATCTCATTGAGATTGATGTCCAGCCCCCTGGCCTTGGCCTGGGACATTATCTGCGGTATGTCCGGCAATTCCATGAACCCGTAGCGGGCCACGACCCGGCAGACGCCATTACCCAGCCCCTCGATTTCTATCCGCTCCGATTCCGCCACCTCGGGGGCGGCAGTGGTCAGCACCGAAAGGATCACCAGTTTCTCATGCAGGGCCCTCGTCTGGTTGACATAGTGGAGGAGCATGGGAGGAACTTCCCTTTGGAAAGTGGAGAGGAACACGCCAGCCCCGGGCAGCCGTATCAGGTTCTCGGCGGCAATCTTTTCGATGAATTTTTCTTTTGGAATGGTGCTGGTCATCACCATGATCGCAAGCCTCTTCCAACCGTCCCACCAGGCGACCATGATAAACATGATCAGCAGGGCGCTCGTCAGGGGGAACCAGCCGCCGGTGGTGAATTTCTGCAGGCATGAGCAGAAGTAGGTCAAGTCCATTATCAGGAAAAGCAAGCAGAGCGGCAGGGCTCTGATGACGCTCCATCCCCAGATCCACCTGCAGATAAAGTAAAACACCACCGAAGTGATAAGCATGGTCCCGGTAACCGCTATACCGTAAGCGTCGGCGAGGTTGTCGGACGCCTTGAAGTAGAGCGTTATCGCGATCGCAGCCAGCATCATAATAACGTTTACATCGGGGAGATAAACCTGCCCTTCGGCCATTCCCGAGGTGTGCACGACCCGCATGCGCGGCAGGAAACCCAGCTGGACGGCCTGGCGGGTCAGAGAGAAAACCCCGGAAATGATAGCCTGCGAGGCTATGATCGTAGCAATAGTGGCAAGCACGACCATCGGGTAGAGAAGAACGTGTGGAACGAGGCTGAAAAACGACTCCCCCGCCTTTGCCGGGTCGTACAGGATGATGGCTCCCTGGCCGAAATAGTTGAGAAGAAGCGCCGGAAGCGCCACGAGGTACCAGGAGATGCGGATAGCTTTGGCTCCGAAGTGCCCCATATCGGCGTAGAGGGCCTCGCACCCGGTCACGCAGAGCACTACCGCGCCCAGCACAAAGAACCCGTGCATCCCGTTGTACAAGAAGAACCTGACTCCGTAGGCCGGGTTTACCGCGGCCAGTATGTCGGGCCTGCGCCAGATTGCCGCAACCCCCAGCCAGGCGATGACCACGAACCACAGGACCATCACCGGTCCGAAGAGCTTGCCAATCTTGCCCGTGCCCTGGCTTTGTGCCCAAAAGAGCAGAAACAGTATGCAGCAGGTCAGGGGCACAATCAGCGGTTTGGCGCGCGCGGTGGCCACTTCGAGCCCCTCCAGCGCCGATAGTACCGAAATGACCGGCGTTATAAGACCATCTCCATAGAGTAGCGCGGAACCGAAGAGCCCTGCCAGGATCAGCCCCCTGCCCAGGTTGGCTCCTTTTTTCTTGTGGAGCAGGGCCAGCATGGCAAAAACGCCGCCCTCTCCGCCATCCTCGGCCTGGAGGACAAACAGCGCATACTTGAAGCTGACTACCAGCATGAGCGACCAAAAAATCAGTGACACGAGGCCCAGAACATTTTGCGGCGAGGGAATGACCGATGATTGGCCAAGAAAGCAAACTTTAAGGGTGTACAGGGGACTGGTGCCGATGTCGCCGAAAACTACACCCAGCGCCGCAGCGACCAGAACACCAGTCTTCTCTTTGGCATGGCCCATGAAAAATCATTCCTCTCCCGGTCTCAAACTACCATGTTGCCCAACAGATCATTGCCGGTTCGGGGAACCTTCCCACCATACCTGGGCAAACTCGAGGCGCGTCGCCTCAACAAGGTTGTCGATAGCCTGCTGGGACTCCGGCGTGGTTTGAAAACCGGGAAACTCAAGGGTATGCATTATCAGGCTCACCGCATCGTCTACAGAGATCGATTTGAGGTGCAGGACCATGTCATAGAATGTCGCGTCCCAGGTGTCGGCCCCGTAGAGGGAAAGCGCCCACTTTCGACGCTCCTCGTCATCCCTTACGATAATCTCCCGCGCCTTGGGTGCAGCGATGCCTTCCCGCTCGACCTCGTCCGCAACGCGGGCTTCAAGGTCGGCCACTATCCGCACCTTGAGCACGTGCGGTATGCCCTGAAGGAAGAAATTCCCGAAAAGCCCGTGGTAGACCACATTGTCTTTTTGCACGTGCTTGAGGAGGGCGGCGCGGATGTAGGCCACGTATTTTTTCTTGTCGCTGGTAAAACGCGCCAGGATCTTGGGCGCATCCTGGATCGCCCGGATCAGCTTAATTTCCGGGATGTTGAATTCCTTTGAAGCCGCAAGAAGTATCTCGCGGGAAATACAGTCATAGCCCAGTTTTGCCGCCAGTTTTTCCGCTACTTCCCGGCCACGGTAGTACGAGCCCCTCGAAATGGTGATTATCGCCATCGCCCGTCCTTTCCTGATTCTTTGATGAAGCTTCTTTCTAGCTACTTTAGCACGGAAAGCCCAGGATATTACATTAATGATTGTCATCGCTCGGATAACGAGAGATCCGTGAGCCATGCCGGGGTGGTCCGTTCGAAGCTCATGAAAAGATCCGTACGGTGGGCTAAATGGTAGCGCCGTCTCCCACGGCGGCGTTTCTGGCGCCACGAAAAAGGGTCTTCATTGCGGAGCGCGGCCACCGCGTCTTTTCGTAAAAGTATCTCACGTCTCTTCGGGACACCCTGAAACCATGAAAAGACGTAACAATCACCCCCCTTTTGTAAAGGGGGGCAGGGGGGATTGCGCACTTCGCGAGGAACTTTTCGTAAGAGTTTCATAATCTGCTGCGGACAGGAGACCCTTCTCTTTTGCCCAATCGGCACAGCGCTTTGAGCATGTTCTAAGGATTTTGATGATCTCCTCGCGTTCAGAAATGAATCCACTCTCTGTGTCTGCATTGAGGCGAGCACTATCGAGTTCGTAGTCCATGCTCGTGATTGAAGTTTCGAGTTGGCAGAGCACGTCTTTGACGATCTGTCCGGCATCTTCGTATCCGGCGACAATACATCGCAGGAAAACCTCTATCTTCACGGCCTGAATCAGAACGCTGGCGGGATTCATCATCGCTGCAACCGAACTGCCAACTCCCATCCCGAGCAAAGCGCCCCCGCCGACAATCACCGCTGCCCCTCCGGCTATCCCCATTCCCCCGGAGGCGATGGCTCCGCAGCCTATGGCGGCAAGCCCCGCCTTGACGGCGGCCGCGCCTGCAAGACCCATTGTATGGCCGATAAGAACTCCGATGAATGGAGCGGCTATCCCGAATGTCAGGGCCGCCGCTACTGTGCCGGCCCCTGCGATTACGGCAACGTTCTGCCAGTAGCCGGAAAGAGATCGGTTCACGCTCTGAAGTTCGGATTGAAGCAGAGCCCCTTTGTTTTTTGGGAAACCCAGCTGATGAGAGGCATTCTCCAAAGAATGCGCCACCAATTCCTTGGAAAGTGACGGCATGATTTTAGTTAAATCACCTATCTTTGAAGCCCATCCTTTTTTTTCAGCAGTTATTGGCCAGTAGGCTTCAAAGGACGCCAACTCTAACAGGATCAGCTCCCGGACGAAAGGATTCGAGCATCGAGACAGGCTTGCCAGCGCTGAATGAAAGCTGTTGGACCCTATCGGATAAAGTGAAGGCCTTACCGCATTGGGCAGGTTTGCAAATCCTGCCTGCACCAGTCTTAGCCATTTCAGATACCAAATTCTTTTCGCCGTTAAAGTGTCGCTTAACAAATAACTCGCTTTGGTGTTCTCGATGTCCTGTTCGATCATTGCCGCCTGCATTGACGTAAGGACCGACATCGCATTGGCATCCAATGAAAAATAATCGAGTGTCACCGCCTGGTGAAAAGGTTCATTTTGGGGTCGATCGAAGAATTCACCTGGTTGGTAACTGCCGGAGTGCTTTGGAGCTTCAAGCTCCTGTAGGCAAATGAAGTTAATTGTGAGCGCATCCGAGTCGGATGACTTACGCGCTTCCGAGGCATATCGGTAAATCAGAAGCGAACGGGGGAGAAATATGTATACTATCGCTGTGATGGCGAATACGTGAATCCAGATTGCTCCAGGTACGCCCGTACCCTCAGCCATTGCTTTGATAACTTCTACGTTCGGAAAGCTGTGGCCGAGTATCAGGGCTGCAGGCCAGAAGAGAATTCGGGCAATGACGAGCCGTGCTTCGGGAGACTCGACCAGTGTGCTTTTCCAGAAGAAAGAGTAATCCCACACGACGGCTTGAATGTACATCCCGGCGATAGCCCCTGCGGCAAGGCTAATCGCCGAGACATTTATTATCTTCTCCAACCGCGCCGCGATAGGGCGGCGATACGCTCGGAAGTAGCGGGACAGAAACAGGCCGGCAACCCGTGCGTGAGTTGTCGACGACACAATCTCCCCGGCGCCCTCCACAAATTTCGCCCAGAGCCTCAGAAGCGGTCTTAATACAATCTGTGCCCAAAGTGGCAGATCAAGTTCCGGCTGCTGCCGCTCCCCCTTCCTTCTTCGAGACGGCATAGTGGGTTTTGACGAAGATGCACTCTCTGGTGATCGAGTGGCGCCGGATCGGCGATGCAATACAATGAAAACACCCACGACCATGATGTTCCAGAGAATGAGCATCACAATCGGGTTCACAAAAACGTGAATGGCCCGGTGCGGCCCGAGGAGCTTCCCCAGGCCCAAGGGTGATAATACATTGCTCAAGGCTCCCACAAGAAGCGCCAGCAAGGGCGCCATCAAGTTTAGCCGGGGCCATGGTAATGGTTTGATTGCCAGGCGTCTGTAGGCGGGAGGCAAATGGTCGAGGAGCACTTCGGACATGGGAAGTATAGATTGCTCCGGCGGATTTTCCCTTTTTAACTCGGATTCTGCTTCTTCGATGGCTTCGTGAGAAAGGAGTTCCGGCGCGATGTCTACCACGGTCTGGACCAGTAAGACCTTACGGTATTCCTCTTCGGGTAGATCGACGGCCAGGGGTGTCCTCCCGGGTCGTTTGCATCCACGACGATCTTCGGTATTACCGAGCGTACAGGTGTTCTTGCCTCGGGATCAATCGGACTCGCCGAGTGCGCGGCTCTTGTTTCCACGGGAATCCCTCTCTTCGCCAAAGCTGAGAGTACGGGTTTAAATCTGGCTTGCCGGGTGCCCGGTAATTTCTTTGCATCCATTGGAAGCCGCTTGGATGGAATCAATCACATTACCAAACCGGCTACGGCTATGTTCGATACAATCAGCCGGGAATCCGGGATTTGCTCGAAATCCCCTGAGTCCCCGCTTGATTAATTTAATTATCATCCATCCCGATAAAACACTCAAGCGATATGCAGCGGCATCCTCGGTAGTTCCCTCCCACCACGGCGCCGGACAAAATCGCCGGAACGGAAATAAGGGTTTTCGGCACGAGTTCAGGAGAAATGTGATCCGAACATGTTGAGGGATTGAACAGTAAGGTTTTCAGTACAGAGGGGAACTGTGTTGACTTTCCTGCTTGCCCAGGACGTATTCGAGGATGGAGACCCTCGGGGAGGTTTCCGGCATAAAATCCACACTCGGGCGCAGTTTGCGCACTTCTTAGTTAGTGTTTAACTAATAATTACGTGAGCTTACTTTAAGTGCAACGGCTGTTGCGGCGGATGGGGAAGTGAGGACCGGGACTGTTGGCGGTCGGGATGGGGCCGGTTTGCCGAACTCACGATATCGTGATGCGATACCCGACTGATCCTCAAGCCCAAAGCTTTGAGGCCGATCGATGCGAAGCAATCCTCCGTGTGGACCCGATATGGGTAACACGTCCGCGCTGTCCGCTGAGATTTGGCTCGAGGAGTTGGAGGTATTGAATAGCTTGCCTGAGCCTGCAAGTCGCGAGTGGAGGACACAAATCAAAGGAGAAATAAGATGAAAATATTGATGGTGCTAACATCCCACGATCAATTGGGCAACACGGGTCGCAAGACCGGCTTCTGGCTTGAAGAATTCGCTGCCCCCTATTTTGCTTTCAGGGATGCCGGTGTCGAGTTGACCATTGCTTCACCGAAAGGCGGGCAACCGCCCGTCGATCCGAAGAGCGACCTACCGGAAAATCAGACCCCTGCGATGGCGCGCTTCAAGCAGGACCAAGCGGCCCAAGAGACGCTTGCCCACTCGCTAAAGCTTGGCGACATGCGAGCGGAAGATTACGACACAACATTCTATGTGGGCGGTCACGGTCCCATGTGGGATCTTGCCGAGGATACCGGTTCAATCGCCTTGATCGAAGCTTTCTACAACTCCGGCAAGCCCGTTGCTGCAGTCTGTCACTCTCCGGGTGTTCTGCATCGGGTAACCTACAAAGGTGAGCCGATCGTCAAGGGTAAGCGCGTGACCGGTTTTGCCAACAGCGAAGAGAAAACTGTACATCTCACCGATGTCGTGCCTTTCCTGGTGGAGGATGAACTCAAGCGACTGGGCGGTCTCTATGAAAAAGCGCCGGATTGGCAAAGTTGTGTAGTGGTTGATGGTCGTTTGATAACCGGGCAGAATCCCGCATCGTCATTCGACGCAGCCCAGGCGCTTCTGAAGCTGATGGCGCTGGAGGAGGCTGCCTAGTTCAAGTTGGCATCGGCGTATCATACCCAACGATGAACAGGAAGGAAGGGAAAACAGCGTCCGCAAAAGTCCAGCCATTCCAAACCGCATGTTCCAGGAAGGAAAAGGCCGCACCAGCGTCGCCGTGGCAATTGGCCAGGATCATCAAACAGATTGTAAGGCCACGGAAAGCATCCAGCGAGGACAGCCTTTCTTTATTCGGAGCGATGTCAAAGCCGGTGTTTGCACGAATTGACGTAAGGTATCTCACCGAATCATCCTCCTCGGGTTTTTTCCCACCCCATTTGTTCAGGCATCAAAAAAAGGGGTTCTTTATGCTGGACAGGTTGGAGCAAAGTTCCTGCCAATTGTCTTAAAAACGGCTCGGGCACTGAATTGCGTGGCGAGTTTAAATGCCACTGGTTCTAATAAGTGATCCAAATATGTTCCATGCCGGTAAAACGATTCCAAATTGTACCAAAGATTGATTGAGAGGAGCAGGAGAGACATGAAAAGACTAAGTTCCTTCTGCCCCTCAATTCCCAAGGGTTAGCCATCCTTAACGCGGGTCAAAATCCCCATTCGGTCTAGGGGCGCTCTCAATGCCGGGGAACCTTGACCGGTTCTCTCAGATGAGCTTCTTATATTCCGGTTTGTATACGTGGCGGCGGACGAACGCCTCCATGTCGGACGGTCGATCAACTCGTGCCAGCCCGCTATCAAATACAAGCTTGGCGACCCGGGCCGCCGTCTTGATTTCAGTTTCGAGAATGTTCGCCTGCAACGGGTATAGGAGCCCCTGCTTCAGCAGTGCATCCGGTACTTGATCTGCGACTGCCGCTGCGGCCTCGATGAACATCTCGTCAGTAACACGCTTGGCCTGCGTAGCATAAATTGCCATGCCAACTGCCGGGAAAATGTAGAAGTTGTTCGCCTGCCCCGGCAGGAAGGTCTTGCCGTCAAGATGGACTGGCGGGAACTGAACCCCGGAAGCATAGATAGCCCTTCCCTTCGACCACGTGTATGCTTGCTCGGGTGTGCACTCCGCACGCTCAGTCGGGTTCGATAAAGCCAGGATCACGGGACGCTTGTTGATCAATGTCATTGCCTCGACGATGCGTTTCGTGAAAGCGCCACCGACCGTGCTGACACCGATGATCGTCGTCGGCTTGATGCTTTGAATCGCAGTGACGAAGTCTCTGGTCGGCGCGTGCTCATGTGCATAAGGCAACTGGAAGTCAACGAGATCCGTGCGGGTCGAGTCGAGCAGACCGTTGATGTCGAACATGTGCACCCGTGACCTGGCGTCCTCGATTGTCAAACCATGGGCGACAAGGGCGGAGCAGAGCAGGTTGGCCAGACCGATAGCGGCCGAACCAGCGCCCAGGAACAGATACTTCTCGTCCTTCAGTTGCGTGCCCTTAAGCCTGGTCGCGTTGATCATGCCGGCAAGCGTTATGCCGGCCGTACCCTGCACATCGTCGTTGTAGACACTGTGCTTGTCGCGGTAACGTTCAAGCAGGTGGATGGCATCGACGCCAGTCCAGTCCTCAAAGTGAATGCAGCACTTCGGGAACACCTCCTGCACTGCCTCGACGAACTCGTCAACGAAGGAATAGAGGTCGTCGGCGGAAGGACGAGTCCGGCGCAGACCCAGGTATAGCGGATCGTTCAGATACTGCTCGTTATTGGTCCCTGCGTCCAGATACATGGGCAATAGTCCTTCGGGTGGTACTCCCGCTGCGGCAGTGTAGAGTTGAAGCTTGCCGATGGGAATTCCCATGCCGTTGGCGCCGAGATCCCCCAAGCCAAGAATACGTCCGCCATCCGTTACACAGATGAATCTCACATCCTTGACAGGCCAGTTACGGAGTACTTCCTTCACATGTCCCTTGCGAGTGATAGGCAAATACATGCCTCGTGGACCGCGGAAGATGTGCCCGAACTTGAGACAGGCTTCCCCAATCGTCGGGTCATAGACGATGGGAAGAAATCGTGCCGGATCGGACATGATCGTACGGTAAAAAAGGGTTTCATTGTGGTCCAGCAGATTGACCAGATAGATGTACCGATCGAGATCGGTGTTTTTGTGGCCGAGTTGCTGCATGACCCGGCGGAGTTGGAGGTCCTCCGATTCTGTCACATCCGGGAACCAACCCGACCAGCCCCAGCGCCTGGCGCTCAGCATCGGTGAAGCTGGTGGACTTATTGAGCGCCGGATCATGCAGGAGATCGATCCCGCGTTTGCTGATGTCAGAACAGAAATCCGGTATTGGTATTTCCTGTGCTGCTGCTTTGGTGTTGGACATTCTTTTCCCCTTTCTTAATTCGTGGCGACATACGTTCATGTTGAACTGCGTGCCGCTGCCGGTCATCCACACGTGCAACGGGAACATGTCATCATGTCGGCTCGCAAGGATCTCGTCACAGACCTGAACGATCAGCTTGTGTGGCTGATCGGCGAGCCGCTTGCCATCGTGGTTGGCGAAGGCGGCTGCTTTCTTCAAAATTGCGTAGGCGGTGATCATTTCGCGGGGAATCAAATCTCTGCCGATATTAAAATGCTCAAGTGAGCGCTGTGTTTGTGCACCCCAAAGCTTGTCGGCGGGAACATGAACTTCGCCGAGGCTGTCAGTTTCTAATCGAGTGTCTGCCATTATGGTTTCCTCCAAATGTGCTCATATCTGCTGGAAGCTGCGCTTGGACGAAGTCCGCGAGAAGCGATGAATCGGCGAGTGTGGAAGCGTAGATGTTTTTCGTTGCAGAAAAGGTTGTAGCTCATACAAAAACCCTAACTACTGGGAAATACATGAGCAAGTTGCTTCGTCAAACACGTCTGACGAATTTCGGGGGGTAGGAGTGATCGTCCGAGCTGTTCGAATGGCCACCTGCCGGACAGGACCCATGGATTGCCTTGATTGCCACGAGTTCTTACGACTTAACGTAACCTCTGTTCAAATGGACTCATACCAGGCGGCGGCGGAACATCCACACGGCGATTGAGAGGGAACAGGCGGCGATCAGGGCTAGCGGCCACAGGTCTGAGGCGATTTCCCGGAAAGAGGCTGCTTCCAGGAACACCCGATGGATGATAGATATGACGTAGCGCAAAGGGTTTAAATAAGTGACATACTGGACGTCGCGCGGCATGTTGCTGATAGGTGTATTCAAGCCGGAGAGCATGGCGAAGGGCATGATAGTGAGAAAGCTGCCAAGAAGCGCCTGTTGCATTGTGGCCGAAACCGAGGAGACCATCAGGCCGATCCCCACCGCCGCGATGAGGAAAAGAAGGACACCAAAATAGAGAGTGAAGAATGACCCCTGGAACGGTATTTTAAACCAGAAAAGGGCCAGAGTGAGAACCATCGTCACCTGTACCAGGCCGATGAGAATGCTTGGGACAGATTTTCCGATCATGATCTCCATGGGCCGGAACGGGGTTACCAGCAGTTGATCGAAGGTCCCCTGCTCACGCTCGCGCGCCACGGACATGGCGGTTATGATTACCATTTGAACCAGTGTAAGCATTCCAATCATACCAGGGACCATGTACCAGCGGGTCTCCAGGTTCGGGTTGTACCATGCCCTCGGCACGGCTTGCACGGGTGGCGCAGGGCCGCCATTGGCCTGTTGCCGCCTTGCGTTGAAGCTGTCGGCAATAGTGCCGATATAGTTCAGCGCGGTCCCCGCCGTGTTGGAATTGCGCCCATCGGCTATGACCTGCACGTCGGCCGGTTGGCCTAAAAGCAAACGCCGCTCGAAATCCTGTCCGATCTGCACTACGATCAGAACAGTTTTACTGTCGATCAACGGTCCGATCTCCCTGTCATCCCGCAGGTTGGCGACACGCCTGAAGGTGCCGGAGCCGTCCATATCGGCCAGAAATTGCCGCGAAGCTTCGCTTCGATCCTGGTCATAAACCGCGTAGCGAACCCGGTTCAGATCGTATGTGGCCGCGTAGCCGAAAATAAGGGCCTGGAAAATGGGGGGACCGAGTACGGTAAATCGGCTCCGAGGGTCTTTCAAAATGGCCAGAAGCTCTTTGCGGATCAGCGCCAGGATCCTCCGCAACGATTCCAGGATAGTGACTGGTGAATGATGAGTGGTGAATAGACCGGCGAGTAGTGACCGGTGAATAGCGACTGGTAAATTCTCTAAATGGGAAGTGGTTTGCCGCATGCACTGTGTCCTTATTAAAATATCGAATCATTTAAGGAACGCCGCTACGCCATACAAGTTAGTCACCTATCACCAATCACTAGTCACCAATCACTAGTCACCAATCACTAGTCACCAATCACTAGTCACCAATTCACTAGTCACAATTCACTAGTGACTAGTGACTAGTCACTAAGTTACCCCAATCTCTTTCGGGTCTTGCGCAAAGTGAGCGCAAAAAAGACAAGCGACATTACAATCATGGCGGCCGAGTTGGGGATGATGACGCTCCATACGTTCCCAGCCAGAAAAATGGTTTGAAGAAACGACACGTAATACCTTGCCGGGAGCAGGTATGTGACGAATTGAACCGCCTTGGGAACGCTTGTAAGATCGAAGATGAAACCGGAGAGGAAAACCGCGGGCAGAAACGCCGCGACTAACGTAATCTGGCCGGCCACAAACTGGTTGCGCGTTGCGGAAGATATGAACAGTCCGAATCCCAGGGCCACCAGCAGGTATAGCGCGGAAACCGCGGCCAGAATGAACGTCGAGCCTTTGAGAGGGACATGGAACAGGAGGTGCCCGGCCGATGCCGTCAGCAGCAGGCCTGCCATCCCCAGAAGAAAATAGGGCAGGGTCTTGCCGACCAGGATCTCCCCCGCCCGGACAGGTGTGACAAAAAGCGCTTCCAGGGTGCCCTGTTCCCATTCCCTTGCCATCACAAGGGCGGTGAGCAGCGCCCCCGTGAGAGTCATAATGAGTACGACCAGCCCCGGTACCAGAAAATAATGGCTGTCCACAGCCTGGTTAAACCACATCCTGGATTGGATCCTGGCCGACCCCACCGGCGTGACGGCCTCACTGATCGCTCTTTGATTCGTCCACTGTGCGAGGGCGCCCTGGGCATAGCCCTGGATGAAGCGGGCGCGGTTGGCGTCAACGCCCCTGACGATCAACTGAACGGCCGCGCCGCCCGAAGCCAGTTGCCGGTCGAAGTCCTGCGACAAGCGCACGATGCCGTCCACCTCCCGGCCCCGGATAAGTCTTTCGGCCTCCTGCATGGAAGTGACCTCGGTTACCTTGAAATAGCTGGACAGCTTGAACGCTGCGGCCAGGCCGGTGGAGTCCGGGGTGGGGTTCTCAAGGACCACGGCCACCGGGATGTCCTTAACGTCCAGTGACAAACCGTATCCGAAAAGCAGGATGAGAAACACGGGTAATACAAGAGCGATAGCGATGCTGCTGGGATCGCGGATGACCTGCACAAATTCCTTGCGGATGAGCGAGCGGATCCGGCGCAGGCGCAGCGCAGGAGAGTCGGTCCCGAGTTCGCGGGCAGATTCTTTTCTCATCACGGCTCACTCTTCACTGTACTTGTCCTATAGTCTTCGACAATGGCGACGAATGCGTCTTCCATGGCCGGTTCCTCTCCGTCCGGGGTAGACGCGCGCCCGCGAATATCCGCGGGCGTTCCCATCGCCAGGACTTTGCCGTCCACCATGATCAGCATCCGGTCACAATACTCGGCTTCTTCCATGAAGTGGGTCGTAACGATTACCGTGACCTCCCGATCTGCTAACGAACCGATCCGGCGCCAGAACTCACGGCGCGCCAATGGGTCGACCCCCGAGGTTGGTTCGTCAAGGAAAAGGATTTCGGGTTGGTGCAGCAGCGCGCAGGCCATCGCCAGGCGCTGCTTGTAGCCTTCGGGAAGTTCGCCGCAGGCCAGTTCGGAGCGCGAGTGCAAGTCAAACTGATCAAGTGCCCAGTCTATGCGTTCCCCTTTGTGTGGTCCCCTGAGCCCGTAGGCGCCTGCGAAAAATTTTAAATTTTCCGTTACGCTGAGCTGCCCGTAAAGCGAAAACTTCTGGGCAACATAGCCGATCCGCTGCCTTGCGGATGCGCGGGCGTAGCGCAGGTCCATTCCCGCGACGCTCAGGGTCCCGCTGCTTGCCGGGAGCAAACCGCAGAGCATGCGGAAAGTGGTGCTCTTCCCTGCGCCATTGGGGCCGAGCAGGCCGAATATTTCGCCCCTGCGAACCTGGAACGTGACATTGTCGACAGCAGTGAAGCTTCCGAATTTCCTGGTCAGGTCATGCACCTCGACAACTACTTCGTCCTTGCGCAATTCTTCGGGCGGCCTCGAAGATCCGAATGGTTCGAAGGGCGCCTCTATGCCCGGCCCTGCGGCACGGCGTAGGAGCGTCATGAACCCATCTTCGAACCGTGGCGTAACCGGGCTGACGCTTAGTCCTTTAAAGAGCGCGCTCCCCGGCGCCTCATCTTCGGCCGTGACAACCCGGACGCGGCTGCCTTGGAGGGTGGCGTCGACGATGCCGGCCGCGCTCGCCAGGGAGGCTTGCAACTGGCGGGGTTTCATGGTTTGGGGGGTATCGACTCTAAAGGACCTTCCGCCCGCCAGGGAGCTGATCTCCGAAGGCGGGCCCGACGCCAGGACTCTCCCTCGCAGGAGCAGTACCGCCTTGTCGCACCGCTCAGCCTCCTCGAGGTAAGAGGTGCTGAGCAGTACCGTCAAACCCTGCTCCTTTACCAGGCGATAAAGAATTTCCCATAATTCTCGCCGTGACAGGGGGTCTACCCCCACAGTCGGTTCATCGAGCAGCAGCAGTTCCGGAACGCTCACCAGTGTGCAGGCCAGGCCAAGCTTCTGCTTCATCCCACCGGAGAGCTTCCCCGCCAGGCGGTGCTTGAAGGGGCCGAGACCGGTCATTTGCATCAACCGCGAATATCGATCTGCCCTGGTCCCGGGCGTAATCCCGTGCAGGTCCGCATACAGGTCCATGTTCTCTACGACTGTCAGGTCCTCATAGAGCCCGAATTTTTGGGGCATGTAGCCGACCCGGGACTGCACGGCCTGTGGATCGGCGGCGACATCGATGCCCAGCACGCGAATGGAGCCCGCTTCAGGGGCGAAAAGTCCGGTTGCAAGGCGAATCAGGGTCGTCTTGCCCGCGCCGTCGGGACCTATCAAGCCGGTTACCACGCCACGGGCAACACGGAGCGTCACGTCGTCAAGGGCTTTGATCTTTTTCTTCGGACCGCACGTGAACTCCTTGGTCAAGCCCTCGCAGCTCAGTATGTCCGATTCAAGCGCCTGTTCCGCCATCAACCGCCCCCGTTTTCCGCAGCCTCTCCACCATCATGAGGATTTCCCTCTGTCAGTGGAATCCGCACAGTGGCGGGCATCCCCAACCGTAGTTCGTCGATCCGGGTCTTTCACGAAGATTCGGACTTCGTAGACGAGCGACGAACGCAGTTCCACCAACCGGGGTTGTCGCTTCATCCAGAATGGCGATCAGTCCCGTTACATGAATCCTTGCTCCTCGCTACCCGCCGGGCTACTTTTTCATCCTATGAAACAATGTCCGCCTACCAAAAGGGCGCGCAGGATGACCTTCGGCTCACGGGCTTGCCTCTTTCGGATTCGGTCAGGGCGTCTGCTTTTGCAAGCTTCAGCACCGGTTTCCCGCGTCTATCGGATCAAGACGGATATCTGAAGAGCCTTCCAGATGACCGAGTTAACGGGCGCCACAGCATCGAGAATGACCCCTTTTCCAAACATTTCGGCTTTCAGAGTACACCCAAGGTCCCGGTAAACCTGATGATAAGAAAAGAGGCTATAGCGTCTGGCCTCATTGAGATCGCAGTCTGCGGATGGCGACTATGTCCTGAGCTAGATCGGCTTCTGTGTAGTCCATATAAGCCTGAGCAAGTGCCTTAAGAACCTGTCCATCTCCCAACGGGGGCGCCCGAGCATCCTGAAACTGGCATCGGTTACAAGATGTGATTTCCTTCTATCGCCAACGACTTCAACATACCCAAGATAGTGATTCCAGCGTCTGCATATGATAGACAACATCTCCGGCACCTTGCCCGGCATCGAGTTCCCATAGTTGACTCCCTTGACGGAACGATAATGTCCAGCACATTTTGAAGGATAGTAGCAATCTTACCTGATGCAGGTATTGGACGGGCGATGTGTTGCAAATCACCTCAGGCATTTTCAAGATCCCTCTCGAGTTCCTCCTCACCTAAACGGAACGTGACTACTCCATAATCGGCGAGCTTGCTGAGAAAGAGTGGCTTGGGAATCCCTGCAAGCGCCGCCGCCGCTCCCGAGGACAGCCTGCCAAGCTCATACAGCTTGACGGCTGCGGCCAATTTTAATGTGTCTCCGAGTCCTTCCGGCGCCATCTTTAGGGCCAGCAAGGCTTCTTCCGGTACACTCACTCTTAATTCAATCATAGTTAATCCCCTTTTGCAGCCAACACTCGGCTCTCCTCCCTCCTAAAATCCCGCCGGAAGCGTGGTGGGATCGCCGACCAATCGGGAGTTGCCGGCCTGACTATCACAGCAATAGACGAGATCCGAGATAGGTCACTCCAGCGTGTCTGCATCTGATGGATAACATCATCAGGCACCTTAACGCAAACTTCCATAGTTGCCTCCTTCAACCAAACAATGCTTCCAGCCGAACTATCTTAGCATGCAGGGTAAATCTAAACATCGGCGCTGTGTATTAAATGCCGGAAGGCTCACAGGTTTGGTTCCGTCCATCATTCCGGGATCACAGGGCTGTGGGCGCCAGGGCGGTTGTCGCACCGGCCGCCTCTTTTTTATGGAACATTTTGAAGAGGCGGGGATTCCGCAGCCTCTCCACCATCATGAGGATTTCCTCCTGTCAGTGGAATCCGCACCGTGGCGGGCATGCCCAACCGTAGTTCGTCATTCGGGTCTTTCACAAAGATTCGGACTTCGTAGACGAGCGACGAACGCAGTTCGGTCGTTTCGACCGTCTTGGGAGTAAAAGAGGCAATCGGGGAGATGAATCCTACCCAGCCGGCGTACTTTTTGTCCTTGAAACTGTCCGTGGTCACCGTGGCTGTCATTCCCATGTGGATTTTTCCGAGATCCGGCTCTTCCGCATAGACGCGGACCCACTTGGGATCGGTAATGGCGATGTTTAGCACCGCTCTTTGAGGCGACGCCATTTCGCCTGGTTCCAGTATCCGGTTCTGGACCACCCCGTTTGTGGGGCTGACAAGAGTGGCGTAGGCGAGATTGCGCTCCGCCACCTCATGCTCGGCCCTGTTGGACAGAAGTGTCGCGCGCGCTTCCGCAATGTCTTCTTTCCTCGGGCCGATCACCGCGAGATCCAGAGCTTTCTGATTTACGCTAAGCTTTGCTTCGGCGACGTCCATGGCCGCCTTGGCTGTATCCACTTCCTGCTGGCTGGTGGCGCCGCCGCCGGCAGATTTTTTCAACCTCTCGTAGCTGAGGCGGCTGTTCGTCAGGTCGGCCTTGGCGGCGTTCACGTTCGCACGGTCCTGGTCGATCTCCTGGGGCCGCGTCCCGTTCACCAGGCGTTCGACCACATGTCGCTGTGCCTCGACCCTGGCTTGGGCTTGTGCCGCGGTTGCCTTGAGCCTCTCCATTTCCAGGGTGGCCACTACCTGTCCCTCTTTCACCCGGTCCCCTTCCTGTACCAGGACGGTTTCTATTCTCTCGTTGGCGTTAAACGCGAGGTTGACCTGACGGAGGTCCAGGTTCCCGTACAATTGGAGTTCGTTCGGCGGGGCCCCGGCGAAGTGTTGCACCCACCAGTAGACGCCGGCGCCTGCTATCGCCACTATGAGCACTATGACTATTGCGGCCCTTTTCATTTTCGGCTTCCTCCGGTCGACGAATATATCGGGAACGGGTTAAGAGTGTCAAATTAAAATTTCAACTTTAAATTTACATTTGACATCTTTCTCAGCGGTGCTATATCCTGCCGCCATGAAAGACAGCGACTCAACCCCGACAAATATCGAGCTTTTCAAACCTTCGGACCTTCGGACCCGCGACCGGCTCCTCGAGGCCGCCGGTGTCGTGTTCTCGGAAAAGGGTTTCGAACATTCGACGGCACGCGAGATTTGCAGCCTTGCCCAAGTCAACTCAGCCGCGGTCAATTACTACTTCGGCGGCAAGGAACGTCTCTACGTGGAAGTATTGCGCGAGGCCCATCGCCGCCTTCTGAACGTGGGTGCACTCAGGTCCGTGGCCGAAGACATAGGTGGTTCACAAGAAATGCTGGAGAGTTTTTTTGCCGGCCTGCTTCATTCGCTGCTCGACCCTTCGCCGGCCGGATGGGTTGTCAGGGTAATCATGCGCGAGATGGCGTCACATACCGAGGCGCTCGCAGAACTCGTCGAGCTTCAGATCAGGCCCACTGCGAGGCTGTTTCGGTCTATCATTGCGAGGTTGATGGACCTGCCGGCCGACCACGAGGCTGTTGTCCGTGGGACCTTGAGTACGATTGCTCAATTTATATTTATCTTCCAGAACAGAGACGCCATCGAACTGGTCAATCCCGATCTCGATCTGAGAGGCGAGGGCATTGACGGTATGGCGCGCCATATTTGGCGATTTACCGTTGCGGGGCTCAGGGCCGTGGCGAGCGATATAAAGCAGGGGGGCGGCCCATGAGAGAACCGCTGTCGAACATTTTGAGATATTTTCGCCCGGCGCTCAAAGTTGTGCTGACGAACGCTTCGAGATGCCTTTGGCTGGTGATTGTCGCTGTGCTGATCGAGGGCTGTATGGTTGGGCCGGATTACAGCCGCCCGCCCGTTCCGAAGCAGGAAGGGTGGCAGGCGGTGGAAAGCGCCGCCGCATTGCAGCCGGAGGACGTTCGCTGGTGGCGGGACCTCAAGGACCCACTGCTCGTAGACTGCGTCGAGAAAGGCATATCGGGAAATCAGAATATAAAGGAGGCCGAGGCCCGCGTTTGCGAGGCAAGGGCGCTCCGAGGAGTTGCGGTGGCAAGTCTCTTGCCGCAGGTGACCGGCGATCCCCTCTTCAACCGGTCTCAGGCAAGCAATAGCGCAGGCATCATCAGCGAATTGCCCAAGAATTTGCTGGGCAGGATAAACTTCGATCAGAATTTTTTCCAGGTGGGTTTTGACGCAAGTTGGGAAATAGATATATTCGGCGGAAGGCGTCGGGAGGTGCAGGCCGCTTCGGCCCGTGCCCAATCGAGCATCGAGAACTATCGCGATGTAATGATCTCGGTAATCGCCGAAATTGCCCGGAATTACGTGGAACTGCGGGGCGCCCAGCGCCAATTGAGCATAGCGGAAAAAAATATTGGCATCCAGGATGAAACCCTCTCTCTTGTAAAGATCAGGCGCGACTCAAAGATAACCTCCGACCTCGAGGTGGAACAGGCCAACGCGCAACTCGAACGCACACGAGGAAGCATTCCCCCCCTGGAAGCCTCGATTCGCGGGAGTGCTTACCGGTTGGCAGTCCTCACCGGGCAACCCCCGAATTCGCTCCTGAACGACCTGCTGACGACATCCCCCATCCCCGATCCGCCGGATGTCGTGCCCGTGGGGCTGCCTTCGGACCTCCTGCTTCGAAGGCCGGACATAAGGCGGGCGGAAAACGATCTGCGCGCCGCCACCGCGGACATCGGCGCATCGACGGCGGACCTCTACCCGCGCTTTTATCTCACGGGATATGCGGACCCGCAAAGCTCGAAATTCGTAGATCTTTTTCAGGCCAACAGTTTTGCCTGGTCTATTGGTCCGGCCATCTCGTGGCCGGTCTTTCAGGGGGGCAGAATTCGATCCAACATCGCCGGCGCGGACGCCAGGCGTGACGAGGCGCTGGCCCGGTATCGGCAATCGGTGCTGACTGCCATGCAGGATGTGGAGACCTCACTTGTGGGCTATGCCCAACATCAGGTCGAAAGGGAGCGGCTGGCACTGTCGGCGGAATCTCAATCGAGGGCGGTGGAACTGGCCCGGGAGCGGTACGCTACCGGCATCAAGGATTTTCTCACTGTTCTCGATGCTGAAAGGCAACTGAGGGACGTTGAAAACAGCCTTGCCGTGAGCGAAACTCAAGTGCTCGTAAACCTTGTAAGCCTTTACAAGGCCTTAGGCGGCGGCTGGCAACAAACCGATGTTTTGGCCGCCGCACGTGTAAAATGATGGGGTTTTTATTCGTTGATTCGAAAAGAAGGCCCACAAACGGCTAAGCTGCGGAAATAACGTGCGAAAGGACTATATTACAGCTGACGCCCACATCCGCGGGGGCTATGCTCACCGTCCGTCTCCCAACTCCCAACTTCCAACTTCCAACTTCCAACTTCCATCTTCCAACTCCCAACTCTTCAGATTTCGATCGCAAGAATCCGGTAAGAGCGAGGTCCGGAAGGTGTATTGACGAGGACTTCGTCGCCCTCGCGGTGTCCCATTACGCCTCGGCCGACAGGGGAATCCACGGACAGCTTGCCGTCGGATACATCGGATTCCCACGGGCCAACCATCTGGAATCGGTTCACCTCGCCCGATTCCAGGTTCTCTATGGTTACCGCGGTCCCAAAACCTACCTGTTTGAAAAAGAACTTTCGGCCGACCACTATTTCGCAACCGGCAAGTTTTTCCTCCAGATCGTTGATCTTTCTTTGGAGGCTCACATGGCGTTCCCGCGCCAGAAGATATTGCTGGTTCTCGATTTTTACGCCATAGCCCCTGGCCTCATGCAATTCTTCCAGGACCTCCGGGCGGACGACGCCCCTGAGGTGGGACAACTCTCTTATCAGCCTTCGATAACCGCTTCGTGTAATTGGGATTCTGTGCTTCATCGTAAGTTACAAAAAGAAATTATCCGGGAATTCATTCTTTTGCATTTTGTCCCGGAGAAGTGAAACGCCAATGACGGTTTTACCGTCATGAATCATGCCTGACATAATCATATCATGAACCCGGTCGAACTCGACGATTTCGACTCCGGATATCTCCTCGGTATCCTGTGCGTCCGAAATCCTCTCAAGGCCGGCCGCCGCAAAAAGTCTTATAACTTCGTTAGCATACCCGATGGCGGGATAATAGCTAAAGATTTCGAGCAGCCTGGAGGCCTTCTGGCCGGTTTCCTCCATGAGTTCACGGCCGGCGCACACTTCCGCCGTTTCACCCGGGTCCACTTTACCTGCAGGGATCTCAAGAGTTTCACGCCCGATTGCATATCGCCATTGGCGAACCATGAGGATGTGATGCCTGTCCGGGAACGCAACGATTGCCGAGGCTTCCGGGTGGTCTATCCTGATCCGCTCCGTTACCCTGCCGTTTCTTAGCCTTACCGCGTCGAGCCTGGCGCTGAAATGCTTCGCGTTTAGAATTCCAAGCGTCTTGATTGTTTCTTCCATCGAGTTTGTTTCCCCCCTGAAATGTCCGCATATTTCCTCGCGTCGAAGGGCGGAATTATACTCCAGAAGTTTAAAATCTAAAAACTTATCCGTATCCGGTCAAACTTTGACCGGCAAATACCGGGTGCCGGGATTTTGGCTGGATTTTCAGGCGTTGCGAAGCGGAAGTCCTCCCTTACAAATCATTGGGAGCGGCTGTTATTTATCTTCCGTTGGGAGATACCCTGAAACCATGAAAAGACGTGGCAATCACCCCCTTTTTGTAAAGGGGGCAGGGGGGATTTCGCACCTTGCTTGGAACTTTTCGAGACAGCTCTTCACGTCCCTTCGGGACACCCTGAAACCATGAAAAGATCCGTAGATCCGTAGGATGGGTGGAGCGGAGCGCTACCCATCAAATCTTTTCGTAACAGTACCTCACGTCCATTCGGGACACCCTGAAATCCTGAAAAGATCCGTAAGGTGGGCTAAATGGTAGCGCCGTCTCCCACGGCGGCGTTTCCGGCATCACGAAAGCGGGTCTTCATTGCGGAGGAGTGCAGCCATCGCGTCTTTTCGCAGCAGATAACCCTCCGGACCAAAGACAACCCCTTGATCCCGGTTCGCTCGCAAGACTTCTTACGCTTCGGATTGCGGAGCAAGGCTTCTTCACGTGAATTCAGACCACTTTCAGTCCTGCTCCTCGATTTTAACCCACAATTGCTCGACTTGCCGCAGAGTCCGTTCGAGATCCCCGCTATTTTCAATTATGTAATCGGAGCGTGACTTTTTTGAATCGATCGGAAACTGCATGGCCAGGGTGCGTTCGGCCTCTGAAAGGGTCGCATCGTCTCTGCCGATGAGTCTTTGCACCTGGGCTTCGGGGGTGGAATAAACGAGGATTATAAGATCGAAATCTTTATCGAAACCGCCTTCGAACAGGAGAGGAATATCGAAAAGGATCGGGGTTTGCGGATGAAGTTTCTTTAACTTTTCCCAATCCGCCTGCATTGCCTCCATGATGAATGGATGGAGGACAGCGTTGACTCTTTCGCGAAGGAGCGGTTCCTGGATTATTCCTAGGCGCAGCTCTCGTCTCCTTATAGTACCGTCAGGATTGAAATACTGCGCGCCGATGGTTTGCTGCAAAGCGGCAAGAGACGGCAGTCCCGGGCTCCACGGCTCGCCGTGCATACTCATCCGCATCCAGGATAATTGCGCCGAGGTCCCTGAACTTGTTTGCAACCGTTGTTTTACCGGTGGCAATGCCGCCTGTGAGTGCAATTTTTTTATACGGCATCCGGAGCAATAGAAATTTTGTCAGACTGTCTTAAGAAAAACTGTCCGCAGAAGGGTCCCGCAGGTGGCTCGCAAGCGACTCCCCCTCGGGATCTGAAATCTTTATTAGACTATTTCTTTAATAGCAGGTCAAAAGCAGGTCAAAAATCAATGTCCCCGACCGGCCTGCAAACTGTATATTCATAAGGTTTCTGGATAAGCTCCCTTGTGACCCGGTTAGTGGAATTCGAAGCTCTCGCGACCGGATAGGCAACGGTTGAACTAGCAGCGCCGATGGCCATGGAAGCGAGTCCGAGGGGCCTAAGAATAAATACGTCGAAAAGGATAAATTCTCCCTGAGGGGGAGCGGTTATGCGCCCCGACAAGTTCGGGTCGGGAGGCAACGGCTGCTGGGCCAGCACTGGAACGGCCGTTGCGGACAGCATGGCGATTGCGGTCAGGATCAGGAAAAGTCTTTTCATGCCGGTCTCCTTCGAGTGAAATTGCTTATTACATATTACGGATTAAATTGTAATCTTCATTACAATTTTCACACTCTGTTCTCAGCCTGTGCCACATACTACTGCGTCCACTGTGAGGGCATGCCAGAGGACAAGAATTCGGAGCACATTTCATGCCATGCATCAAATCAACGCTACTGCGCCTCGCGTTCTGCCGGGCTTCAAAAGAACGGGCGCTTTCTATGGTCATATTATGTCCGACGGGACCATAAAGCAAGCAGACTTGAAGCATTGCCCATATAAGTTTAGAGTGAGCGTGGACGTGAGAATGCCTGATTTCGGACGTTGGACCGGACAATGAGGTGCTGGCCGTGAGTTATCCCGGCATTCGGCACTGGAGGTGGGATGCCTGCGATTGCTGAACTGATGGAAAAAAGACTGGAAAAATTGACGCGCGCTCAGCTTGCGCTGGAACTTATGCGCCTTCCCGCAAAGAGACGGATAGAGCTGATTGTCGGCAGGCCGGATGCACAATCGGTGGTTGCCGCCCTGGATGCGAACGACTTCTTCTACACCGTGCAGGAAATAGGGGCCGACGATTCTTTGCCGATTCTGGCCCTGGGCAGTTTAGAGCAACTGAATCACCTCTTCGATATCGAGTGGTGGCGCAAGGACACCCTGGCGCCCGCAAAGGCCCTGAGTTGGCTCGATCGGCTCTGGCAGGCCAGCGATGTCAAGCTGTTTGAATGGCTTTCCAATGTCGATTTCGAGCTGCTGGTATCTCTTTTTAAACATTGGACAACGGCCGATATCGCTCCGGAGGACATCGACCTGCTTGAGGCAACTGAGAGTCTACCGCCCAAAACGCTCGACAACGTCTATTACTGGGAATCGAGATATCCACAGTACGACGATTTGATAAACCATATGCTTACGATGATTTATCAGGTCAACTACGGTTTTTTCAAGGAACTCATGAGCAGCGTTATTTATGCCTCCGCGCCGGAAGTGGAGGAGGGCGCCTATCACTTTCATCGTGCCAGGCTTGCCGACCACGCCGTTCCCGATTTCTACGATGCGCTGGAAATCTACAGGGCGATTCTGCCTGATGAATTTGCTCTAAAAGAAGTGCCGGGTAGAGAAGATGACGAAGAACCCGGGCCTTCTTTCGCCCTGGCGCTTCTTTCCGAAGGAGATCTGTTCGGCCGTGTCGTAAGACGAATTGAAGACGCGGACCTGGCTGGAATCCTCAAGGTGGAGACGGCGTCCCTTGCCAACAAGGTGGTGGTCGCCGACCAGCTTCCTCCCGATAACGCCGAAGCTCTGCGGAGTGCGGTCGAAAAAACGCTGGCTTACCTCAATCTGGGACTGGAGCTTAGGTCGGGCGCAGATATCGAAAAGGCCTCCGCGATCGTCCGCGACAATTTTCTGGAGCACCTTTTCAGGCTCGCCCAGGCTGAGGTCTCAAAGATCAGGGGACGGCTTCAAGCGGCGGTGACGCCCGATGGCTGGCTGAGCCGGTGCCCGACGGGCATAAAGATCCTCGACGGGGAGTGGTTCGACGCGGCGGAGGAACTTTTAGGCAGGACCCCCAGGATACCGAAGACCCTTCCCGGGGAGAGTGCTTCGGGTCAGACCCCAAGTCCTGGCTACGACTTTTTCAGGATACCTCGGGACCTTGCGCGAGGCGCTCATATCGTGGAGGTGATTACTAACGCGGGTGACCTCTACCGGTTGATGGGCTCTGATCCTAAGGAAATTGGATCGAGGCTATGGACCGAAGGCCAGATGCGCGCGCCGGAAGATATTACGCTCGGCGCCCTGGTCCTGACGGCGGCGGCTAACTTCCTCTTTTCCGGGAAGTGGGAGCCTGAGCCCCTTCCTTATCTTTCCTGGCCGAAAATATTTCCTTTTGTTCATCCAACCGATATCGGCAGCGCCGTCATGGACTGGGTGCACCGCGTTATGCCCGAGCGCGAAAGAAGCTCTCTTGCGCAAGCTTACCTGGTTCCCATTTTGCGGGATTACGAGTTTGAAATGAGACCCTTCTCGGAGCAAAATCCGCCCGATCCTCACCTGGTAAAATTCTTGATGTTTAGCGAATGATGGTGGGCTGGGAGAAGTGACTTCAGCTCCTCCACTACACCAAATGTAATGCTGTGCTGGTAAATGTAGCCTTCCCGTAATAATATTGCCGTATTTACATGAATATGTATTGATCTATGTGGACATGATCGCAATAAGGATGTATCGTCTGCTAAATTCTGACAATAGACACGCGGGCACTTTGCTGACCTTGTCGTGAATCTAGGGAACAGGAAGCCCGGACATGAGTGTTCTATCATGTCCGGGCTTCCTGTTTCTATTGGCGATGACTGTTACA
>CAWGZP010000200.1:0-14294 GCA_963826655.1 uncultured delta proteobacterium
TACACGTCACCATCGAAGGTGTGGATTTCCTTGACCGGCGTTTTGGCCACGAGGTCGAGTACATAGGAACCCGTGCCGCCCAATCCTACAATAGCTATCTTGTCGAGCGCCAGTTTTCTCGTGACCATGTTTATTTCCGCTCGGCCTGATGCGGTATCAAGATAGTTAAATGGAGAATCCCCAGCTTCGGGCTCGTCGACACGATAAACCCGCGCCGTCACGGCAGGGTCTATCGCTTCGGCGTGACTGGAAATAAACGCGACATAGGTCGTCATCTTCTCATAATAATTTTCGTAGTAACCACACGGCGGTTTCCGTGAAAACGAATAACTAACAATCAATCCTTCGTCGAGTTTATTTTCACCGGATTGGCTTACAAGTCGATCCCTCATCGATGATCCGTCCTGATGGCAAGGGCAGTCACCCACGAATTGGACCTGATGATCATCCGGCCTTAAGGTTACGTCTCCAGCCAGATTCAGCTTCGACACCAGAATACCGTATGTCACCTCCTTCTTGGCGGTGACATACGGAACATTTTTGACAAGCAAATACGACCCACGAATTTCAAGATAGTAGCCTTCGTCACGTAGCCGCTTCAGGTCTGGGCTAAGATTTATTTGTTCTTGAAGCATCGATTATCGTTCCATTCTTTATTCTGACGGTCCCACCATCGACCAGCGATCCCTCATGCTTCGGACCAAGGGCCTTTTTATACGTCACCGTGTAGTCGAAAGTTGATCCATCCGGATTAGGATACGCAAGCACGACCACGTCCCAAAAAGTGAGTACTCTCGTCTCGACTTCCTTCCGCTCCAAATTCACGATGATCTCGAATACGCGCTCGCTGTAGAAGTGCTCATTTTTTGTGAGGTGGATTTCGTCCCCATCACGTGGGATCGGGATATCTTCCTGATCACCATGAACTTCCCGGAACAGCTCGTTCCCGGCAGGGACATGCCCGAGCTCATAAAGCGCCGCAGCGGTTGTCGGGCTTGGCGATTCATAGGGTTTACGATCAATGTGAATCCGCACCTCGTGCTTTGTTTCCTGATTTGTATTCATGATGAATTCCTTTATATTGGTTTGAATAAGTTGTAGCATTTATGCCAAGTACCCACGCTGGCCCTTCCTAATCGGAAGAAAAGGCACTCCGTTTTCTTCGGAATGCGTAGGGGGGCGGTCACAAGGGCTATCGTGGGTCAAAAACCTATGAGGCAGAGCCTGGAAGGCTCTACCCCGGCTGATCACCCGCTAGTGACATCCTCTTGAGCTTGAACACTGACACTGATTCCCCGCTCTTCTGAGCGCCTGCTGTTTGGTGTCCTCGCCAAAAGGAGTCGGACTGGTTCCCGGATTCCCGTAGGTCGATGTTCCTGCGTGACATTGGCCACATAAAACTTGCGCATTTCCTATGCCGTTGCCACCATCCCTACGAACGTGATGCACTTCGAGACCTCTTGTTCTTACGCATCTCGCCATGATCAATGTTCCTTTTATGTAGAGTTTTGTGTTTTTGCGCTTACCGCCGCGCCGTTCCGTGAAACTTAAATTAACGAAATGATAATCGGCGATTTCAAGAAAGTCAAACTTTTTTGTTAATTTTTCCTTTCCGTTTTGTTAATTTATGCTTATTATGCTCAAAAGCGCGGAATGACAGGAGGAAGGGATCGTCGACATGTTGAAAGTTGACAAAGAAATGCTAAAGAAGAGAATTGTGGAAGCACGACAGAAAAAAGGACTAAACCAAGCACAATTGGCCGCACAGGCTAGCGTAACACCGGCGGCAATTTCTCAAATTGAAAATGGACTTCGGTATACTTTTATCCCGGTGTTTCAAAAAATCGCCAACGTTTTGGAAGTTTCCATGGACTACCTAACTGGCAAGACAGACCAAGTCGAGATCGAGGACTTGCTGCAACAAGAGGAGCCAAGAGCCTTTTTTCGTAAATTTCAGGCGCTGGATTCGGAAGACCGAAATACGATTCTCAAACATATCGAGTTTCTTGACGCCACGGCTAAGGAAAAGAAAGAAGAATGACGCCCGAACAAGAGGCAAGGAACTTTCTCGAAGAGCTTGGCATCTGCAAGTTCCCTATTATCCCAAAGGAACTCTGCGATAAGCTGGGCATTCGCTATGTTGAGGAGCCGCTTAGAAGTATTGAGGGAGCGCTCGTCATTGGTGCCTTGGGGAATAGCCTGATTACTGTCAACTCCACAACCCCCGAGCCCGGACGTAGGCATTTCACAGCGGCTCACGAACTGGGCCATTTGTGCATGGATTCTATGGAGCAAAATGAGTTTGGGTGTTCTAAGGAAGATATTGAGACTTTCAGAAAGCAGATAGATCCCATGGAGTTGCGGGCGAATAGATTTGCGGCAGAGTTGCTCATGCCGACATTCTTATTTCA
Organism: uncultured delta proteobacterium; assembly: GCA_963826655.1. Taxonomy (GTDB): domain Bacteria; phylum Desulfobacterota; class Syntrophobacteria; order Syntrophobacterales; family Syntrophobacteraceae; genus SbD1. The sequence continues at coordinate 2,412 of CAWGZP010000200.1, forward strand.
AGGATTGGTCGATGACCACGACCCCGACTGGGACTATATCAAGGGATCGACATCCGATACCCAAACAACTCTCATGGCTACCGCCAAACGCTTCCTTGATCTCACTAGCCAAGCCTGCATCCTTATCGTGAGCAAAAATCGAGCAATTTCTTGGTTCAATCCTTCCACGAGCTTCAAAGCGTACATAGATATGGACAATCGCGTTATTTCCCCCAATACTATTGCCTACAGCGTTCATCAAGGAGAGACTCCGCCGAACAGTTATGAGGTGGTGAAAGCCGATAACTGGGTGACTGGCCGGGGTGTTACGCCACACGCCGAAATCCTTGAATGGACATTGCCAATGAATTCATACGGCCAAGTTCTGACCATCCTCCTCGACGAGGAGGGAATTGACGGTTGGGAAAAAGCAGAATACGTGGAAGGCCGGGACGATGAAGTCAGTACCGAATGGGAACCTATGACCTTCCATAAGAGCAAACTATCAGGGCCGGTTACAAAGTGAGCCATTTTGACCGGCGAGAAAGCAGGCCAGTCCTTCCGGTTTAGAAATAGGCCAGTTTGCTTTCCATTTGGTTGACTTCGCATGCGCGAAGTCCTTTTACTTCCAAGTCCTTCTACTTCTTTTAATTCCGATCCTCCCGCGTTTTTTCACGTTCAAACTTTTACCGTCCTTTTTGATCTTCGGGAATGGCGCAATCCTACTATGGTTTTCTTGAGGAGAGAAACCATGAGGGTTCGATGCGCTTGTTGCAGGTCCTGGTTTGTTCCCGATTAATGAGAACCTGGGGTCGGGCCAAGGTAACTAGATGCATCTGTTCCAACAATTCTCAAATGCCCCCCTTTTGTAAGGCTTAAAATGCCATTTTTGGCACCGAAAAAGCAACATTAAGGCGAGCTCGATTTTAAGATGGCACTCCACAAATGCCATAGTGCTTCTACGTTCGCTCGAAAGGGTAAGACTCCGCATAGCTCTCCTGAATGCCGTAATCGGCATGGGCCTTCCATGATGTTTCTATATGCAGATCACATTTGCAATTCAGTGGGTTGCCACGGCCGCGTCACATCTGATCCATTTCAACGAGCCACGTTTTTTGGGCCTTGCGATCAAAGGTAGGCCATTAACTGGGGCCGGTTGCGATGTCGGACGACTTTGCCTGGTCCCAGCAGGTTCGTGCGCACCCTCTACCCGCCGTCGTCGGCACACGGTCGAAATCGCCACGGATGCGAGACTTCCGTTCGCTTTTGCCCTGACCCAAGCCAAAGAAACAGGCCCTTAACCGTTCATACCGGGTCAAATTGAAGGGATTGGGAGTCAGGTCTTGCAATATGAGATTTACCGGTGTGGATTTCACGCCGGGATGGTCCTACGTGGTTTCCATCATGGAGTGTCCCTGGGGAATGCGCGGCAAAGTCGGGCCATCTTCGTCGTGTGCTGAATCGCCCTGGGGCGACAGAATCGATCTCTCTCTACGTTCCTCAGAAATGCGTTAAATATCGGACTGGACCTGCAAGATCAGGGGTCGGGCCTGGCCCGACCAAGCCAGACCCGGTCTGCCGCACGCCGAGAGTGCTCACCGAAGATGAAGCCATAAGGAGTATTGACTCAGACAGCCCTGGCCAAGCTCGAACGTGGTCACGCCGAAGGTTCGGTTAAGGCAGATCTTCGGCTCAAATTTCGTATACATCCGAGCCGTTTCGAAAACCTTGCGCATGCCGTAACTTTCTGCGAGACCCACCGCTGCCGGATTGGCCTCCGGAACATCCAGGAACACCGGCTGCCCGGACGCTCTCCCACACAAGGCCTCAAATTGGGATTTCGCTGAATCGATGTTGTCCGCGAAAAGTGGACCGATTTTGAAGCCGTTACGGCAGGGCCTCATGACCGAGTAGCCCGCAAGTTTGCCGTCCACTAATGAACCAAGAGCGTACCCGCCCGGCTGATGTATCCAGCATTCGAGAAATCCGTCCCTCGAGGCCGGGAAAAAATCTCGGTCATAGCCGGCAACTTCGCTCAATGAAATGGTGGACAGTGCAACTATTTTGCAGGTCTTCGGAACCAATTTACGGGATGTGTCAAGGCGCGTATCGTGATTACTTAAGGATCAAAACGACAGAATTCAATTAGTCGCCCGTGCCTTCCGCTGGCGGCATGGGCGACTGTTTTTGTTGCTCGTGAAGTAGGCAAAAGGGAACGCAAAGAACTATCGATCCGAGGGTTGCTCGATGATGGAGACCATCGGGGAGGGGGCAGGCGGGCAAATCCGCACTCGAAACATAGGGTTTGAACTCCATGCCGCTTCGGGCAGGATACAACTACTTGAGGCTTACGAATTCATTAATGTCGATATCCGCCTCTCTGAGGATGGCTCTAAGAGTTCCTTACGCCATTTCACCGGGATGGTTGGGTATGGTTGTGTAACGATTTGTTTTCTCGTTGTACCAAATCTCGTGGCTCCCGGCTGCCTGCCGATCAAAGGCGAATCCGAAGGCTCTGCGCCTTCTCACAACTTCCCGGTAGTGGAATCCTGCAAGTCGTCCCATTTCAGGAATTTACGATCAGGGGATAGTCGAAGGAATCGCCGATGTTCACCAGTTCAAGGCTCCCTGAACGTTCTCCGCGTGCTTCAATGAGTTTCCTGGCCACATCGCGTGCTATTTCCAATGCTTCAATGACCGTCCGGCCCTGAGCCACCAACCCGGGCACGTCGTTGGAGGTAGCCAGATAGACTCCTTCCGGAAGCTTCTCAATGTGTATATTGATTATATCTTCCATCTCCCTCACTCAGCCACAGATTACCGACTTCAAAAAACTGCCTCTTGCTTTAATAACCATAGCATAGGAGTCAAAACGCCGAAAGGGTCAGGATATGTATTTCGAAAGGCTGCTCGCCTCCAGTTCGGTATCCTGCCCAAGAGTTCTTCCATCACGGAGACCCTCGGGGAGGGGCCGGGTCGGGTGTGGATCGGGAAGCACGCCGGATTTGTCCACGGCGTATTCCATGACTTGCGATCGTGGAATACGGGGCAAGGGGGTATTCCGCACCGCGAAATGGGGCAGAAAACACTGCTTGTGTAACCCTGTGCGGCAAAGTATAATATTACGAAATCACTATCGATGGAGTTTGCGTATGGAAGCGGTTAAGGTTTCCCCCAAGTTCCAGGTTGTTATCCCCAAGAGACTTCGAGATGCCTTGAAGCTGTCGCCTGGACAAAGAGTTCAAATGATTGCCTACGACAACCGGATCGAGATGATTCCCCTCAGAAAGATTTCGGATATGAAAGGGTTTCTGAAAGGGATTGATACCACCATCGAAAGAGAACCCGATAGAATAGGAACATAGTCGATTCTTCGGGCTGGCTTGAGTATTTGGCTGATGGTCCTAAGTGCCGGTTTCTTTTCTCTCCCCCTTGAGGAAACAGCCGATCTTGTCGTACCTACCATTACTATCTACGAAGTCTTCAAGGTGGTCTTCCGTCAACGTGGCGAGTCCGACGCCCTGTGATCGGCAGCGCTCATGCAACAGGGCCTTGTCGTAGATCTTACATCCGACATCTCAGTCCTGGCTGCGAAAACGAGTGTCGAATACCATCTGCCCATGGCTGACAGCATCATATTGGCGACTTCACGCCTTTTTGAAGCAACGATATGGACTCAGGATTCGGACTTCAAGGGAATCGAAGGTGTCCAGTATGTCGCAAAGAAGAGTGGATAACCTGCCGGACAAGAAACAGGGGACGCCTTTTCTATTCCGTCCAACTGTTATCAATTTAAGTGATGGATCGCGAAGATCGGGTGATCTCCCCAGCGGTTCTTCCATGACTGAAACCATCTGACAGGCCTCGGACGGGCAAAATCAGAGTTAAGCACACTGCCAAGGTGTCTTCTATGACTGAGACCATGGAGGATACCTCAGGCAAGTTCGCATGATCTTCCTGATCCACACCAGTCCGATCCCTCCTAAAAAGATCTTTACGAAATATTCTTGGGCAGGGCGGCGCTCGACTTTACTAACGCCAAGTCAAACGCCGAACTGAAACATGACTGTTCGCCACGCCTTACAACCACTGTGCCAGTTCGACTGTAATACCTTCCGGTCCGGAGAGATATATCAGCTTTCGATTATTGAATTCCATGATTTCATTGCGAGTCTTCACTCCATGGGCGGTGAGCCTTTTAACTTCCGACTCGATATCCTCTACGGCGAAGCAAATGTGGTTGTACCCTATCTTCGCGAGGTTGGTGATATCGGGATCGACAATGGGGGCGGGATGGCGGTATTTCAACAACTGAATTTCCTGTCGGGGATGAGCATCTGCCAGCACCAGGGTGATATGTTCCGCCTCTATGTCATGTACTGCCATGTATTTCCCGAATATTCCGCCTGAGATTACAACCGTTTTTTCTTCCTTGAAACCCAAAAGGCCGAAAAAATGTTTGGCGCTCTCCACATCCCGAACTACCACCGTTAGATGATCAAAATGCGCAACCATACATGGACTCCTTTTGAGGACCCACAGGAGCATACCTGCAATTATCAAAAATCCTGCAGAAGAGCCAACCGGCGCGGAAATAATAACAATAGTGCTATTTCATCTGGGTCTGTGGATAAGAACTGCTTTTCGGCGTGTCAACTTAAATGAGAGACTGTATGCTCCGACGGGCAATTCTTTGTATACGGATCTTTGGACTGCAGTGTAGTGAACATGGTCCGAGCCCGGATTCCGATCCGACAGCCTACCGCCGAGAAACATCCTGCCAAACTGTGCCCCCTGACCCGTCCCACGTGGTCCTGGATCATGGAAGAGCCCTCAGGCGACATCGTTGTGCGGAAATTTATGGCATGCCGCTCCGGATAGCTGAATAGGATTTGCGGGCAGCGAACGGGGATTTTTGAGCGGAGACCAGATGTGTGCCGTTAGAATCGCCATTCCATGGGCAAAAACATCAATGTAAACCTTTAAAACGGCCTAAAAGGATGGCTATTTCCTTGAACAGTCACGCTCTAGCGCGGCCCGACCCCGTTTACGCACCGAAAACAAAAGATGGCTTAACCTTTTGATTTTTAACTGTATTTACGAACAAGACATCTTGTAACGCTTTTTTACCATGAGCCCTTTTTTTCTGTGAATATCCCGGACGGGCTTTGCGCCAATCCTGTACTCGACGCACATTGTCCGACCCAAGGAAATAGCCGCGGTTTTCCGGCTTTTCGACCCAAAGCCTTTGACTTGCTGCTTTTGCTGCTTTCCGGCATTCGGGCCTGGAGCAGTATCTCTGATGCCATTTGTTGCGAGGGTCCGGTGGAAAGAAAAGACCGCAGCACCTGCACTTACGCTTCCTGATTCGTTTTGCCATCGACCGCCAACCTCCGCGGCTCAATGAATCAGTCTCGGAAGAAAACAATCAATGAAGAAAAGAAGAAAAAAGAAGCTGAAGAAAACTTTGTGCGGATGCATCGGAAGAAGATACAGAAGGTGAAGCATGTTTTCAGGCCGGCGATTCTAAGACATTTCTATCTCACCGGTGACACCATCCATGATCCCCAGCCAGCCAGAAAAATGAGAGGGCAACGGCTTCTTCGGGGTCAAAGAGGCATTGATGGCCATTCGGAGGTCGATCCAGTTACCGGAATGAGTATTATTTATTGACAGATTAGAACGCTTGTTCTAAATTTTAGAGCAAATGATGCAATCGCAGTTTCGGTAGTTTTGCCGGAGGAGAGATCATGAAAACCTATCCATTTTGGGATGATGGAACCAAGAAAAGGCTGATAGAGGCGGCGGGAGAGGTATTTGCAGAGCATGGCTTTCGTGCCGCAACCATAAGGGAGATATGCAAACGCGCCAGTGCCAGCGTCAGCGCCGTCAACTATCATTTTCACGACAAAGAAGGCCTCTATGAAGCTGTGTTCGATTACTCGCACCGCTGGGCAGTCGAGAAGTACCCCCACGATTTGAGTCTGGAGCCGAATCCCAAACCGGAAGAACGTCTCCGGGCATTCATCCGGGCTTTCCTGTTGAGAGGTCTTGGCGACGGGTTCCCGACCTGGCATGCGAAGCTTTTGGCGCAGGAAACCGCTAACCCGAGCGGTATCTTGTCAAAGCTGGCGGAAACGGTGATCCGTCCCATGGACGAGTACCTTGAAGGGGTCATCAGGGAACTCCTGGAAAAAGAGGACCCTTCCCGTGAACCAGATGATCATTCTACCCAGCTATGCAGGATGAATATAATCGGCCAATGTATCTTCCAGATACATATCCGGCAGTTCACGCCATCTACCGTCCAGAAGACTCTTGAGCCGCGACAGATTGCAGCCATCGCCGATCAGATCTACAGGTTCTCGCTGGGAGGCATTCGAGCGATTGCTGCTGAAGGACAATCCCGATGAGTACGGTCAATAAATCGGCATCTTGGCTCTTAACGGTTATCCTGGTAGCGACATTCACGGGATGTGCCGCGGTCGGGCCTGACTACAAGCGTCCGGACGTGCCGGTGTATGAGGATTGGCATACCCGAATGGACAGCGAGGCGAATCCGGAAAGCCTGGCGGAATGGTGGACAAATTTCAACGACGCGAAACTCACGCATTTGATCGAGCGCGCGGTGAAAGGGAACCTCGATCTAAAGAAAGCACGGGCTCAAGTTCGAGAAGCACGCGCCCGCAGGGGAATTGCCGAATCCGGTCTCCTCCCATCGCTGAACGGTAGCGGCTCTGCTACCTGGACTCATACAACCGGCAGTGGGGCAGCCAATCTAACAAGCGGTATTGCCAATGTAACAAGCGCCACTGCCAGTGACCTCTATTCGGCAGACTTCGATGCATCATGGGAACTGGACATCTTCGGCGGTGTCCGCCGCTCTGTGGAGGCGGCACAGGGAGACCTTCAAGCAAGTGATGAGAGTTTATGCAACGTTCTTGTCTCGCTTCTCTCAGAGGTCGCCCTGAATTACTTCGATGTCCGGATCTATCAAGACCGACTCAACGTGGCAGCAAACAACCTACAGTCGCAAAGCGAAACGTACGAGTTGACCCAATGGCGTTATCAGGCTGGATTAACCGATGAACTGGCGGTGCAACAGGCTCAATATAACCTTGAAAATACGCGTTCTCAGATCCCGGACTTGCGCACCGGGCTGGATGCAGCCATGAACAACATCGCGGTGCTTCTCGGGGAACAGCCGGGCGCGGTCCATACAGAACTGGAACAACCGGAGCCTATTCCTGTACCGCCGCTCCAGGTTGCAGTGGGTGTTCCCGCCGATCTCCTGCGCCGTCGACCCGATGTGCGGCAGGCGGAGCGGGAACTGGCTGCGCAAACTGCGAGAATCGGTGTAGCGACAGCGGATCTTTACCCCAAATTCTCACTCAGCGGTTCCATAGGGCTGGAAACACTATCCTTGAAGAATTTGTCTTCCGGGACTGCATCATTTTCAGGCGGACCTTCGATCACATGGGCAATTTTCAAAGGCGGGGCTATTCGCCAGAATATAGAGCTTCAGTCGGCACTGCAGGAGGAGGCTTTGGTCCAATACGAGAGTGTCATTCTCAGTGCTCTGAAAGAGGTTGAAAATGCGCTCCGAGCCTATGTCGAGACTCAAGAGCGCAGGAAGTCGCTTAGCGTTGCTACCCTGGCAGCTCAAAAAGCGGCGGAATTGGCCCAACAAAAATATCATGCTGGATTGACCGATTTTACGAGCGTCCTGGATGCCCAACGTTCTCTTCTGTCCCTTCAAGAGCAACTTACCATAAGCAATGGGAATGTGTCAGCCAATCTGGTACGTGTTTACAAGGCCCTTGGCGGCGGATGGACATCCCCTTCAGGCAATCAGGAAACAGGAAGATCGTAGCCAGCTTTTTCACGGAGCAGCACATGACGTTCAAGCAAAACGAAGAATCCGAGATAGCCAGAACATTGAATTTTGGTAAATCGGCCGATAATCCCCGACGAATTCGGAAATGGGTGATTGCCATTATTCTCGCGGCGGTCGCCTCACTTGGTTTTAGTGTTTTCTTAAAATCATCACGTTCCTCTGAAGTCGTTCAGTACAAGACTCAGGAAGTACTGCGTGGAGACCTGACTGTAATCGTAACTGCCACCGGTACTCTTCAGCCGACCAATAAGGTGGATGTGAGCAGCGAGCTCTCCGGAATCATCAAGACAGTTGAAGTCGATTACAATAGCAAGGTGAAGTTCGGCCAACCCCTGGCAAAACTCGACACATCCAAGCTCGAAGCGCAGGTAACTCAATCCAGGGCTGCACTGGAATCTTCAAAAGCAAAGGTCCTGGAGACACAGGCAACCGTCAGGGAAACCCGAAGCAAACTCGCCCAGCTAAAGAAAGTAAGAGAGCTAAGCGGCAACAAGGTCCCGTCACAAACCGAGATCGACGCGGCAGAAGCGGCTCTCGATCGTGCATTGGCTGATGTCGCCAGTACCAAGGCCGCTGTTTCCCAAGCTCAAGCCACCCTGGATGCCAATCTGACAGACCTGTCGAAGGCAGTCATAAGATCCCCCGTCAATGGAATTGTCCTGACTCGTAAAGTGGAGCCTGGTCAGATAGTGGCTGCTACTCTCGATCCTCCCGTATTGTTCAAGCTGGCGGAGGACTTGACCAAGATGGAACTTCACGTCGACGTGGACGAGGCCGATGTGGGACACATCCAGGAAGGTCAGACTGCTACTTTCAGCGTGGCGGCCTATCCGAACCGAACATACGACGCACGAATTGTTCAGGCCCGCTTTGGCTCAACAACAACTTCGGGAGTGGTCACTTATGAAACCGTGCTGGAAGTTGACAACCAGGACCTTTCCTTGAGGCCGGGCATGACGGCAACGGCGGACATCGTCGTGAAAAAGGTCGAAAAAGCCTTGCTGGTACCGAGTACCGCGCTTCGATATACGCCACCGGCCCAGCCGGAAAAGAAGTCTTCAGATGGATTGATAAGCACTCTGCTGCCTCACCCACCCATTTCCGGAACTCAGTTGTCCGAAGATGCCGCGAGCAAGAAACAGCAGCGAGTCTGGACGCCGAGAAAGGGGCAACTCGTAGCCCTTCCTGTCACAGTCGGTTCGACAAACGGTGCCATGACCGAAATTCTGACCGGCGAGATTCAACCTGGGATCCAGGTGGTCGTTGATACCGTAAGTTCAGCGGAGTGAATATGACTTTAAATATCAGCAACCCTTTCATTGAACTCCAGGCACTAACCAAGGTGTACGGCACAGGCCATGCGGTCATGCACGCACTGCGCGGCATCGATCTTCGTATCCGGGAAGGCGAGTTTGTGGCGGTAATGGGGCCCAGCGGATCGGGCAAATCCACCTGCATGAACATTCTGGGTTGTCTGGACACGGCTACGGCAGGGGCATACAGGTTCAAAGAGGTCGAAGTAAGCAGACTGTGCCGTGCCCAACGGACGCTTTTGCGCCGTTTCTACATTGGTTTTGTTTTTCAGGGCTTTAACCTTTTAAACCGCACCTCGGCGCTGGAGAACGTGGAACTGCCCCTGATCTATCGCGGCGTTTCCGTCCGTGAGCGGAGGGCACGAGTTTTTGACGCGCTCGAAACAGTCGGTTTAAAAGGATGGGAAACCCATACGCCCGGAGAACTATCCGGAGGCCAGCAGCAAAGGGTTGCCATTGCACGGGCAATCGTGACCAAACCGGCGATCTTATTTGCTGATGAGCCCACAGGCAACCTGGATACGGCTCGCAGTCGTGAGATTATGGAGCTGCTCACCGGCTTGAATGACGAACAGGGAGTAACAATAGTCATGGTCACTCACGAACCCGATATGGCGGCATATGCCAGGCGCATTGTCCGCTTCAGGGATGGTCTGGTCGAATCGGATAAGCAAAACTTGGGGTAAGAGCATGCTTTGGAACACGGTCCTTCTGGCTTTACGTGAGATCCGGCGAAATGTTCTGCGCTCGGTCTTGACGATACTCGGCATTGTCATTGGCGTTGCCGCCGTGATTATTATGGTGACTATCGGTGGGGGAGCCACCGTGCAAGTCAAGCAGCAGATTGCAAGTATGGGCAGCAATCTTCTTATGATCAGTCCAGGCAAAAGACTTGGTCCGGGACAATCCACCGGGAATGTTCCATTTAAGCGATCCGATGCCGAGGCCATTGGCAGGGACATCGGATCGTTGTCCGCCTTGGCGGCGATCTCTTCCCAATCCTGCAAGGCTGTTTTCGGAAACCAGAATTGGTCGACCCAGGTGACAGGCAGCGACAACTCTTATTTCACTGTTACGAACAGGTCTATCAAGTCGGGAAGGCAATTCACAGAGAGCGAAGCGCGTAGCGGCGCAGCGGTCTGCATAATCGGGGAAACTGTCGTCAAGAAGCTCTTCGGCGGCCAGGATGCTATCGGAGAGAAGATTCGGTTGAACGGCAGCAGTAATTCGAGCACAACGAGTACCGATAGCTCGGGCAGCAATAAAAGTCAAGACAGCAGCAACACAACCAGTGGCAGCGGTACGACCAGCAGTAAGGTCTCTTGTGAGGTGATCGGAATATTGGGGGCTAAAGGACAAAATACCATGGGAACCGACCAGGATGACATCGTTGTGATCCCGCTCAACACCTACCAGAGGCGCATTGCAGGAAATCAGGATGTCGGCTTCATCCAGGTATCGGTTCAGGAAAGCGTACCGACCGAAAAGGTTCAACAGGATATATGGCGACTGCTCCGGGTGCGTCGTCATCTCTCACCGAGTGACGATGACAACTTCAACGTTATGGACATGAAAGAGATTGTCAAAATGCTCACCGGGACTACTCAGCTACTCACGGCTCTGCTGAGCGCCGTTGCGGCCGTAAGCCTTCTTGTCGGTGGGATCGGTATTATGAATATCATGCTGGTGTCCGTGACCGAGCGCACCCGTGAGATCGGTATCCGTCTTGCCATTGGCGCTCTCGAAAAAGAAGTGCTCATGCAATTCCTTGTAGAGGCGGTAGTCCTTTCTTCTTTCGGGGGACTGATAGGTATTGTACTGGCTCTTGCCGGGTCGGTCTGGCTGGCGGGAGTGCTGCGTGTGCCTTTCGTTTTCAATGCCGGCATTGTGGTAGTTGCGTTTCTTTTCTCAGCAACAATCGGCATCGTATTCGGATATTTCCCCGCATTGAAAGCTGCACGCTTGGACCCAATTGAAGCTTTGCGACATGAGTAAGGCGACAAGGCACGACGAGCGGATAACCATAGCGTCTTATCAACTATTCGCATATAGAACGCAAAAATGCAAATTTGCGTCTCCCTATTTCGTCTACCCGGTTGTAAACATGCGTTATCCAAGGAGTTCGAAATGGGAATATCGTCCAGGGAATGCCTCTTGAAAGAGCTTCAGATAGGTGGTAAACGTCAAACGGGGTCGGGCCGCGCTCAGAGCTTGACTGTTCAAGGTAACGTCAAACGGGGTCGGGCCGCGCTAGAGCGTGACTGTTCAAGGAAATAGCCATCCTTTTAGGCCGTTTTAAAGGCTTACATTGATGTTTTTGCCCCTGGATGGCGATTCTAACGGCACACATCTGGTCTCCGCTCAAAAATCCCCGTTCGCTGCCCGCAGATCCTATTCAGCTATCCGGAGCGGCATGCCATAAATTTCCGCACAACGATGTCGCCTGGGGGTATTCAAAACCAGGGTTCGGGCCAAGGCAACTGCTTGTATCCGTTGCAACAATTATCAATTATACCCCTTCGTAAGGGCTTAAAATGCCGTTTTGGGCACCGAAAAAGCAATTTGAAGGTAGGCTCGATTCCCAGAAGGCCCTCCACAAATGCCATAGTGCTTCTACGTTCGCTCGAAAGGGTAAAACTCCGCATACTCTGTATTGCGTTGTCCGGATAGGTCTTCCAGGATGTTTCTATATGC
>CAWGZP010000201.1:0-16309 GCA_963826655.1 uncultured delta proteobacterium
ACGACCTGAAGCTTTTTGAACACCAGGCTTCGGCGCTCGTCGAAGACGCGCTCGCCGTCCTTGAGTTCGCCGACGATCTTGATCGGGCCGACCTGACGACAGGCGATGCTGGCGTCGCTCGTGTCCTCCGCCGCGCTAAATTCGCTCTTTACCCCTCCCGTTTGCGCACGGGAGATGTGACAGGCTACGCCCTGGACTTTGGGGTCGTCGAAGCCGTCGATCACGATCTTGTCATTGGGCCCCAGCAAGCGAAAATGCGTACTGACCGAGCCTGTCGTGCCGCGTTCGGGGCGACTGAAAACCCACCATCCGAAGAGCACAACGACCAAGAGAATCGAGCCGCCGAGAATAATACCGATGCGTTTCATGATGGTTTGCCTTCCTGGAGTCTAAACCTCACACTCATCTTCCCTGGACACGGTGAACACGAAATTAGACCCGTCCGGATGGGCCTCGTACCATATCTCACCGCCGTGCTCGAGGATGATTTCCCTGCAAAGGCTCAAACCCAGACCGACACCCTCCGGACTGGGACCTTCCAATGGCCCGATTCGCTCAAACCTGCCAAACAGCTTCTCTCGATCTTCCTTGGCAATCGGTCTGCCGCTGTTGTAGACGTTCAGACGATAATGGGATTCGCGTTGTTCAAAACCAAAAGAGATGGTGCACCCCTTGCCCCCGAACTTTACGGCATTGGAGAAGAGATTCCTGTAGACGGCCTTCAGCCAGGTCTTGTTGGCGGTGATGGTAATGGAACCGGAGGGAATGGCCCCCAGACGATTGTCGATGACAATCTCCCGCCTGGTGATATCGTCGGCGAGTTCCTCCAGCACCACATCGATGATATCCTGCCTCAGATCCAGCACTTGGCGTTCCATTCCCATAGTGCCCCCGACGATGGAGGCTTTCCCAAGGTAATCCTCCGCGGTCCCCAGCAGGCGGGCGCAACGGGACAAGAGGTCATACACGGTGTTGGCCGGGCTTTGATCCAGCTTCCCGTATACGCCTCGAAGCATGAGCTTCAAGATGGAAGCAATGGCGACAAGCGGCCCCCTGATATCATGAGACAGGACCATCACCATGTTCAGAATTTGCTCGTTCAACCGCCGAACGCGTTGTTCGGATTCAAAGAGTGCAGCTTCCGCCCGCTTACGCTCGGTAACGTCCGTTACGGAGGTTCTGCAAGAGACAGCGCCGTTGGCGCTTTTCATGAATATGCTATCGAGACGGGCATAGAACTCACCCTCATCTTTTATCTTCAGTCTGACTTCGCAGGTGTGAACCTCACGGGCGTCGAAAATTTTCTTCAGGTGTGACAGGTACACGTTCTTATCGCTTTCGGTCACCATGGCCACAAAAGGCGCCTTGATGAGGTTGCCCCTCACGACACCCAATTGCTTTGCACCGGTAAGATTCACCTCGATGATCCGTCCCTGCTCATCGAAAGTAAAATAGCCGATGGGAGCAAAATCGTAGAGGTCGGCATATCGCGAGAGTGAGATTTCGAGGTCGTTTTGTGCCCGCCGGAGTTCTTCATTTTGCATCTCGAGTTCTATTTGATGCACCCGCAGTTCATGAATGAGGGAGTTCGCTTCTTCCAGACGCGTATCAGCCAGTCTATAGGGCTCGGATTTCAGGCTTTCCTCGGCTCGCGTTCGGAAATCTTTCGGACATTTCGGTCCTGTGCTACTTTTCATCATAAGAACCTCCGGGTAAAAGATGTTACCCGACAGACCTCACATAATATTAAGTATCTCTCCCTCGGATTTTTCAGCTCCCTTAGTTTTTTTTCAGCTTTTCCGGAGATGCTTTCTTTGACCCGAAAGCTTTCCGCATACATGGAAAAATCACGGGTTATGGTTGGACCCATTATCACGTCCCTTGCGGCTGAGGTTACTGCGGAGAGGAGTGCGAATCGAAATCTGGCTTTGAACCTGGTACAAGAACTCGGGACGGGACACAGTAACAACGATTTTTCCAGAAGAAAAACAATGAGCAAAAAACTGATTTTTGGTATCGCGTTTTCGCTGGTCCTTGTCAGCGGCGGTTTTTTCAGCGCACAGGCAAATTGCGGTGGTGGCTGCCTGTCCAGTGTGTCTCCCTGCAACTGGCGCCTTCCCTCTTTTTGCGGCTTTCACTTACCGTCCTGCTTGAGCTTCCACTGCGACTCAAAAGACTTGGACAGGACAGAGGCAAATCGCGAGGGCGCATATAGTTCTCGCCCGATTACACCGGATGTAATGGGTGCGGTGCTCTAATTGACAGCCCTGCCACTACCGGGGATGCTCAGGGTGAGTTCCCCGAGGTGGCCGGGGGGGGGGCCGGCGGTAACATCGGAGAGCTTAAAAAGGAGAAGGCTATGGAGAGACGGAGGAGGGAAGGCGAAGGAATTAATCTGGAAGATCACCTCTCATTGAGCGAGATAAGGATAAAGATGCAAACACGGCCCGGCTTTCTAATAATGCAAAAATGGCTTGTGATCTATAACTTCATTGTGCACCCACGGCCTTCATCGGAAATCGCCATGCATGTTGGTTTGTCTGAATCAACTGCTTATAGAATCGTTTCCGATTACAATAAATTTGGACCTGAGGCTTTCGACATTAATCCGGCCTAAACCTTTCCGCGGTCATGAGGTGAGTGAGAAACTGAAAAGGCATTCTTCTGCCGCATCCGGCAAGTGGGGGTGGCAGTGAGGATTTCTTTGGTGCAGCGATTGCGAGAGAGTGCTGGAGCACTTAACAGTCTATAGAGGAATCGACATGTTGCATGCAAATGCACGGGATCTCGCCTCGTATGTTACCGACCACTGGGGCGATATACGGTTATCCGAATTGAGCAGCGAGATCGTTTGCGGCCCTGAGGATCCGCTCCCCGAGCAGAACACTCTCGATTATCTCATCTCATGTTGTTACCAGGCAAGCCTTATGAGGGAGGAAGACAGACCAGTTCGGTTCCGTCTCATTTTGAGAGAGCCCGGCTGTTTCGACAGTGAGGATGGGCCGCCTACAGGTCTGCATCGACTTCTATTTAGCGAACCGCGGCCTTTTGACGAGAACGAACTGCAAAGGCTATCTCCTGCGACCGATTTTTATCGATCTCTGATTGGAATAAGACAGGACTCTCACGAGGGCCTGCAGATCTGGGGTATTGTCCACTCGGGGTCTCGATGGGTCCAGAATGTGTACGGCGGAAGGGTGGTCGCACCCGCTCTGCCCCTCTCGCTGGTTGTTTACGTGACTGATCCTGGTCGAATAACCATCTGCAAAGGTCCTTTGACGATTGCAACATTAAATCGCGGTCAGATCTTTTCCCCTACACACGAGGTCTTTGACTCAACCTGGCTTCCCGCCAATTTTGCCTCAGCTCGTTCCAGGCTGTGGGAGTTACACATAGCGGCAAGGGATGCAGCCAAAAAGCCCTGGGCGGATATCGATCCCAGTATCGTGAAGACAATTGCCCAACAAGTAGCCAGGCGTATCATCAGTTCTGTCAGAAATTCCGGACACGGTGGCACGATCCTGGTGATCCCCCCGGAAATGGTTGAGCAAGTATTCGATGAAAACCCTTACTTGAACATTGAATACAGGGTGACCGATGAGGCCACACGAAAAAGATTTCAGACATTGCTGGTAAACCTTATGAACACACTTGCCGACGTGCATGGCCGGAAGGCAAACAGAGGCAAGCCCATTGGATGGGATGAGTATGTGGATACGAAAGAGGAATCTCTTGCTCTGCTGGATGAGGCTGTTTTTGATCTTGCGCATTTCTTTGCCGATTTGACCGCAGTGGATGGTGCGGTAATATTCACCGGAGAGTTCGAGTTGCTGGGGTTTGGGGCTATGATATCCGTAGGGCTGAAAGGGGTGAGAAAGGTGGCTTGCGCATTGGATATAGAGGGGCATCAGAGAGAACAGGCGCACTCCGGAAGCTTCGGCGCGCGTCACCGGTCTGTGTTTCGTTTTTGCAATGCCGTGCATGAGGCAATTGCTATCGTAATCTCTCAAGATCGGCTGGTGCGCTTCGTCAAATGGAAAGAAGGTACGGTTACCTATTGGGATCATGTCGCAACAAGCATGATGGATTTTTAAAATTATATGTGAGGAATATTAAGAGGAGGATTTATGGTTTCAAAGATTCTTGTGCCTACCGATGGTTCTAAGACAGCTGGAAAGGCAGTCGGGTATGCGGTTGACCTTGCAAAACAGTTAAATGCTTCGGTAATTATCCTGAGCGTTATCGATAATCGCTCCTTTATTGCCCAGACAGTTCCTGCAGTGGATACTCCGATGCATGTAATAGAGCCTATCCAGGATTATCTGCGCGAGGCTGCCAAAGAGTATGCTGGTGAGATAGAGAGGCTGTGTGACGAAAGTGGCGTCCAATCGGAGACCGTTATAACGACAGGCCACCCTGTTGAGGCCATTGTGAAAGAGGCTAAAAAGTTAAAGGTAGATCTCATTGTTATGGGTTCCCATGGTAGAAGTGCTTTCGAAGCCTCGGTACTTGGCAGCGTTGCCTATGGAGTCATTCATAACGAGACGAAGGTCCCTGTGCTAATCGTGAGAAGAGACTGATTGTGGGGCTCTCCGCTTAACCGTTGACGTCCAGGGTAGACAGAAGTTTGCGAAGCGGTTGAGACGAATTAAAACGGCTGCTAAAAGGGTTAGGCATCAATCCAGCACCAGGGCAGCTTGAGATAGTGATGATGCCGCTGATCTGCTAAAGGTATAGAGTCGGCCATCACGGAGAGAGCCGAAATTTCGAAGCCGCTATCTCAGTTTTCCTAATTTCTCATTCACCGCTTGCAGATCAAAATGCTCCGGATCAAATTTTCCACCAGCCAATGTCAGCAACTCTTCATATTCCTGATGGTAGGGGTCCGACAAGGCCTTCAGTAGATCGCGGTATCCCCAAGTGCCTCCGATACCTTCGGGTGGACATGCCCTCTCGCCTCCCATGCAAACGGGATACAATTCGTTGTGCTTTGCACGCGAAATTTTCTCAACCTGAATCTTATGCTCCCAGGTATCGCCGAAATCGTAAACATAAGTGAATGTTATCTTCCCACTGATGACCTTTTGGAGTTGAACTCTGTGGGAGTCCTTGATTACGGGAGCGAATTCGAGGTCAGGTATGCCATAGTAGACATTACCTACCGTGAAATTATAATGGTGATAACCCTGCCATCCCATAGCCACCTGCAAGATTTTGTGAAGCTTGTGGAATGTGGCGCTGCATGGAATAGCGAGTCTTCTCCAAATTAGAGGATCGATTTCCAGAAGCGTGACTTTGAGCTGGAATATGGTCTCCGGAGAATCAAGTTTCTGTTTCTCTCCATCCATAGGCAGTACCCTTACTCCAATCGCATCATTACAGGACGAGATTTCCGGTCACACTCATAGTTACAACGAAATCACGCTGGGTCTGCTTCGGGCTAAACCGCTGCCTGATCTTCTTGACTTTTTCAGCTCCCGGCCAATAGGTTCCAAGGCCGTACTTGCGGCCTTTGCCTTCCTTCCTGCCTCGACATTTCCCAGCCACCCATTCCCAATGGACAGAGGTGCCGGTCTGCCCCGCGAATTGCCTCAGGATCTTTCGTGATCCTGGAAAGCTTTAGCCTCTAACGTTTTCCAGCGGACGTAAAGAGGTTTGCGAAAACTTTGGCTGCCTCGCCGATAACCAAGGCGTACGTTGCAATCTGGTCGACGGTTTCAATGGTCTTGCTCGTTTCACCAACACCTGTCCGTAAGTCGCTGGTGATAGCGACCACATTTTCCGATGCCGTGGCGATATTGGGAATAACCTGGTTGAGGGCTTCCTGATTTTCTTTCAGGATTGCCCCTATATTCTTAACTGCGGCGTTCACATTTCTGAGTGTCATAGCAGCATAGCCGCCGGCCACCACTACCAACAGAAAAATAATAACCTGTCCCAGTTGACTGAAGGTGATGTATCCTTCCACAATCGGTTCCTTTCCTAGGAGGACCTATCCGTTCCTTCGTCCTCCTCGAGTGGTACTCTTAACGCTCCCCTGGCAACATCGGCGTACTCCCCGGCCGCCATGCGCACACGAGAAGCTTTTTTCCTCTACCGCATTTGCTAACCGGTGTCCGGTGTGGGAAGCATTTTCTTGTATTTTTCCCCATGCCTCGCTACCCCGCCGGATTAAATCCTCACGCGTTTCTTTCCCGACCCTGGGAGCAAAAAGAATGCCTGCCAGCGCACCCATGGCGCTGCCAATGGTAATGCCCAGCGCCAGGCTCCTGGCCTTTTTTTGACGGAGCGTTTTCTCGCGATCGATTTTTGCCTGTCGTACCCGATCAGTTATTTCCTTCAAAATCATGGCCGACCCTCCAACTGCAATAAGATTCTTTAACATGGCCGCATCACCTCAATTATCTGTTATCTGTTACGAAAAGTTTCAAGCGAGGTGCGAAATCCCCCCTGCCCCCTTTACAAAAGGGGGGTGATCGCCACGTCTTTTCATGGTTCCAGAGTGTCCCGGGGGGGGGGACGTGAGTTACTGTCTCAAAGGCGCTCACGGCGTACAGATCAGGGGTGATTGAAGTTCAGTCCCTGGATACCCCCCAGTAGCCACAGCACGATGATAATGATGAGCACCAGACTAAGAACGCCACCAAGCCCGCGTCCTCCATAACGGTTATAGCCATAATAGCCACCACCGCCGCCGAACAATATGATCAACAAAACTATAAGTAAAATAGTCCCCATTTTCCATCCTCCGTTTCGTTTGCCCCACGCGACTCATACGCGGTTTCTTGCGCTATAGGAACGCCGGCGGCCTTGTCTCGGTCAGTCGTGGGGATGAGGTGATAAATAATCGTTACCAAACTTTCCTGTCATACCTTTCCGATATTTGAGCAAATTTCATGCCCGGTAGATCGAGGGGCGCCTCGTTGTGAATTTAGCTTATACATTCAAGTAGTTGTGGCATGATTAGACGCATCTCCGGGTATGGAATTTAGTGGGAAAGGTGTTGCGTGCAACAAAAGTGTTGCATTCATTTCATGCCGCATGCTACACTTCGGAACCGGGAGTTTTCTGCGCTCGAAGTCATAAAGCGGCTCGAAAAGTGCAATGACACTCTGCTCATTACCAGAAGGCCACAAGACTCAAGGAACTGAGAGTGCGAGCATGACGAAAGATAAATCGGAAGAGGATCGCACCGCCAGGTTGCGCCGCGTTGCAGAGGAGCGCAGTAAAGAAAGTGAGATCGAAACCGCTCGGTCGATGGCCGAACAAGATAACCAGGGGCTGGTTCACGAATTGCAGGTTCATCAGATTGAGTTGGAGATGCAGAACGAAGAGTTGCGCACGGCCCAGGGGCAACTCGGTGAGTCGTTGGCAAAATACTCCGATCTGTATGACTTTGCGCCGGTCGGCTACGTCACTTCGGATAAAGAGGGGCTCATACTGGAGGCAAACCTCACCTTTGCCGGTCAGCTTGGCATTGAGAGGGGCCGCCTTATCAACACCCCTCTTTGGCTTTGCGTGACTTCGCCGGGCAGAGACAAATTGCGGAAGCACCTCGATCAGGTTTTTAAAACCGACGAACGGCGATCCTGTGAACTGAGACTGCAACGACCGAGCGGCCCGGAACGTTATGTACAACTAGACAGTGTCCGGGTGGTGAATGTCGATGGCGCCGAGTCATGCAGGACTTCGGTAACGGATATATCTATCAGGAAAGAAACCGAAGGTGAGCTAATCAAGATTAAGGACGAGCTGGAAAGGAGGGTAGTGGAACGAACGGCCGAGCTTAGTGAGAACGAAAAAAAGTTTAGAATACTCTCACAGGAATTCCATACTCTTCTCAGCGCTATCAGCGATACCCTGATCCTGCTCTCTCCGGAAATGGAAGTATTATGGACAAACGGCGGAAATGCTCCGGAGTCAGCTGATACGGCCTCGGACGCGGCAGGGCAATACTGTCGTCGGTTGTTACGTGACGGTCCTGCTCCCTCTGAGGACTCCCCGATAAAAAGATGTTTCAATACCGCGGAAAAGGAAGTCGCAGTTGTAACCTACAATGGGGCGGTACTGGATCTAAGGGCATTTCCAATCAAGGAGGCTGAGAGGGTCAGTAGCGTGCTTCTGCTGGTAAGCGATATTACCGAAAAGATGGCGATGCAGGCAGAAGCGATGCAGGCGGGTCATATGGCCTCACTGGGGGAATTGGCCGCCGGAGTTGCTCATGAGATCAATAATCCTATCACCGGCATCATAAACTATGGCCAGATACTTATAAATGAGTGCGGTCCCGAGAGCATGGAAAAAGACATTGGGGAGCGCATCGTGAAGGAAGGCGAGCGTATCGGTCGCATTGTAAAGACCCTCCTCTCCTATGCGCGCGGCGGCCGGGAAGAGAAAAAGCCAACTCGCGTCGCTGCCATTCTTGAAGAATCCATTATCCTGATCCAGGCGCAAATACGGAAGGAAGGCATCAATCTGAAGATAGATCTTCCAGGCGGTTTTCCTGAAGTGAATGCTAACTTTCAGCAGATCCAGCAGGGTTTTATAAATATCATTAACAACGCGCGCTATGCCTTAAACGAGAAGTTTCCCGGAAGACATAAAAATAAATGCTTCGAGATCACGGGCGAGAAAGTAACTGTCGGCGACCGCCCCTATGTGCGGATCGTATTCTACGATCAAGGGGTGGGGATTCCCGCCCATGAGTTATCCATGCTGACGAAGCCGTTCTTTTCCACGAAGCCGTTCGGGAAAGGGACCGGCCTTGGGCTGAATATCACTCAAAAAATCATAACAGACCATGGCGGGCAGCTCAGTTTCGAGAGTGTTGAAGGGGAATTTACCAAGGTCATAATAGATTTACCAGCCATTCGGAGCGCCGACGGGGTGAAAAATGAGTGTGAGAATTCTTGTAATCGACGATGAGGAATCGATCAGGTTTACCTTCGAAAGGTTCCTCACGACCGAGGGGCATATCGTAGCGACTGCTGAAAGCTGCCGCGAAGCTTTGGCCCGGCTAAACGATACGAGCTTCGATGTTATATTTGCAGACATCATTCTGGGTGACGGGACGGGAATCGATATCTTGCGCGAAATCCGGGGCAGAGGACTGAGCTGTCCGGTGATCATGATTACTGGAGACCCGGGCGTCGAGACCGCTGCCGAGTCCATTCGTCTGGGTGCGTTCGATTACATCCCCAAGCCCGTCAACCAGGAGTCATTGCTGCATATCACCCGAACGGCTTTGAAATATAAGGCCCTGAACGAAGAGAAGGAAAGGTACCGCACAAACCTCGAAGCAATCTTCAGGAGTGTCCGGGATGCCATCATCACCGTGGATAAAGAAGCAGTCGTGATCGAACTCAATGAAGCGGCCACGACCATGTGTGGGTATTCTCGTGATGACATAGGCAAAGCCTTCGGTTCTCTACCCGAGATGAGCAATGGCAGGTGTGGGGAAATTCTCGAGGAAGCGATCAAGAGCGGCGAGCCTGTCGAAGTAGACCGCATCGAGTGCCGGCCTGCCAATGGTGTAAGAAGGGTCATCAGCGTCAGGACATACCCTCTGCTTAGCCCTATGCGTGTGCTCTCGGGCGTCGTTATGGTGCTGAGGGACGATACGCATGTGGCCGACCTCGAAACAGAGCTTAAAGAGCAGCGGCAGTTCCATCGTATCGTAGGCAGAAGTGGGCCGATGCAGAAGGTTTATGCCCTCATACAGGCTTTGGCGCGTGTTCAAACGACTGTTCTCATCACGGGTGAAAGTGGGACCGGCAAAGAACTTGTAGCCGATGCGCTGCATCGTGCCGGAGAACGCAGCCATAAGCCGCTTGTCAAGGTGAACTGCTCGGCCCTGCCTGAAAGTCTCCTTGAAAGCGAACTCTTCGGCCATGTGAAAGGGGCGTTTACAGGCGCAATTAGAGACAATGTGGGGAGGTTCCACCGAGCGGATGGCGGCACTATTTTCTTCGATGAGATTGGCGACATCTCCCCGATTATACAACTGAAGCTCCTGCGCGTCCTTCAAGAGAGGGAATTCGAGCGAGTCGGAAGCTCCACTCCAATCAAAGTGGACGTTCGGCTGATAGCTGCAACGAACAGAAATCTCATGGATAAAGTCAGCCGTGGCGAATTGAGAGAAGACCTCTACTATCGGCTGAAAGTAGTCGAGATCAGGGTGCCGCCCCTAAGGGACAGGCGCGAAGACATCCCGCTTCTGGTTGAACACTTTCGTAATGGGTTCAACGCTAAATTCAAGAAAACCATTGAAGCGATATCCTCCGATGTCTCGAAAGCTTTTCTCAAGTACCCCTGGCCGGGCAATGTGCGGGAACTCGAGCATACCATGGAGCATGCCTTCGTCCTTTGCGGCCAGAACATAATCACCTTCGATCATCTGCCGCCCGACTTCATGAGTGCTCCGGGAATCGAGCACCGCGCTCCCGATGAGATACAGGATATCGATTCCCAGGCGATTCTCGAGGCCCTGGACAAAACCGCCTGGAATAAGGCAAGAGCGGCCCGCCTGCTGGGTATAGATCGCGTGACCCTCTACCGTAAAATCAAAAGATATGACCTCACTAAAGATACCCCCCGATGTTGAAGTGTTCCCCATTTGAGACGGAGAAAATGTCTCACTCGGCCTTCGCAAGGGTTCACGCCGATCACGCGGGCAAACCCGTGCGCTGATCCGGACCGCTCATGTTGTCAGTCCACTGGTCAATACGATGCACACGCCCAATGTGACGATGGAGACGATGGTGCTGACCAGGATCGTCGCGTCCGATTCGTCGGTGTAGACCTTGTATTGCACCGCAAACATCGCCGTCATCGACGCGGTCGGCAGGGCGCCCAACAGGATCAACTCGCGGCGATGGGTTGGCGGAAGACTGCGAGCGAGAGCGCCAGTGCGACCAGGTAGATGGTGAGCAATCCGATGGCGATTCCCAGGGAGAACTGCCAGTTCTCGAACTCCTTGATCGTCATCCTGGCGGTCGCGTTGAACAGCAGCGCCGGCAGGCAGAAATCCAACGCAAGCGAAGCGAGAACACCGCTGTTGGCCGGCTTGATAACGCCGGTCCGGCCGGCTAGCATGCCGAGCAGGATGACGAAGGCAACCGGCACGAGCGCGTCGACGATCACCGATAGCGATGACATGTGGTCCCCCCGATATGCATGGAAAATCCCTTGAATTGCCGGAATTTCCCATGCGAAGGCCGCAGTCTAAGGCTGCAACGTCATTGCGACAAGCCATCGGCCTGCTTCGGCTTCTCCGATATAATTTCCCTCACAAGCGAATTTCTGTAGTTTCTCATACACTTTTTGAATTTGATCCATGTGCTGGGTTTCAGCGTCAGCGAGCATTGCGAAGGTTTCCGCTCCAACCCGGTCCGAGCGGGCTTTCATTGCGGCGGCATACATGGTCTTCTTTTTTTTCTTTAGTTCCAGAGCTGTGCAGAACATTTCGAGAGTCTCAACTTGTTTTTCCATAGTTTATTTCTCCGGTGACCCCAATATACTTACACGGTCCGATTCCGCTTTGGCCAAGGCATGTTTTGCATGCAAAAGTTTCTTGTACAGTCCGAGCAACTTTTCGGGATTCCGGGCCAATGCGGCCTTAAAGATATCCCCTTCGATCTCAGCCACTTCCAACCGATCGTAGTAGTCCAACATTTCTTTCAAATGTGCCAAAACGATTTTGCCGGTTAGAATCGGGTGGTTGTTAGTTACATTTGCACTCTGATAGCGTATTCCGTGCTCAAGCTCGACCTCGAGTCCGCTTCGGAAAGCCTCGGGATCGATCTTCAGCCCATCCTGATCTATCGCCTCCAGGATGGTGCGGGCTTCCTCCAAGAGCACCCGCGCATCGGTCAGAGAAGTCCAGTCCCTGATCTTGAGTGCTTTGCAGACCCTTTTAACCTCTTCCACCGTTACGTATGCCGGAATTTCCATTTCTCTCCCCTGTTTTTTTCAAACGAAACATTACAGCAAGGCATAAAGCACCTTGCACTCCCGGTCCCGGAGTTCTCGATAAAGCGATCAAAACTGCAAGCGCTGTAAGTTAAGAGGCAGCGCCCGCACCATCAAGGCTTGTATGGTTTTTTTCCATGAACCAGTTCGCAGGATCCACATAATAGAATCGCAAATCGGCAAGGGCTTTATAATGTTCTCCTTCTTCCTCGATGATGCGGTTCAAAAATTCGCGCTCCAGGGGATCGACTGCGCGTTCGAGTTCTTTATTGTAGAATTGAAGGCCGGCATTCTCCATGCGAAGGCCGGCATCTATGGCTGCAACGTCATCGATACAAGCCTTCGTCATGTTCGGCGTCTCCGATTTGATTTCCCTCATAAGCGCATTTCTGTCAGCGCCCTTGACCGAATTCAAACGGCAGGCATCCGGAGCTACTTTTCCTTTCTTCAGTTTCTCGTACACTTTCTGAATTTCATCCATGTGCTGGGTTTCAGCGTCATGGAGCATTTTGAAGGTTTCCACTCCAACCGGGTCCGAGCAGGCTTTCATCGCCGCGGCATACAGAGTCTTCTTTTTTTCCTTTAGCTCCAGAGCTGCGCAGAACATTTCGAGAGTCTTATCTTGCTTTTCCATAGTTTATTTCTCCGGGGACCTCAGTATGTCCCTTTTGTTTTCGTCCGGAACCGGCTTCCCCTGCGACCCGGAAAGTGGCGATCGTCGCCTTTCCCGTTTCCCAGACCTTTCCGGATCATATCGATGCATTGCACATCCCAGGATGCCACCGGATCCGGGCGCCTAACGGCCCCGCGTCCACCAGAAGTATCCTGCTCCACTGCCTTAAGACCACAACCCAGAAGACTGTCATTAGGATGTCTCCCATATCATCTCCAGGTTGGAATAAGCTTAATGACAGTATGTTTCGCAAGTTCTATGCCCGGGCTGGCCCGGAATGGTGACCGCCTGATATTTGTAAATATATATAAAGACTTACGGCGGGACGAATCCCTTCGAAGCCTATGTGCCCGGAGCTTGGAACTGTTGCATCCGTCTTCTCCCGGCCGCTCGTTGTCATTGCTGCGGAAAATGTCCAGTTGCAGGTTTCGAGGTTCGGGTTTGGGCATCTGTATACCCGTTGCGGCCGGAAAAATACTATCTGACATTGAAGTGTTACATGTGGCACAGAAGAAGTGCAACGCTTCCGTTGCGCGCAACACCTTTCCTGCTCGAATCAGCCTTGCCGGGTAGTACTCGCTTCTTCCATAGGTATCTAAATGCATTGCCTAAAAGGAGAACATGAAAGTTCCAGATCTCCTCGGGCACACAATTTGCCTAAAGCTACAGACAGGAAAGCCAGCAATTAATAAGTCGAAGACAGGATCTATTGAAGTACCGGAAGGTCTGTCCTACACGATACGGGAGGATATTGGCATCAAATAGGAATAAGCCGATAAGCGGCTCAAATGATAAGGTAAACTTGAGGTAGATCGATCTAATGTTGAACAAATGGAAGCAGCCGGCATAATCATATTACTGGTTCCTCAAAACACCTGACGGATGTTAGATCAAGTAAGCCATTTTTTATGTAGTTTTACTTTTATCTATGGCTCTGGTCTTAGGCTCTGCAGTTAACGGCAATTATGTTTTTCAGGAGAAAAAAAATGAACAAAAAACTGGTTTTTGGAATCGCGCTTTCGCTGGTCCTTTTCAGCGGCGGCTTTTTCAGCGCACAGGCAAATTGTGGTGGTGGCTGCGGTCTGTCCACCCTGTCTCCCTGCAACTGGCACTTTCCCTCTCTTTGCGGCTTTCACCTACCCTCCTGCTTGAGCTTCCATTGCGGTTCAAAAGACGCGGACAGGGCAGAGGCTGCCCGCCAGGGCGCAGATAGTTATCGCCCGATTACACCGGATGTGATGGGTGCGGTGCTGTAATTGACGGCCCCTGCCACTATCGTGGGTACTCAGGCTGAGTTCCCCGATGGGGCAGGTGGCACTGGCATAGTTTCTCGCAGCGTTCGGGTATTGAATTTCAGGTTACTCAAAACTGAAAACTAACAACTAAAAACTGGTTTATGAAACCGGTCTGTACGCAAAGGAGATGAAATGATAAAGCGCATTCTGTTACTTTCACTGTTTTTGGGTTTGGTTGGAACGTTCAATGTTCCTGTGACATACGCAAACGAGCAGGATGAGGTAGATCGGGCCGTGGATACAATCCAAGCCTTCCGGGCTATCCCCGAGAAATCCATCCCCCCGGAGGTGCTAAGGCACGCCAGGGGTGTGGCTATCCTGACGGTCTACAAGGCGGGCTTCGGTATCAGTGGGCGTGCCGGCACCGGTGTGGTAATGGCACGAACCCACAAAGGCTGGAGCGGGCCCTCTTCGATCGGGACTGGTGGAGCGGGATTCGGCTTTCAGGCCGGAGCAGAGCAAACCGAGTTCGTGTTCGTTCTCAATACTCGTGAGGCAGTGGAGGCTTTCTCTCATGGAGGAAACGTGGAATTTGGAGGCAATATAAGCGCGGCTGCCGGTCCCATTGGGCGCACGGCCGAGGCGGATGTAACACCCGTTGCCGCAGTGTATACCTATAGCCGAAGCCAGGGACTTTTCGGCGGCGTATCTCTTGAGGGAACAGTCATTGGGGCTAGAGACGAGACGAACGCAGCATATTACGGACGGTCAGTAACGCCTGACCAGATCCTGACCGGGAAGATCAAGGCGCCAGCGGGGGCCCATGGGCTTCAAACGGCGCTTGCGAAGTACTAAAATCACTTTCACCAACAATGAATTTGACCGGCCCTGATGATTGAAATCCTCCCTTGCCCATTTTCCAAAAGGCAAGGGGAGGATACTCAGGGTAAATTGCGTTCAAAGAAGGGGCCATTCGAGGATTAGTGCAATGAAAAATTTGAGCACCTGCCCGCTAATGGGACCTCTTTTCTTATTACTTGTGTTTCTCTGCCTGATCACTGTTTCCGGTTGTGCATCCCTGCCGAATGTACAGAAAATGATGGGCCATGAACTCTCAAGCTCAGATCAACCCACAAAGATCATGGGGCATAAAGGAGAGCTCTCTGCAAAAACAAGTAAAGCCATGATCAAACGGCTTGAAGGGCAGGTCGATGCAACCAAACTTCTGGAGCAGCAGGTTCAGTTGATGCAGTCCGTCAGTGGGAGTCTTTTAGTGGCCGGCAACAAGGTCACCCTGCTCATTGACGGGAAGGCTACCTACGCAGCGATGTTTGAGGCCATCCAAAACGCTAAAGATCACATCAATTTTGAAACCTTCATATTTGAAGATGATGAAGTCGGCAAACGATTTTCCGATCTGCTCATCCGGAAAAGCGCCGAAGGCGTACAAGTGAACCTGATTTACGATAGTTTTGGGTCCAAGAATACTCCGGTTAGCTTTTTTCAGCGCTTGCGCGATGGCGGGGTCCTGGTGCTTGAATTCAATCCCGTTAATCCCTGGAAGGTACTCGAGGGAAAGAAATGGGCATTACGCCATCGAGACCATCGTAAGATTCTGGTCGTTGACGGCGCCATCGCTTTCACCGGCGGAGTCAACGTCAGTGCTGTTTATTCCGGAAGCTCAGCCGGTCGGTTTCGTAGAGAGAAGAAGGATGAACCCTGGCGAGATACGCACGTTCGAATCGAGGGTCCGGCAGCAGCTGCGACTCCAATGGCTTTTCATGAAAACGTGGGAAAGGCAAAAGGGACCGGCACTTCCCGGCAGGGACTATTTCCCTTATGTGGAGCAAGCTGGAAACACGCTGGTCAGGGTGGTCGGCAGTTTACCGGGTGAAAGCAATCGACTCATATTCATGATGTACATTTCAGCCATCACTCATGCGGAAAACTCCATCTACTTGACGACTCCTTATTTTGTGCCTGACGACCAAATGTTAAAAGCGCTCACCGATGCTGCAGCGCGCGGTGTTGATGTGAAGATCCTGCTTCCCGGCTTCAGTGATTCCGCATTGGTTTTCTATGCGAGCCGACATTACTATACCCGGTTGTTAAAAGCAGGCGTGCAATTGTTTGAGAGGCGCGGAGGGATGCTGCATGCAAAGACGGCGGTTATCGATGATGTCTGGTCTACTGTCGGATCGAGCAACCTGGACAATGAAAGCTTCCTTACCAATGACGAGGCCAATGCCGTGATCCTCGGCCGGGACTTCGCCGATAGTATGCAGGCAATGTTTGAAAGAGATTTGGAAGAGTCCGATCGGATAACTCTGGAGGAGTGGGAAAAACGGTCTTTCGACAATCGCATGAAGGAATGGCCCGCCCATCTGCTCAAACACTGGCTATAAGGTAGTCAGGCCCGGTGAAAAGCCGG
>CAWGZP010000202.1:0-14304 GCA_963826655.1 uncultured delta proteobacterium
ATGTGCCTGTTGCTGGTTCGGTTGGGTCTTACTACGAGAGATCAGCGAAAATATATATATTGACCTCGATAAGCAGGGAAACCTGGTGAGCATGACAATGAGCATGCACGCACCAATGCCCGGCTAAATGAGTTCTCATACCAGGAGATCGGCCTCGCGCAAGAGGAGGGCCAAACAACGCCTTGAGCGGCGCAGTGGCCCTCGATAGTTCATTGTCTGGACAGGTTGAAAAGCAGTTGGGAAAGGGTGGGCACAGCACCACCATCGTGCCTACCGCCCCGGAAGGTTAGAAAGGTGGGCATAACGAAACAGTGCCTACCCTACAAGGTCACCGTTGCTATTTGAATAATTGCAAGTATTCCGCAAACAGATAAATTTTCCCCCGCTTACCGCCGGTGATTTCTTTCAGTATGCCGAGTTGCTCCAGATCGGCAATCAATTTATAAGCTGATGCCGGTGATATATCCGCTATCGCCCCTACTTTGGCGGCATCGATCAATGGCTGTTGGTACAAATAATTGACAACTGTTTGTGCGTTTGCCGTTCTGCTGCCAAGAGTTCGTATCTTGGCTTCAACCTCCTTTTGCAGCTTGAGAATGTTGTCAAACGTCTTTATGCTGATCTTGGCGGTTTCAATGATTCCCACCAGAAAAAACCTGATCCACTGAAGCAGATCGTTCTTTTCTCTAACCCGCATGAGGTTATCGTAATAATGCGTGCGGTTGCGCTCGAAAAAATCCGAGAGATACAATACGGGTTTCTTTAATATACCCTTGCTGACCAGGTATAAGGTAATCAGCAACCGTCCAACCCGGCCATTGCCGTCCAGGAATGGATGTATGGTTTCAAACTGGTAGTGCACCAGGGCGATCTTTAACAACTCCGGGAAATACTTCGAATCGTTATGCACAAACTGTTCGATGTCGCCCATTAATTCCCCGATGGAGGAGTGTACAGGCGGAACAAAAACCGCATCGTTGATCGTTGCCCCACCAATCCAGTTTTGGCTGCGCCTGAATTCACCCGGCTGCTTGTGTTTGCCGCGCACGCCTTGCAGCAAGGTCTTATGGGCCTCCCGTATCAGTCGCGCAGAAAATGGCAACGTCTGCAACTTCGCTATCGCTTCATTCATTGCCGCGACATAGTTTTGTACCTCTTCCCAGTCGTCTCTTTTATCGAGAGGAACGTCCTCTTTTTCCAGGAGCGCTTCTTCCATGTTTGTCTGTGTGCCTTCAATTTTGCTTGATTGGGTAGCCTCCTTCAGCACATGCATGCGGATGAACAGGTCGATATTTGGAATATAGTCCGAATACATGTCCAGCCTCCCCAAATGCCGATCAGCCTGCCCAAGCAACTGGATCAACTCCATATTGTCCAGCACCCAGGCGCGGTTGATGAGATTGGGCTGAAAGCTTTTGTAATGATCTTGCTGAACCTAGTGGCCGGACTGGAATTTTTTCATAGGAGCCTCTTTACCGGGAAATCTAAAATAGATTGCAACGTTGTTTTAGATTTTAAGCAAAAGCCAAAATAAGGTAACTCGTTATTTCAGTTCGCTCACAACTTTTTCGGTGCAGAGAGCCCTTAGGGGAACTCATCTGGTGGACCCCGATCTTGAGATGCTCTACGACGTAAGTCACAGGGTCCTGCACCCGAAATGTGAGAATATTCGTTTCAGAAGGGCGAACAGCCTTCAGACCGGAAAAAAATCCTATTTCTGCCCTTATCCGTTCTATCCGTGGTTTCCTTTTTGTTCATCTCAATTTAAAACATCTGCGCTCATCTGCGGATAGGTTTTTTGTCTATCTGCATAATACCTATCCCAAATACCTTCCCATTGGGATAGGATGAAGATTGAAGACGAGAAATTGACGGGAAGACTGCAACCTATGGAACCAGTGGACGAACTTCGAAAAATCCTTGGCGAAATGAGGGAAGCGGGCAAAATTGTTCTTGCCCTTCTTTACGGGTTTCTCGCGAAGGGCACGCGGCATGTCAGATCGGACATCGATGATCTTGCCACCGAGTGGTCCTGACCGAAGAGCCCAGCCCGGGGCTGCGTGGCGAATACGACTGCAGGATCGCACAACGCTCTAACGTTATCAGTATTTGTCGGGAGAAATCCGGATCGGAAACATTATGGCAATAAAGCAGTACTGTGAGGCCGCCCTCAAAGAAGCGGACCAATACTTTAAGACCGCGGTCGGAGGATTAAAGCGAGAGACGGTGTTTACGCCCGAGATACTGTACAATATCCTGGGCATGGCCATTGAAAAATACTGTATGGCCCTTTTATATTACAAGGAAAGCATGCCGGAAAATCACACTTTCCTTGATCTCGTGGCAGCCATGGGCTTGGTGGTCTCCCTGCCGGAAGATATACAGGAGGAGCTGGAAACGCTCCAGGGCTACCAGGAGATCTGTTCTTTGAGCACCTACGTGCGGATTCCACCCGACCGGGCAGCGATTTTGAATATGGTCGAGACGACCCGGAAATTGGAGTCGTTTGTGAAGGGGATATGCGAATAGGCGGGAAAAGCCGTGCGAAAGCTCCTCCTCTCCATTCCATGATCTAAATATGTAATCCCTCAATTCCTCATCGGCCAATCCAGCAATTGGTTTTTCAGATTTATCTGCGCCCATCTGCGTTATCTGCGGATAGTTGTTCTGTTCTGGTTCCATTTGGTTTGTGTGCGGTGAACTCGAACCGTTTTCAGAAATTTAATTACAGTATCTTCGCTCACCTGATCCCCGCCATTGAAAAAATTGGCCAAGCCATTAACTTTTTTATAAATGTCCGTCACTAAACGGATGGATCTCTTTCCGGGAGCCTGGTTCGAAAAGGCGCGGTGGGTTGCGCTCCCGCTAAGCCCACTTTGGGGATCTTTCCCTTTTCGTGGTTTATTGCGCACAGGCGCGCTTCGTCAAGCGGTAGGAGAAACGATGAAGAAATTAAGCATACCGGCATTGGCTATATTGTTCGCGATTGTCCTTATCGCTCAACTTGTTGCTGTAAAAGTAGCTCAAAGCCAGGATATATCGAGCGCCATGAGGGGACATCGCTTGCACAATCTGATGGGGCAGGATCTTGGCAAGATCGAGTGCGTAACGTACGATGATTACGGGCAGCCGGCTTTCATAGTCCTTTCCGTCATGGACAACAAGGTTGTAGCCATCCCGTTTTCAGCACTGCTTTCGGGTAGCGGAATTAACAATTTCGTTGTCAATATCACCAGAGACCAACTGCACAATTCACCAGGTTATTCAAGGAACGCGGCGGACGCTTTTTGTCGCCTCTAGGCATGAATTATCGATCTGCCAAAGCGAGTTTTCTCCTCACTCTTCACTGCTCCAATTTTTCTTCCTTCGCTGCTCTTTTGCCTGGAATTGCGTTGAAAGTTGTTGTTAACTTGCCGTGTCTGCGCTTTCTGGCGCAGCTGAAACTAGGGTTTCCTGACAGTTTCTCGAGATGAGGACTGTCCAAATCCGCTTCTTCAAAAGGATTTAGGAGCGAGGATGAATATTGCTATAATAATCCCGGCGTATAATCCGTCCGGGGAGCTTGTGCCTTTTGTGGAACGGTTTGCATCCTTGGATGTCACGGCCGTCATCGTGGTAAACGACGGCAGCAACCCGGGCTGCGTCAACACTTTTCAGAAGTTGCAAGGCGCCGGGAGCGTTGTCCTGCTCGAACACGCCGCTAATCTCGGTAAAGGGGCGGCTCTGAAAACGGGCCTGCGTTATGCGTACGCAAGCTTTGAGGGCCTCGTGGGCGTTGTGACCGCGGACGCCGACGGCCAGCACCTGGTGGAGGACGTTCTGAAGGTGGCCCGGTTGCTGGAAAGCAAGCCCGAAAGCCTGGTCATAGGGACCCGGAATTTCGCGAGGGACGTACCCCTCAGGAGCATAATCGGCAACACCTGCACAAGAGTGCTCTTCCGTTCTCTTACCGGTAAAAGACTCTCGGACACCCAAAGCGGTCTGCGGGGCATACCGATTCACTTCGTTCCGAAGCTGCTCCCGATAGAGGCCAACGGGTATGAATTCGAACTCGAAATGCTGCTCGCCGCCAGACACGGCAACCTCAGCATAGTGGAACAGGAAATCCAGACCGTTTATATCGACGCAAACAGGTCGTCACATTTCAATGCGGTTCGCGATTCGATGAAGATCTATTCCGTCCTTTTCCGCTTCGTGCTGGGCTCGTTTTTGACGGCGGTTGTCGATCGAGCACGACTTGGAAGAAAGGGCCGGGACGCGTTACTTGCGGCCCGTTTAATGCGGAATTAAGTTCAACCCCCGGTTTCATCCACGGTTTGCGTGCGACCGCTCTTTTGCAGCTTGTCCTTAACTTCGATCTCCTCCCCGATGATCTCAAGAAAGCGGTGAAGCGCAGGGTTTTCGTCGTCCCGGCGCCAGACAGCGACCAATTCAGTGGTGAACGCCGTCCCCTCCATGGCCCTGTACACCACGCCGGTTCGCTGCAGGTCTCGCAACGAGCCGGGGACAACGGATACGCCCATGCCCACTGCCACGAGGCTGACTATCGTTTGGGTGGTTCGGGCCTCCTGAACGATTTGCGGGAAAAATCCGGCCTCGGCGCAAAGTCTTATGAACTGATCGTAGAACCCTGGTGCGACGTGGCGGGGCACTTGAAGGAAAGGTTCCTCGGCGAGCGCCTCGAGCGAGATCTTTCTACGCCCGGCGAGCCGATGAGTACGCGGCAATACGACAACCAGAGGCTCTCGGGAAATCACCCTGGTGACGAGCGATTGTGATTGGTGCATAACCACCGGCGGCCGTATCAGCCCGATGTCAAGCCGATGCGTCTGTATGGCGTCCATCTGCTCCTCGGTCGTCAGGTCTCTTAGCACCAGTGAGATCTCAGGGTAGCGGGTCCGCATCAGGCGGAAAATCAGGGGGACTTTGCCGTAAACGGCGCCGCTGACAAATCCCACATCGAGTTGTCCGATTTCGCCGCGGGCCGCACCCTGTGCGACATGTATCGCTCGATCTGCTCCGGCAAGGACCTTTCGTGCTTCGCGGGCAAAGACCGTTCCGGCTGCGGTGAGTTCGACGTGGCGTTTTGTCCGCAAGAGCAAAAGGACCCCTATTTGCTGTTCCAATGCCTTGATCTGCTGGCTCAACGGCGGCTGGGCAATGCCCAATCTTTCGGCGGCGCGCCCGAAGTGCAATTCTTCGGCAACCGTTACAAAGTATCTCAAATGCCTTAGTTCCATCCAGGGGCTCCTTTTGATATCTAAAACATATCAAATACTCAATTATAATATATTTGTAATCTTAATAGCTCAACGTTAAAATTCATCTGCTTTTTATGCCAGCGATTGTAACCAGGAGGGAAATGTTGACTGTTTTGGAGGCGTCATGCTCCACAACCCGGCATACAGTATCCGCCCGCACCTCTGATCTGAGCCGGGTGGGCGCTCTGACGGCCTTGTTTATAACCGGCTTCGGCACGTTTCTTATTCTTTATGCTACCCAGCCGTTACTGCCCCAGTTTCGGCAGCTCTTCCAGGTATCGGAAGTCATGGCGAGCCTTACCGTGAGCGCGTCTGTACTGGCCGTAGCGTTGGTGGCTCCACTGATCGGTCTGATGGCCGATGCCGTGGGACGCAAGCGGATCATCGTTGCCTCCATGCTGGGGCTGACTCTTCCGACTGTCCTGGCCGGGACATCGACGACCCTCGGCTATCTCATCTTCTGGCGTTTTCTTCAGGGTTTTTTCATTCCGGGCATTATTGCCGTCGCCATTGCCTATATCAGTGAAGAATCGCCGGGCAATTCGGTCGGTTCGATCATGGCGATCTATGTGACAGGTACGGTTGTAGGCGGTTTTTCCGGCCGTTTCATAGCCGGTTTGGTCGCAACCCACTGGGGTTGGCGCAATGCTTTTTTTGTTCTTGGCGCTATCACTTTGGTCTCAGCCCTGGTCACATGGCGCCTCCTGCCGCGTGCCGTCAAATTCAGACGTCAACGCAATGCCTCGGCGGCCTTTCGGTCGATGCGCTCGCATCTGCGCAATCCTCAGCTTCTGGCGACCTACGCAGTCGGATTTAACGTTTTGTTTTGCATGGTAGGGGCGTTTACCTATGTCAATTTTTACCTGGCCGATAAGCCTTTTTGCCTCGGACCTGCTGCGCTGGGGGCAATTTTCGGCGTCTACCTGATCGGCGCCCTGATAACGCCGCTCGCGGGCCGCGCCCTGGACCGGGTCGGTCACCGGCGGGCGCTGGTGGTGGCCGTGGGAATTTCGGCGGCCGGAATGCTTCTGACTATGATTCAGTATGTGCCGGCCGTCATCGCGGGACTGGCGCTCGAGGCATGCGGGGTGTTCACCTGCCAGTCGGCGGCATCGAGCCACGTGGGGATGGCTGCAAAAGAGGGACGATCGAGCGCCGCGGGCCTCTACGTGTCCATGTACTACCTCGGCGGCTGCCTGGGCTCGATTCTTCCCGGTCTTTTCTGGAAACGGGCCGGCTGGCCCGGCTGTGTGGTCCTTATCATCTGCATCCAGCTTACGACCGCCTTTATCGCCTACAAATTGTGGAAGGACTGATGGGCTGGATTCACCAGCCGGGCCTGCGTCCGGAAACACCGGGAGTTACACCGGCGGTTTCCGGACCTTAAGGAGATATTTGTCTTAATGCAAACCCGTTCGTCAATGCAAACCGGTCTCGATGTGCAAAATGCGCCGGTTCTTCGAACCGACGTTACTGTTTTCAAGGTGTTAGGCGCGATAAGCCTGTCTCACTTTTTAAACGATATGCTTCAGTCGCTGATCCTGGCGATCTATCCTCTTCTGAAAAGCTCCTTCTCGCTCAGTTTCACCCAGATCGGCCTCATTACGTTGACTTATCAGATCACGGCATCCATGTTCCAACCCCTGGTCGGGTTTTATACGGACCATCACCCTAAACCCTATTCTCTGTCCGTTGGTATGGGCTGTACCCTGACGGGGTTAATCATTCTGGCCTCGGCACAAAGCTATACGATGCTCCTCATTGGCGCCGCCGTGATCGGAAGTGGCTCATCGATATTTCATCCCGAATCTTCGAGGGTGGCCCGAATGGCCTCGGGAGGACGCTACGGCCTGGCGCAGTCGATTTTTCAGGTTGGAGGCAATGCCGGTACCGCCGCGGGCCCGCTACTTGCCGCGTGGTTGATTTTTCCAAGAGGCAGGGGCACTTTGGCCTGGTTTTCGCTGGTTGCCTTGATTGCCATCCTGGTCCTGTGGCAAGTGGGGAACTGGCGCAAGCGCCGGCAATCGCAACGCTCCCGGCAGGCCAAATCACCGGGGCAGGCGCGCGCGGTGCTCCCTACACGTTCCGTTGCCGCGGTAATCGCGATTCTTCTGGTCCTGATATTTTCGAAGTTCTTTTACCTGGCAAGCTTTAACAGTTACTACATATTCTATCTCATGACGAAATTTCATCTCCCGGCGCAGTCCGCACAAATTTATCTCTTCGTCTTTTTATTCGCCGTAGCCCTGGGGACTATTCTGGGCGGTCCTGTCGGTGACAGGATCGGTCGCAAGAGAGTGATCTGGGCCTCCATTCTCGGAGCTGCCCCCTTCACCATGGTGCTGCCTTACGTGGGTCTTCGTTGGACTGCCGTTTTGACCTTTATAATCGGGCTCATACTGGCATCGGCTTTCTCGGCGATCCTGGTGTTCGCGCAGGAACTCGTACCCGGGAAAGTCGGTACCGTATCCGGAATGTTCTTCGGGTTTGCTTTTGGTATGGCTGGTATCGGGGCGGCGGTTCTGGGGAGGGTTGCAGACGCCTACGGCATCGAACAACTCTATCGGATATGTGCTTTCCTGCCATTGCTCGGTCTATTTGCGGCTTTTTTGCCCGATATCGGAAGACGGCCGAATATCGCTTCCCCCACGTCCTCCGAGCCTGACAAAGCCTGGAGTCCGGATGCACGGGGCGGGGAGACACCCGCCTGTCCGACAGAAGGCTGAGTGAGCCGCCGACCCTCCGCCCCCCCCCCGAGACCGAGGGAGGCGAGGCCGTAGCAGTTATCTTTTCCAGGGGATTGGGAAGGCGGTTTCCAGCAAACAAAAACGCGGGAATCAACCCGCGTGGTGATATTCGTGCACTTTTCAAAAAGGCCGGGTATCTCTTTCTTGACCTTTTCCCCGCTGCCCCCGGCCCCCTACTCGATGAACGTCTTCAGGCATGCCTGCCTGTTAGGATTTTTCAGCTTGCGAAGGGCTTTTTTCTCGATCTGGCGAATCCTTTCCTTGGAAACGTGGAAAAGCTGCCCGATTTTCTCCAGTGTTTCAGCAGGTTGGCCATCAAGACCAAACCTTAGCCGCAGTATTTTCTCTTCCCGGGGCTGCAAGGTCGACAACAGGGTTCTAGTGACATCCGCCAGTTCCCTGTCCGAACACTCATCGACTGGAGAGAGCGCCTTTTCGTCCTCGATAAAGTCTCCCAGCCTCTGCTCGTCCTCGCCTATGGGTGTCTCCAGGGAGATTGGTTGAGCAGCCAGCGTAAGGATCATCTGCACCTTTTCGACCGGCAGCTTCGAGCGTTCCGCTATTTCTCCGGGCGACGGTTCGCGCCCCAGTTCTTTGAGCAATTCGTAATAGACCTTGAAGAACAAATTCTTTAATTCTATAAAATGCACCGGAAGGCGAATCGTCCTGGTCTTGTCGTAAATTCCTCGAATAATGCTCTGGCGGACCCACCATGTCGCATAGGTGCTGAACCGGTTTCCTTTCGTATGGTCGAACCGGCCGACAGCCTTCAGCAGACCGAGGTTTCCCTCCTGGATCAGGTCGTCGAAGGTCATGCCACGGCCCCTGTAGCGTTTGGCTATACTCAAAACCAGCCTGAGGTTGGCCCGCACCATCTCCTGCTTTGCCGTATCGACGGCTTTCATAATTGCACACACCCTGGCCAGGGAAGCCCGGAAGAGCAGATTATCCGGCTGCTCCACCGTGACACGTTCGAGTGTGCGCATAATGACCTTGAGCACCTTATCCCTTACGCCGGGAAAGGAACTCTCGTGTTCGAGGAGCTTTTTCACCTTTTCGTTAAGGTCCGCCATGGTCCTTTCTTCGGACACATGCTCCTCAACGATGCGAACCAGTTCGTCCTGACCGTGCCGGATTATCTGGGCAAGCTCTGTTTCGCGTTCCTGGGTGAGCAGAGGGTAGCTCGACACTTCCTTGAGATAACAGGTGATGTGGTCTTCTTCAAAGTCTTGCACGGGAGCTGCAACAGGTTCCTTTTCAACCAGCTCCTCTTCTTCTTCCTGCTCAAGCTCGGAGAGCACGGCAACATCCGTTTCCTCTTCGGGATCGGCGTGCTCGACCCGCCCCATCTCCAAGTCGGGGCCGCGGAACCGCCCCTCAATGACCTGTCCCTCGATCAGGCCTTCAAAATCATTGTGTGAGCCCGGTTTCTTAAGATAATACTCCAAGGGAAGGCATTTCTCAGAGCTATATGCTTTCATGATAAATCTCCTTTGCGGAAGCCCGTAACAAAAATGGTAAAAAAACCTGGCCGGACTTACCGCGCCTCCGCCCCGCGCAAAAGGTGCACTTCACCCTAAGGTCGCGATGGCTTTGCCAGAGGCGATCTCAATGATAAACAAGTTAAGATATTTTACATGCTTAGTCAATAGTTAGTAAGCGATTCTTAAAAATGACTCTTTCCATGCTGAAACAAAACCAGTATATTATTTCCAATTGAGGGTTGGCAACTAATCTCGGCTTTCCCCCCAAATTCTTTTCAATCCAATAAATCATGTCCCGTTGGGACGCCCTAAACCACGAAAAGATCCGCAGAGCGGGCGGAGCGTAGCCCACCAAGTCTTTTCAATCCAGGAGAATCGGCATTGCTTTGCAAAAAGTGCAACAAAGAGATCGAAATAGTAAAGACCTGACGCAAGATTTACCTGCGCTGCCGTGAATGCGGCGCGAGATACAACATAGGCGACTATCGCGAAGAACTCACGGACGAACTGCTGGAGGATCTCTCTTCTTGCAGCGTGGACAGGCTTTGAGGTCCCGATCCCCTTCCGTGGCTTTCTCTCACGCATGCGTTTCAAGTGGTGGCGCCTGCTGGACCCGCCTCAGGAACTCAGGGTATAGTCCGCCGCCTTCGTTTTTTACGCTCCCAGCTTTTGGCGTATCAGCTTTTCGGCCAGGCGGAGAGCGTCCTCGAGCTTATCGGGCTTGTTGCCGCCGGCCTGAGCCATATCGGGGCGCCCGCCACCGGAGCCGCCCACCTCTCCTACGATCTCTTTTATGAGATTTCCCGCATGCAGCGTAGATGTGAGTTCCGGGGTCACCCCGGCTAGCAGGAAAACCTTTTCCCCTGAAACGGCCCCGAAAACCGCTATGCCTTTTTTAAACTTCTCCTTGAACTTATCGTTCATCTCCCGGAGAATTTTCGGATTGTCGGCTTCGATTTGAGTGACCAGGATTCGCACACCGTCTAATTCTGCGCTCCGATCGAATAGATCTGCCGAGCGAGCGCCCACGGCAGAGGCCTTTAGCGCTTCGAGTTCTTTTTCCATCTGCTTTTGCTGAGCCAGTATCTTTTCGATACGTTCCACCACCTCTGGAGGGGCGACTTTCAGCGCGGCGGCGGCGCGGTTTAAGAGTTCTTTTTGCCGGTTAAGGTATTCGATCGCTTTTCGACCCGCGAGGGCCTCGATTCTACGAACACCGGCCGCGATGCCGGCCTCCTGGAGTATGACAAAAACTCCAAGGTCTCCGGTCGAGTGCGTGTGCGTACCGCCGCAAAGCTCCCGGCTGAAGCCCGGAATTTCGACCAACCGGACCCGGTCTCCGTATTTTTCTTCAAAAAGAGCCATGGCCCCGGTTTTCAGGGCTTCCTCCAGTCCCATGACCCGTACGTTTAGATGCTGGTTTTGGAGGATTTCCTCGTTTATCAGCAGCTCGACACGAGCCAATTCTTCGGGCGTTGGGGCTGTGAAATGGGCAAAGTCGAACCGGAGGCGGTCGGGCGCGACGAGCGATCCCGCCTGCTTTACGTGATCGCCCAGCACCTGGCGCAGCACCGCGTGCAGGATATGTGTGGCAGTGTGATGAATCGCGGTATCCCTGCGCAACCGGGCGTCTACCTCCAGATGGACGGCATCGCCTATGCGGAAAGAGCCGGATTCAACGCGGCCGGCATGAACTATCAGGTCCCCGGGAAGCTTGAGGGTGTTGGAGACGGCGATTTTTGCGCCGGATGGCCCGATTATGACTCCCGTGTCTCCCACTTGCCCGCCCGAGGCGCCGTAAAAGGGTGTGCTCGCCGCAATCAGCTCGACGGCCATTTCTTGAGAGGCCGTACCGATTTCTTCGCCCCCACTAATCATTGCAACAATATTGGAATCGGCCTCCGTAGTTTCGTATCCGAGGAAAGTGGTCGTTATGCCTCTGGTGCAAATCTGGCGGTAGGCGTCGGAAATTTCGCGGTCGCCGCTCCCTTTCCAGGCCGCTCGGGACAGCCCCCGCTGCTTTCCCATCAGTTGATGAAAACCGGCCTCGTCCACTTCGAAACCGAGTTCCCTGGACATGTCGGTAACGATATCGATAGGAAAGCCGTATGTATCGTAGAGCTTAAAGATGAGCGCACCGGGAATAGTTAGGGCTTTTTCGTCCGTTAGACGTTTTATTTCAGCTTGAAGGAGCCTCAGTCCGTTATCCAGGGTCTCGTTAAACCGTTCTTCTTCGCTCTGGATAATGCGGGTAATGAAACTGCGATTTTCAAGCAGTTCGGGATACGCATCCTGCATCGACTCCATGACCGATACGGCGACTTCAGACAAAAACGGCCTGTCCAACCCGAGAAAACGCCCGTGCCTCAAAGCGCGCCGAATCACACGCCTTAGCACATAGCCGCGTCCTTCGTTGCTTGGCAAGGCGCCGTCTCCAATCAGAAAAGCCGCCGCGCGGCTGTGGTCTGCAATGACCTTGACCGAGACGTCCTTTTCCGGCGACGTTGCGTACTTATACCCGGTCAGTTCCTCGATCTTTTTCATCAAAGGGGTAAAAAGGTCTGTGTCGTAATTCGAGGGGACCTTCTGAATTACGGCCGCTATTCTCTCCAGCCCCATGCCGGTATCGATGCTGGGGCGGGGAAGAGGATCGAGAACGCCGTCCTGTCTGCGGTTAAACTGCATGAAGACAAGGTTCCACAGCTCCAGATACCTGTCGCAGTCACATCCCGGTTTGCAATCAGGCCGGCCGCACCCTATGCCCGGTCCCTGGTCGATGAGGATCTCCGAGCACGGCCCGCAGGGCCCTGCATCCCCCATGGCCCAGAAATTGTCCTTTGTCGGAAACTCCAAAATGCGCTCGTCGGGAAGATAGCGCGCCCAGAACTTTCGGGCCTCTTCATCAGGTCCGAGTTGCATCCCCGGGTCGCCTTCGTGGATTGTGGCATAGAGTTTTTCCTTGGGCAGGCCCATCTCTTCGGTCAGAAACTCCCAGGCGAATTTGACCGCATCTTCCTTGAAATAGTCTCCGAAGGAAAAATTCCCGAGCATTTCGAAAAAGGTATGATGCCGCGCCGTACGGCCCACGTTTTCCAGGTCGTTGTGTTTGCCGCCGGCCCGCATGCATTTCTGGCTGCTTGTAGCACGTGAGCAGGGCCGCTTTTCCTCGCCGAGGAAAGTCCTTTTGAACTGCACCATGCCCGCGTTCGTGAAAAGCAGGGAGGGGTCGTCGTGAGGAATTACCGGGGAGCTCTTTACAATCGCATGTCCTCGTTTATTGAAAAAATCGAGGAAGGCCTTTCGGATCTCGCTGGCTTTCATCAATGAAGTCTCCTGACTTTCCAAGGTATTGCTGAAGCGTGCCGAAAATTATGCAAGATCGATCGCTAATCCGGGAAGGCGCGGGGGATCGGAGCACCATGTGCCCCCAGCACCAAACGCCCGGCCGCACGCGCTTGGGCGTACCGCCGGGCGGAATCTGGAAATTGGTTCGGGGGGGGGTGAGCCCTGAACTCAAAAGTCCCCTGAACTCAAAAAACGATCTCTACACACAAGGTATTTCAAAATTTGCAGAATTTTGCGCACTCAATCGTATTATCAATTATACCAAAGACGGGAAGGCCCTAGTCAGCCGCCACGGATGGAGAGCCGGCGGCCGGTTTGAGGTCGTGGGTCTGGCGAATTTTCGTCTCGAGATCTGAAATCAGCTCGGGATGGTCCCTCAGGAAATTCTTCGCGTTTTCCCTTCCCTGTCCCAGTCTTTCTCCATTATACGAATACCAGGTGCCGGACTTTTCTATAAGGTTCGCCTCCACCCCCAGGTCCAGGATGTCGCCTTCCTTGGATATGCCGCGTCCGTAAATGATATCGAATTCAACTTCGCGAAACGGGGGCGCGATCTTGTTCTTTACGACTTTCACCTTGGTCCGGTTGCCAATAACGTCCTGGCCTTCCTTGATCGGGCCGATCCGGCGGATGTCGAGCCTCATGGTGGCATAAAACTTGAGTGCGTTTCCCCCTGTCGTAGTTTCGGGCGAACCGTACATGACCCCTATCTTCATTCGGATCTGGTTGGTGAAAATGACGCAGGTCTTCGACTTGCTAATGGCCGAGACGAGTTTGCGCAGCGCCTGGCTCATGAGCCGCGCCTGAAGCCCTACATGCGGATCCCCCATCTCTCCTTCGATTTCGGCTTTAGGGACGAGCGCCGCAACCGAATCGACCACTATGACGTCGATGGCGTTGCTTCGGACCAGGATCTCGGCGATCTCCAGGGCCTGTTCGCCGTAATCGGGCTGACTGATCAGCAGGTCTTCCACCAGCACCCCGAGTTTTCGGGCATATGTAATATCCAGGGCGTGTTCTGCGTCCACAAAGGCAGCAAGGCCCCCGAGCTTCTGCGCCTCTGCGATGATGTGCAGCGCCAGGGTGGTTTTCCCGGAAGACTCAGGTCCGAATATCTCAATAATGCGGCCCCGCGCGATGCCTCCGATCCCCAGAGCGATATCCAGCGACAAACAGCCGGTCGATATGACGGCCACTTCCACAGTGGCGCCGGCCCCGAGCCGCATGATGGCGCCTTTCCCACACATTCGCTCTATCTGGGAAACCGCTGCATCAATGGCTCTTTCCCTGTCGTCGTTAGGTCCCATGAAGCGGGCCTCCTTATTTCGGTTTGGAAAAAATGACTACCACGTACCGCAAGCCCCATCGCCCGCGCTCTGCGAGACGTTACGGTTTCCGGCCTCTTTGAACCTGTTAAAACAGGCCGCTTGGGGCTATTTTGACCGCACCCCATCCTTGTGTATAACA
>CAWGZP010000203.1:0-12126 GCA_963826655.1 uncultured delta proteobacterium
CTGGGAGGCACGGTCGCACTATTCTGGTTTATCCACAGGTTTATCTTTTCCATCGATTTCAAAATCAAAAGGTGGGTCGGGTCGGCGGACAACGGCATCCATGACATGCTCGTTCCACTGGTCAGTAAGACGGTGCGGGTATTCGTGCTGCTTGTTGGCGGAATGCTGGTTGTCCAGAATATGACCGGGATCGAGTTGGGCCCGCTGGTAGCTTCGCTCGGAATCGGAGGTCTCGCTTTCGCCCTGGCAGGCAAAGATTCCATCTCCAATTTTTTGGGCAGCTTCACGATCCTGCTGGATAAGCCGTTCAGTATAGGCGAGAGGATCATGATCGACAAGCACGACGGGTTTGTCGAAGGCGTCGGGTTTCGCAGCACCAGGATAAGGACTCTGACCGGAAACCTCGTTTCCATTCCAAACGAAAAAATTATCAACTCGCCCCTGGAAAACATAGCCAGACGGTCCTATTTGCGGTGGAATACGGAACTGGGGCTTACCTGCGACACCTCGCCGGAGAGGATCGAGAGAGCGGTGCGAATAGTGGAGGAAATTCTGAAGGACCATGAGGGGATGCGCAAAGATTATCCGCCAAGGGTCCATTTTAACGGTTTCAAGGACTGGAGCCTGAACGTGTCGGTATATGCATGGTATTTTCCACCGGACTTCTGGAAATTCCAGGACTGGCTCCAGAGGACCTGCCTTGAGATCATGCGCCGGTTTCGGGAGGAAGGAATAGAGATGGCCTACCCGACACAGGCGGTTTACCAGATCGAGGGAGAAAAACCCGCCCCGGCGTTAGTGCCGTTCGGGAAGGCATCGTAGGGGGAGTTTATAGGTCGACAGCGACTAGAGCGCGCCTTTCGAGGAAGGTATTCCGCTCCGGCGGGGCTCCAATGAGACGGCCATGTCGAGTGCGCGGGCAAGTGCCTTGAAGGCTGCCTCGAGCATGTGATGAGCGTTGCTGCCGTAAAGGATTCGGACGTGCAGGGTTACCCCCCCGTGCTGGCAAAACGCCCGGAAGAACTCGGGGGCAAGGGCCGTTTCAAATTCACCGGTGCGCTCGGTCATCGGCGGGGTTTCATAGACAAGATAAGGGCGGTTTGAGAAATCCAGGCTGACCGATGCGAGCGCCTCATCCATGGGGATTGTGGAATGCCCGTAGCGGGCGATGGCCGTTCGGTCTCCCAGGGCCTCTGAGAGCGCCTGCCCCAGGCAGATGCCGGCATCTTCCACGGTGTGATGGGCATCGACTTCCAGGTCGCCGGCCGCCTTGATCTTGAGGTCGAAGATCCCATGCACGGCAAAAAGCGTCAACATGTGGTCGAGAAAAGGCACACCGGTATCGAGTTCCGACCTGCCGGTCCCATCGAGCGTAATCTCGACGGAAATTTGAGTTTCCCTGGTATTTCTCGACACAGTGCCGATTCGTTGGACAGCCATAAGAGATCCCGCCTGTTAGAACTTCAGTTTTTAGTCACGATCCTTGCCACTATGATCTCGCCTGGCGGCGATGTACGAATTTCAGGTAGATGCGGTAATCACCCGACTCGACGCCCCGGGGAACCTTTTGACCCTCCGGGACCAGAAGCGTTAGAACACGCCCGGAAATTACGCCGCCCGAACCGGAGCTTTCCCTTCTATCCTTTATTTCCAAAAGTCTTGCCTCTATCGGAAGTGGTTCGTTTTCCGGCCTGTATTGAGCCGTAGTGCCAACTCCAGTGCTCTCTCCGATAACGATTCTCATGGCCTGCT
Source organism: uncultured delta proteobacterium (assembly GCA_963826655.1). GTDB lineage: Bacteria > Desulfobacterota > Syntrophobacteria > Syntrophobacterales > Syntrophobacteraceae > SbD1. The sequence goes on from CAWGZP010000203.1 coordinate 1,753, forward strand.
CCTGAGTTTAAGTTCTAATAGAGCTATCGGCCGAATCGTGCGCTTACTTTAGATATAACAAATCAACTCCGCTTTATTCCTTCGGCCTTCGCCACCTTTGCCCAGGTATCCCTAAGCGTGACCGTACGGTTGAAAACCATTTTGTCCGGTGTGGAGTCCGGATCGACGCAAAAGTATCCAAGCCTCTCAAACTGATACCGGGCCCCTGTCTGCGCCCCGGCAAAGCTTGGCTCCATTTTGGCCGCTTCGACGACTTTAAGCGAGTTGGGGTCGATAAAGTCCTTGAAAGTCGCTCCCTCCTCCTGCGAAGGATCGGCCCTGGTAAGCAGTTTGTCATAGAGACGGACTTCGGCGTCTATCGCGTGAGGTGCAGAAACCCAGTGCAGGGTCGCTTTGACCTTCCTGCCATCGGGCGGCGAATCGCCTCCCCTGGTTGCAGGGTCATAAGTGCAGCGCAACTCGACTATTTCACCCTTTGCATCTTTGATTACATCGACGCATTTTATAAAATAGGCGTAGCGAAGCCTCACTTCACGTCCCGGGCTGAGCCGGTAGAACTGTTTGGGCGGCTCCTCCATGAAATCGTCACGCTCGATATAGATAACCCGGGAGAAGGGAACCTGCCGCGTACCTGCGCCGGGATCTTCGGGATTGTTTATCGCTTCGAGTTGCTCGGTCTGGCCCTCGGGGTAGTTTTCGATAATAACTTTTAACGGCCGCAAAACCCCCATCATGCGCTGGGCGCTACGGTTCAAGTCTTCCCGGACACAATACTCCAGCATGGCGAGGTCAACCAGGCTCTCCCGCTTACCCACTCCGATTCGTTCGCAGAAGTTCCGGATCGCCTCAGGCGTGTATCCGCGCCGTCTCATACCGGCAAGGGTCGGCATCCTGGGGTCGTCCCATCCGGCCACGTATCCTTCCTGGACGAGTTGCAGAAGTTTTCGTTTACTCATTACCGTATAGCTCAGGTTCAGGCGCGCAAACTCGATCTGCTGTGGATGGCATGGAACATCGAGATTGTCCAGGTACCAGTCGTAGAGCGCCCGGTGATCCTCGTACTCCATCGTGCAGATTGAGTGAGTGATGCCTTCGAGCGCGTCCGATTGACCGTGGGCGTAATCATACATTGGATATATGCACCACTTGCCGCCCGTACGCCAGTGCGTCATATGCCGGATGCGGTACATCACGGGGTCGCGCAGATTGATGTTGGGGGAGGCCATATCGATTTTTGCCCGGAGCACATGCTCGCCGTCCTTGAACTCGCCCGCACGCATGCGCTGAAAAAGGTCGAGATTTTCTTCAACCGACCGGTTGCGAAACGGGCTCTGCTTTCCGGGTTCGGTGAGCGTCCCCGGAACTCCCGTATTTCATCTGCGCTCAGGCTATCCACGTAGGCCTTGCCCGCCCTGATGAGACTGATCGCCCACTCGTAGAGCTGCTCGAAATAATCGGATGCGTGATAGAACCGGTCGTCCCAATCGAACCCGAGCCACCGTACGTCATTCATGATGGAATCGACGTACTCCACTTCTTCTTTCCCGGGATTGGTATCGTCGAACCGGAAATTGCAAAACCCGCCGAATTCAGCCGCAAGTCCGAAATTCAGGCATATGGATTTGGCGTGCCCGATATGCAGATAACCATTGGGTTCCGGCGGAAATCGGGTGAGGACCTTCCCCACGGTTTTTCCGCTTTTCAGGTCATCGGCAATGATGTTGCGAATAAAATTTGGTGGGACCTTCGTTTCGACGCCGTTCATCTGGTGGCTCTCCGGTTATGTTTTGACATGGCTGCGGCATAGATCCTGATTGGAGGTCAATATAGATCGTGGTTGTAACCAACTGTGATTACCGGCCCCCAGCATTTAGCCCACCGGAACCGACAGACTTCATTAGGGGGAACGTACACCGAAGCGAACGGATCTTCTGAAGTTTAGCGCAGGGTATCAAAAGTCTCGCCGCCGATTCCCGGTTTAGTCTATCTGGATGAACCGGCTAACCTGCCTGTTGACACCGGCGTAAATTTCCTCATCGGTCCCAAAAATATCTACGATGCATTTGTGATCGATCAGCTTTTCCACAATGAAAGCCGTAACAAAAAGGCTGACGAAATTCGGACGCGGCACCAAAGTTCGAAGGCTGGCCGTCTGGTACTGAATTTCGAATTCCTCGAGGTCCAGAATCTGCTGAAGGGCAAACTGAATCTGGTCCTGCAAGTCTGCCTTGCTGGTCGTCTCTACCAGCCGCTCCTCGATTAACTTCATCGAGATCCTGTCGGCCAGCTCATCGATATTGTGGCGAAGCTGATTCATGGCGTGATACCGCTGGGACTCCTTCGCATGATCCAGTTTTGATATCACCGCGGATTCTCGTACATTCGGCCTGTATTCTCTTCCCACGCCATTTCCTTTCGATTTTGGTAATCCTGACCCGCATGAACACGGGGTTTTTATGACTCTGTAAACGCTCGCGCCCGGCGCAAAATCAAACAGCGAACAATCCTTCCGATGGTACTCCATTTAGCCGGTCACGGCCATAACCCCCTTAGCCTTTTTTCATCTCCCTTGCAACAAATTGGAACTCATCAAAAGTTTCTTCTATTTTCCGCATATCAATCGACTCTTGGCTCCTGCATGGACTCAACGATCAGCTGCACCTGCCTTTCAACCACTCCTTTAAGGGAATTTAGGGCTCTATTGCCTGCCTCGCCATTCTTTTGCAGGGCCTTGAGATTTTTCAGCCAACTTTTCCACTGCAACAGGAGATCATCGGGGCCGGATGCCAGGAAACTCCCGCCGAAATCGCGCAGGATTCTATGTTCATGCAGTACTTTTTTCAAGTGAGGACCGTAAAAAACAGCCTTCGACCATGCCGCCGGCTCCAGAATATTGTGACCGCCGACCGGCTCGAACGTGCCGCCGCAGAAAATAAGATCTCCGGTCGAATAAATTTCAAAAAGCGCGCCTATGCGGTCAACGAGCACCACCGGAGCGGTCCTGCCGCCCGAGGCGCCTTCAATCCGGGTGAGCAGATCATACGAGATGTTATTTTTTTCAAGCCATTCGGTCATTCTCGGGATGTTTTCCATATGGCGGGGTGCAAAGATCCCCAGAAGGCCGGTCGAAACAGGACGAAGCTCTCGATATACGCGCATCAGTTCAATTGACTCAGACCCGCGAAGGCTGCCTCCGATGAGGACCGGGGAGTCACCGGTGCGCAGGAGTTTTGACCAAAAATCCGCTCTCTGCGGGCACGCTTTTTCAGCAAGGCCCTCATATTTCGAACTCCCCAGCGCCACCACTTTTCGGACTGGAGCGCCGATACGCACAGCCCTTTCCATGTCTTCCCGCGAGTGCATGCCCATATGCGTGAATTGTTCGAAAACCGGCCGGAAAAAGAGGCGAAAAAAGTCTGTAAAGCCGCTCGGAGGAAGCCGAGATACGGCCATTGAGCAGCAGGGCGGGTATGCCTTTACCGTGCAATTCCCGGAAGAAATTGGGCCAGAATTCTGTTTCGAAATTAACAAAAAGGTCCGGGTCGAGAGCGCTCACAGCTCTTGATACGCACTTCCATGAATCGAGGGGGAAGGCAAATACCGAGACGCCGGCGGGGACTTGGGCACGAGCAAATTTAAGCCCCTGTGGGGTCCCTGAAGTCATGAACACCGCCGCGTCCGGTAATCTTTTCTTCAGCGCAACAAGTGTAGATATTGCGCCCGTCGCCTCGCCGACCGATGCTGCGTGGCACCATATCCGCGGCCTTCCCGCCGGAATTTTCCGCCCGTCGTAGAAACCAAGCCTTCCTCTTTTGAATTCGGGATCTTTTAGTGATTTGAGTGAAAGGAAACCGATTATTTCGGATCCGAAGCTTTTCCAGAGAAGATCATATGCAGAGTTATAAAAATTCAGAACAGGCCTCCAACGTTTCACCGCCAGTTTTTTGCGACAATCTTTATGGATCAGGTTTCATCTTCTTCACCCGTTTTCAACCGCCCTTCATCAAAGGCGTCATAAGGAAATTCCTCGGGCCATTCCGGAAAATCTTCCCACCGGCAACCTTCGGTCCCACAGGGAGACACGAAAGCGCCTTCCGACCTGGCGCGCAAAATATCCTCCAGGGCTACATCCCTTTCGCCCTCCGGGTATCCTGCCGGGCGCACTCATTTTCGAACTTGCCCGTGCCGCTCATGTCAACCGACTCCAATCCAGCCCGATTCTCAAAAAACCTTGTCAGCTACCGTAAAGATAGTGTTCACGGATTGTTCAAAGAATGTATAAAACCAATTTGCCCGACCTGTGCTTGTTTCAGTCGTCAAAGTAACCGTCAACGGATTGTTAACTCGTATCCACTGAAATTTTGAACGGTTGACAAACTTTTTGACAATGTTGAAACCCCTTATTACTATTATGGATCTTTTACATACTTTAAAAAACCAAAACAATAAAAACCGAAACGAGGAATATTATGAAATTCCAGGTGGAAAAGGCAAGCCTTGTCCAAGTCCTTCAAAGAATTCAGAGCGCCACCGAGAAAAAATCGACTATGCCTATTCTTAACAACTGCCTGATGAAGGCGACCGAGGACGGAACGGTAGAGTTTTCTGCAACCGACCTGGAGCTGAATCTCTGGACGAAAATGAGCGCGCAGGTGAAAACCGAGGGCAAAACTACGGCATCCGCGCGAAAGCTGCTGGAGATAGTTCGGGAAATCCCGCAAGATAATATATCCCTCGAAGCAACCGCTAACAGCAGGCTCCTGATCAAGGCCGGACGTTCCCGATTCGAGCTTTCGACAATTCCACCGGAAGATTTCCCAAATATAAACCTCTACCAGGATTTGCCACTTGTAAAGTGCGATACCGACCTCCTCAGGCGCGCGCTTCAAAAAACACTCTACTGCATTCCGATGGAAGAGGAAACGTTTACCGCGCCGGGGCTTCTCTGGCATGTTACGGAAGAGGGCAACTACCGCTTCGTATCGTCCGACGGCCACAGGCTCGCTTATTTCGAGCTGCCACAGGGTGCGTTCCCTGGACTGGAGGTTACCGGGAAAATCATAATTCCTCGAAAAGCGGTCCAGGAAATGAACCGTTTGCTCGAAAAGGAAACCGAAGCTTCCATAGGGGTGGATGAAAAATCGCTGGTGATCAGAACGCCAAGCACATTTTTAAGTACTCTTTTGCTCGATGCGGAGTTTCCAGAGTATGAAATGATTATTCCGGCCGAGAGGCCTTTTGGGATCTCTGGTGCCGACCGATATTTTGCAACCGGCGCTGAAGCGGGTTGCCGTCGTTACCGACCTTACTTACAGACACGTCAAATTCAACATCACCAAGAACTCCCTCGAACTCGAATCGGGAAACCCGGAACTCGGAAACGCCAATGACATTATCGATGTCGAATATGACGGTGAAGATTTCAGCGTAGCGTATAATGTGAAATACGTTTTGGACTGTATTTCAGTCTATGGAAAGCCCGACTATCAGGTTTGAATGGGTCGATGAGTTTCACGGCGGTATCTTCGTCGGCCCGGAGGACCCCGGGTATTTGAGCCTGATTATGCCAATGGTGGTGTGAGGATTTAGCAGGCGAATGCCGACCTGGTCCTCGGATTCGGAGGAATGCAAGCCATGAGGGCAAAAGCGTTTTGCCTTTTCTTTAGTGTTCTCTTTGCCGTATCGCTGGTTCTGGGGTCCGATGGCAATGCCATGAGGCGAAGTGGCGGCGGAGCAGGCCGAAGTTCGCCCTCGCGAATGGCCCCGCCTTTTAGTCCAAGACCCCAGGTCCCTTCGCAAAACACCTACGGCAACAGCGGAAATAAATCGGATAAAAGTAGCAAGCCCTCCGGGGAAGGATATGGAAATACGGGCTCTAGGCCTCCCGGTGCGGCTTCAACGCCCGGAGGCTCATCACCCGGATACGGTAACTCGGGACAACCCGGGAGCGGGGGTACAGGTTCCGGGCAGTCCAAATCCTCTTCCGCCTTGACACCCCTCCAGGGCCGCATGGACAGGAGCTTCTCCAAACAGGAGAGCGCGAGGGCATACGAGGATTACAGGGCGCAGCAGAGTAAATTCAGGGCGGCTCCGGGCAGTCAATACAGTCCCTCCGGGCGTGAAAAGTCCACTGTCGACTCCATTCGAACCAGGGCCGGCTACAGCTCCAGTTCGGACTACTACTCGAGGCGAACGGTATTCTACGATTCCTACAGGTGGTCTCCCCCTGGTTATGTCTATTACAGCTACCCGAGATTTGGAATCTGGGATGCCATGATGCTTTGGTTCATGCTGGATCATATCCATGATGCTCAATATGCGGCCATGTACTACAATCACCAGGACGATCCGGGGATGCAGCAGTTCAGAAAGGAAGTGGATCGGCTTTCGACGGAAAATGCCGAATTGAAGAGCCAAGGTAGCCGAGCTTGACGAGTCGGCCAAGGCACTGCGGGAACAGGGGGTAAAACCCGATCCCTCCTATGTGCCTCAGGATGCGGCAAGTGTCGCGCTTGCCGCGGATGTTGTCGAAAAAGAGGTCCCGAAATCCTCGGAGTTTCCCTGGGCATGGATATTCGTGATCGGGGCCATCGCCTGGATATTTTTCCGGTTAAGGCGGAGAAGAATATAATGGGTATAGTCTCAAAGATTCTGCAAAAAAAAGGGAGGCAGGCGGCCGGCCGCATAAAGGAGGTTTTTTCCGGCGGTCCTGAAAAGGAGCCAGATTATCCGCTGGGTCTCCACATGAACGCAGTCCTCAGGTTCGATCCGACCGATTTTATTCTTTCCGCCAAGAGCTTCAAGATCGATTTTCCAGCCGGTGATATTTCAGTTGCGGCCATAGGAGAATTCATTTGCCTGGGGGTCCCTTTCCACCGGTTCTACCTCAAAGATTTGAAGGATGCGCAGTGGGTCCTGCAGGTGGCCGGCGAGGAGCGAAATTTTGAAGTAGTCGTCTTCCAGACAATCGATGAAGTCTATCCGGACGACTGGGATTTTTGGCTAAACGACCGCACCGGTCTCATCGGATACAAGGATTTCCATACGCCGGACCAGGTTGAATATTCCCGCGTCTTTCGAAACCCCGGACCGGACTACCTGGAACCGGTCGAATTCCGGGAATCCATAAGAAGCGGCGGGCAGGAGCTTTTTGTCAGCCATGCCATGATGCTTTACAGCCGGGAGGTCAGCGCGGCAGTGGGTGAAAAGATGATGGAATATCTTCTGGTTTCGAAGGAAGAAGACGAGGAGGGTGTGCTGGTGGACATAATGGCTGGAGTTCCGGTCAACCCGATGTCGCTTACAGTTTTATAGAAAGAGATGAACGAATCGCAGCTGTGGCCCCTACAGAAACCATGGCTGTAGCCCTCACAGAGTCGTAGCTTAGCCCCTTGTGGGCTTTTAAGGAGTTTCAGATGAGTTTTTTAGGCAACCTGTTCAAAAAACACGCTGAGAATGCGGTAACCTCGGTTCAGCAATTTTTGGTGACCATTGACCCGGAGACTGCGACGGAAGCGCAGATAGCGGAATTTTCAGACCAGTTGAAAAAAGCCAGCGAAGAATTGGCTGGAGCACGGGCGGAATACCAGAGGGAGGAAAAAGCGGCAGAGGAAATCGAGGCACTTTATGAGAAGCGTCTCCAGGCGGCCGCCATCCTGGAGCAGCAGGTTGCCGAAGCCACGGATCCGGCCCAAAAGGAGTCTGTTTCGGCCAGTCTCGAAAAGATCGTGACCATGCTCGAACAAATGAAACCGGATGTCGAGCGTGAAAGGCATGACGCCGAAGACGCAAAGCAGTTGATGGACGAGTTGACCATGTTTGTGGAGGAATCGGCCCAGGCGCTCAAAGAGGCTCGTGCCAGGCTCGATCATGCAAAATCCGATATGAGAAGGGCGGAACTCGAACAAGAAAGGGCTGAAAAACGGGCCAAAACGACCGAGGTGCTGGCAGGAATCAAGAAGGGAAGCGGGACATTCAATGTGGCCCTCGACGCCATGCAGAAGAAGGCGGAAGAGAGCAGGATCAAAGCCGATGCCGCAACGACCAGGTCAAAACTCCTGGCTCCCACAAACGCAGAGAAGGATGATGCCAACATAGCGGCGGCCCTTGCCAAGGCCTCGGGAGAAACCTCCCCGGCCGCTCAAACCGTATCGGAGCGCCTGGCCGCATTGAAGAAGAAGTAGCGGGCGGCAGAGCGTCAGCCGGGGTTTTCGGGCCGGGAAGAGTATCGAGTATCGTTGAACATGTTCAACGTGGAGAATGCCCATTGGCGTTCTTCTTCCACGAAGGAAAATGAAAGCAGGGCGAAAATCAACTTACTCACCTGATCACAACAAAGGACGGGAGGCTCGCAACCCTCACCCAGTTTAACGGGATCGTGACGAATTACACCTATGACGCGGCGAGCAGACTCATCGGAATGGGGAGCGCGGTGGCAAGCTACCAGTTCACCCTGGATGGAAACGGAAACCGGATAAATTCAGCGCAAACCGAACCCCTCACGCCGACACTTTCGCTGGGATCGACCGTCTACGGGTACAACGCTCAGAAAAACCGGCTGCTGTCGGCAGGGGCTTTGAGCTACACATATGACAATGAGGGGCAACTCGCGAATGCCGGCACAACCGGCCTCACTTTCGATTATAACCACCGGTTCGTCGCAATCGGAACCGATACGCAGTTTTCCTATGATGGCCGGGGCAGTCGCCTGAGTGCCACGACCGGCGTTCCACCATAGCTATGACCCTGGGGAAACCTGATGGCCAAGCTGGACCCGAACGGCGCCACCAGCAAATACATCTACGGAAAAGGCCTCCTGGCCGCCGTCACAACTTCTGGCCGGTATTGTTATCATTTCAACGGGACCGGCAGCACGGTTGCGCTTACCGACCAGACCCAGGCCGTGGTGAATTCATACGCCTACGATCCATTCGGTGAAATTGTCGGCCGGCAGGAGACATTTCCCCAGCCCTTCAAGTTCGTGGGCCAATACGGGGTCATAGCCGAGCCCAACGGCCTTTACTACATGCGTGCAAGGTACTACGATCCCAGTGTAGGAAGGTTCATAAGCGAAGACCCGCTGGGGCTTGGGGGAGGGGATGTTAATCTTTTTGCGTATGTCCGAAACAATCCGGTCCTGATGATAGATCCCGGTGGCCTTTTGGCCGAAATTGCTCGTATCGATGCAGGAAGTGGAGGGGGAGCCGGGTCTGCTGATTTCTTATCGAGCGCCCCCACGGGACTCAATCTCTTCCAGTTGGGGTGGAACGCCGTGAATGATATGTTCTACTCGAACTTCTTGGGAAGGGGACAAGACGCGCTGTATGGTGAGATTCCAATAGGGGGCCCGGCAGGGCTTACAGGTCAATTTAATCGTGCTATATCTGCCCAAGTTTATCGTGCATTGGAAAGGAATCCGAGTCTAGTCGGTCTCTATAGTCTCCGCGACTCGCGCTTCGTTACACAGGCAAAGGACCTGGCTTGCCATAATGGGTACCAATGGCTATTGAGGTTGAGAAATGACTTTCTATGTGTTAGCCCATCGTGAGGCCCCAGTGGGTGAAGCTACAACCGATTTCTTGTGGGTTGAACCGATCAGGAGCAATAATGCCCCACAATGCCGTCTTTGCGGGAGATTTATTGGAATGAAACCGCATCTGCCGTCGGTGAGGGTAAATATAGAATCATGGGGTTCTCGCTACGGAGATCTCGCCTTTGGTCCAAGCGATCAGATTCTCGTCTCGGAACGTTTCAAAGAAGAATATCATGCACATGGGCTCACCGGATTGAGTGATTTCGAACTGGTTGAAGTTGCACGGGTTTTGAATCGCAAAAAAATTCGAGACAATTGCCCCCAATACTATTTAGCGTCCGTCACCCGTAGTCGCGCTGCCATTGATGTTGAAGCTTCTGGTTTAGTGCACGATAAACCTCCAACATGCCCCGAATGCAAGGGGGGCCTGATAAAGAGAGTTGCGCGGATTGTTCTTGAAGAGGGAACTTGGTCCGGAGAGGACATATTCTTTGCTAGAGGTCTGCCAGGGACCATCATCGTGAGTGATAAGTTCAGAAGGATGTGCATAGAAGCTGAGCTTCAGAATTGCCCTCTCGTTGAGGCATCACTTTTCAGTTTCGACTTCTATAGATGGGAAACAGTTGACAAGACAAAGAAGAGAAAAGGAGTGGTTACCCCTTGAAAGTAAAAACGTAGGACGTCAGTCTCTATCGTGGGCTTCCGGTCTTCCTTCCGGCGGCTTCGGGGCCTTCGGCGGGCTCCACTGGCGGGGAAGTCGCAACGCTTCGGCACATCCGATAATGGCCCATTATCGTACGTGGGAGCAATACGTACTCGTAAAGTTGAAAGGCATACTAGAA
>CAWGZP010000204.1:0-8266 GCA_963826655.1 uncultured delta proteobacterium
AACTCTTGTCACTGGCGGCCAGGGCTATAGATGTTCGCGGAGAAATCGAGGCTCCCCTCTTGGGGCACGGTAAGCCTTATCGTCGCGGACAACCTGACCGCAATCAATGGGAATTCTCGATATGTGCCCGTGGATTCGCAAATCTATCTGGAAAAAGGCAGCCAAATCAACGCGGCGGGGCAGCACGTCGATAATTCCATTGTTGCAAACGGATCAGGCAGTCGGCGTCAGTTGCTTACCTTGCCGGCGGTTCGGTTTCGATACTGAACCAGAGCTATTTCGGAAATGGGGTAATCTCGGCTGCCGGGAGCCTTATCGATGTCAGTGGAGGATACGGCATCAATCAGAAGGGAACGGTAACGGGTGGAAGTGCCGGCTCATTGAATATCCAGGGCTCCGGGATCGTCCTGGACGGCGATTTGCGGGCATATTCCCTTCAGAGCAGCAATGGCGGGAGCCTTACCCTGCATGCCAATAATATCGAAGTGGCGTCTTCAACGCCACAAAACACAGAGGATCTCACTCCTGGCCTTGTGCTGGGTCAGAACCAGTTGGACAATACCGGCTTCACGCAGATCAGCCTGCAAAGTGTCGTCAGCACCGTAATCGATAAGGGAGTCACACTTTCGCCCTCCACGGTGAAGCTCACCACCCCCATTCCGGGAGGTAATAACAGTGGGAACAGCCTGATAAATGTTCCCTTCGACCTGATGGGCAAGTCCTCTGTCACTCTTGCTGCCGGCAAAACGTTCTGGCGATTTGACATCGATGGCAATCCTATAATCACGGACCCGACCGCAACGATAACCGTGCCTGTGGGAGCGGAAGTCAGTGTCGCACCGTTGGGAAAGATCACATTGTCGGGGCCGTCGGTCACTATAGGCGGCCAACTGAGTGCCCCTGCCGGGACGGTTAATGTTTCGGCAACTTCTAGTGACCTCACATTGGAAACAGGTGCGACAATATCCGCTGCAGGGTGCAATGTACCCAGCCTCGAACCAGTCGCGCAGGGGTTCCCTTTGAGTTACACACCTCTTTCCGGAGGCAGCGTCCAACTCTCGGCAGCTGACGTGGTAACGCAGTCCGGTTCTTTGATTGACGTTTCAGGGTCGCCTGTAGTCACAACCTATATTCTCAATGAAAGTGGAGTTCCCATAGCCCAGTCGGTTGCGAGCAATCCCGGGAGCGTGGCTGTTGCCGGTAGCAACCTGACCCTGAATGGGACACTACTGGCACAGGCCCAACTGGCCGGGTTGCAGGGTGGTTCTTTGTCAATTTCCAGCCAGACCTCTACCAATGCGTACACTTTGGCGGCCTTGGACCTCCAAAACTATGTCAAAGGCGGGTTCGATTCGCTGAGTTTCTCCAGTAACAAGGGGCTGGCATTTTCAGGTGACATGACCATTCCTGCCGGGAGTAGCCTGAGGAGCCTTACGCTGGATGCGCCAAGTTTCAGCGGCTCGGGTAATATAGTATTGAATGCCCATTATATTCAATTGAAAGACTCTGACCCTCATGCCTATGACTCCGGGCAGCAGTTGACGACTTCGCCCGGCACTTCGCGACTTACGCTGGCCGGAGACTGGATAGACGTGAGCGGTGCTTTTTCCCTCTCCGGATTTAAGGTCGTCACGCTATCCGCCGCACATGACATCACGTTGTCCGATTATCTATATGAGTCCGTCTGGAAGGGTCAGATGCTGACGTCTGCGGATTTGACCCTACAGGCGGATCGCATCTACCCCACCACGTTATCTGATTTTACGGTAACCTCGGTACTCCCGGCGGCACAGTTACGATACTGCCCAGTGATTCGGCACATAATTCATCGCCCATCTATTCGGCAGGCGGCGGTCTCACCATCCAGGCACAAGCTATTGACATGGAGGGAGGCGAACTGGCGGCCCCGATGGGACAAATCACTCTTGCGGCCTCCGGGCGTGTCTACGTGGCTCAAGGCAGCACCATCTCGACCGCTGGATCGATTGCGGTGGATTATGGATCGTTGGACGATGTCTTCTGGACGACCTTGGATAAAGCCGACACAGGCGATACCAATGGCATTACGGTGTCTGCCGCCCCGCGAAGTTCGGTCAGTATTACCGGCAACGAAGTGATTATGAAGTCCGGATCGACAATCGACATCTCCGGAGGCGGCAGTATTTTCGCCTACCAATTTCAGTCAGGCATCCAGGGGTCCGTTGACCCGTTTCAAACCACGGGCCGCTATGTCATTGTCCCCGGCAGCGCTTATTCGGTTCCCGCGAGTGCTGCCGCCCAGGATGGCTTGCAGGTCGGCCAGGCAATTTACCTTGAAGGGGCCAAAGGTCTCGCGGCCGGCATTTATACCCTGCTTCCCGAACAATACGCCTTTTTGCCCGGAGCGATGGTCATCACGAATACGGGCGCTAACGTCACGCCGGGAACCAAAGAGGTTTCAGCCGACGGTTTTCCTGTTGTCGCCGGCTACTTCACCTGTGCCGGGACATCGATTAAGCCTGCCCTCATGGAGGCTTTCGAAGTGCAGCCTGCCGCATATGTTTTCAAACAGGGGACTTTCAATACTTCGACGTTTGTTGCTGGAAATGCAGGCAGCGTTTCCATTAACGGGGATACTACGGTATTGGATGGGACCATCCTGGCGAGTGCTTTGAAAGGATACCAGGGAGGCTCCATCTCTCTCAGCGGGACCGAGGCCTACATAGAAGCGTCAACCGTTCAACTGCCCTCGGATTTTAATTTCGACACACCGGTCTCGCGATGTGCAGGGCCTTGCCGGAACACTCCATGTTGCAGCCGATGCCCTGTCGGGAAAAGGGTTTCAGGTAATCGACATCGGGTACATCCCGACCCCCGGGAACCCGAACACTAATAATCTCTCGATCACCGACACGATCACTATGGAGCAGGGCGCCGTCCTCAGTGCGGCATCGGTAGTCCTCTCGGCACAAAACGCAATAACGCTCCAATCGGGGGCGCAGATAAACACGATCGATTCGACGGGGAACGGGTCGGCAAGCCTGATTACCCCGAATGGTTTGCTCACCATGCAGCCGAATTCCCTGGTCCACGCATCGGACCTGGTGACGATGACAATCGGCCAGATCTGAACTTCCAGGGCGGCCTGCAGATCGATCATGGCGCCTGAACCTGACAGGGCACGAATTCTACTTCGTGCCGCAGGGGTCCTCGCAGACGGGTCTCTTCGGGTCTCTACCTCACCAGCGCCTTCTGGGGCAACTTCGCCAACATCAACAACGTAACGCTTTCCGCCTCCGGAGGCTCTTCCGACGGCTCTACCCGGGCGTGGTCCCGGGCTCCTTCGGCGCCTTCAAACATAAGTGTTTCTGCAAATAATTCCTTCACCATCAATGCCGCCGAGATAGATGGTCGAATCTTCGGACAACGGCGAGTGTGACCATCACCGCCCCAATCATCAGCCTTCAAGAACAGGGGGGTCGGGACTCCCGACCCCAAGCCCCAACCTGACAAACACGGGTACGTTGACTCTTAATGCGTCGAACGAAATTTCTGTGGGAGAGGGCCCATTGCTCAGCGGATATACGTCCGCCAATTCCAGCGTAAACAGCTTGCTGATAGACGGATTTTCCACCGTCAATTTCCTCGCTCTAAAAGAGCTCACTTTCATCGGGAGCGGGACTCTCGTCACCGGGGCCGGCACACTGAACTTCGCTTCGGGCAGCCTCACCACTTCGTATTACGAGGATACAAATACCGCTTACACAGCCGCAAACTTCACGGTCTCCGCAACGAACGCGGCGGTAAATGTTACCCCGCCCAATGGCGGGACTGTCACCCCGCTGACAACCCTCACACCCGGCGGGACCCTGGAGATCGATGCAAACAGTATCGGTGTCTCGGGTTTGATTCAATTGGCCTCCGCGACCCTTACGCTTAGCGGGACCAACGGTGTTACGCTTGACGGGAGCACCGTCGCCACGCCGGGAGGCCGGATCCTGGACGGAGGAAGCATCCAGGAGCTAACGGTCAATGGGACTATAACCGGAGTGGGCAATCCGGGCGGAAGCGTCTATTTGAATTCCGCCGGAGGCGCGGTGAATATCGATGCCGGCGCGGTCGTCGATGTCGCGGGGGTGGCGGAGGACAACACCGGGTTCAAATACAACGTCTTCTCCGACCCGAACGACCTCGGAGTAAATGCGGGCCTCATTTCCATTTATTCGCCGAATGCTCCGGTCACTTTGCAAGGGACACTGGCCGGGTCGGCGGGTTCTTGGAAATCCTATCACGGGTCTTCCGTCACTAATGGGATTGGAGGCTCTTTTGTCCTGGTCACAGAAAGTATTGATCCCTCTAAAATCTCCAGCCCGGACGGCAGCAGAACCGGCTTCTCCGGTTTGATCGCCACGCTGGCAAGCGGAGGGATTAACGATTCGGTGAACATCGAGACTACCACCGGCAGTTTGACCGTAAATATTGGTGACACTCTCAAGGCGCAGAACGTGCAACTGATTGCGGATTCCGGCAGTCTGGACGTGTGGGGGACAATCGACGCCTCGGGTGCGGCGGGCGGGGGCACAGTTGATCTCTATGCGGGAACGGGACAAAACCTCACTCTTCATACCGGGTCGCTGATCAACGCCAGTGGATTGCAGGGCAATTCCTCCGGTGGAGAAATTATGCTTGGCGTAACTTCTGCAACCACTGTTTCCAAGATCACTGTTTCCACTATTTACGGGGCCATCGATTTCCAGGGGAATGCAACCCTCTCCGTCTCTGGAAGTGGTTCCGGTAATGGCGGCAGCGTCTATTTCAGGGCCCCGGTGAATACCTCCGGCAGTACTGTAAATACCCTTACTAATATGAATCTTGCCGGCATCATCACCGGGGCAAGGCAAATCCTGGCGGAAGGGTTTCAGTATGGCACGCCTACCGGAGTTTCTACACAACAGTATTTTTATGGGGACCAGACGACGATTGCGAAGGCTGATATCACGGTTTGGCAAAATTCCATCAAGACTTTCATGAACACTGATGGCTCGGCCATACAATCCGGGCTATTTTCTCATCTGATTCTGAACGGAGGGTCTGCGGGACCCAACTTCGTTCCTGGTCTGGAGATTGACAGCACGGGCAGCCTGACTCTCAACGCTCCCTGGGACCTTACATCGTGGCGATATGGCGCCAATTCCGTACCTGGCATGCTGACACTTCGCGCCGCGGGCGATCTCTGCATCAATGCCAACCTGGTCGACCATCCCGACGCAATTAGCAGTTCCAATTTGTACAGAAATCTGCAGACTTCCTGGGGCATGACCCTGGTTTCCGGCGCAGATCTGACCAGCGCCAATCCCACTGCATTCATCACGGGGAATGGGAACTTGACTATCGGGACACCCGGCACATGGGTGACCGTCTACACCGAGAACGCCCCCCTCCGCCTTGCAGCAGGAAGTAACGTTATCGTGAATCCCGGAGACACAGCGCCCACGCCGGTCGCGCTTTCTTACATGATCAACTCTACTATGGCTTATAACGTGGGCACTTATAGCGGGCCCATAAGCGTATCGGCCGGCGAGGGGATCAATCTCGGCAACGGCGGCATAATCCAATCGGTGACGGGAGACATTGATGTCCAAGCCGGAAATGATCTAACTCTTTATGACGCCAACAGTTCCGCGTATCCTGGTGCCATTCGCACGACCGGGGAATCCCCCGGCAAGTATTCCACGAATTATTGGACTTACAACGACGGGGGCAACATTACGGTTCGGGTTGGAGGTAACGTGAACGGCTACAGTACTGAGTCCGTCACGGGTAGTCTCGACGTGGACGGGTGGGATTCCTTCAATATGACTACCAAGGGCACGGGATATGCCCAGGGCTGGTCGGCGAGCTACATCGACAACACCAACAATGGCAGCAAGTCGAGCGTTTCCACGAGAGGCCTCGCCACGATGGCGGGAGGGAACCTCACGATATATGCCGGTGGTAACTTCACAAGTCAGGCCGGGACCTTCTCCCCCTATACTTATCAATGGAACACCCAACACACAATTCTTCTTTCTTCCACTGCCGCGGGTGATAACGGCAATCTGACAATATTTTCGGGCGGCTCGATGCAGGGCAGGCTCATGATTGCGGATGGCATCGGAGAATTGCGAGCCATGGGGAATTTCGGCGGCCTGGCGCCGGACAGTGTTTCGCATTTTCCCATCGAACTGTTTGCGGCTACGCTCAATGTGACCGCGCAGGGCGATATCGAGTCGGGGGGCATTGTTAATCCTACAATATGTCGACCCTTTGGGTACTCGTACATCGGCAGTAACATGAAGTGGGACCTTGAATATACCCCTGAAACCTCCGTAAGCCTCACCTCGGTTGGAGGCAATGTCGAGCTCTATGGCGACGACGGATTTTATGGCAATTTCGCTGGCGGCGGAAACCAATCCTTGTCTATTCTTCCACCCACGGTAACGATTACAGCCGGAGGGGATATCAACCTGCTCAGCAACTTTACCCTTGCACCGTATCAGTTCGGGAATCTCAGCCTGACGGCCGGGGGAAACATCAACGGTCTACAGGCAAATGGCCTCCAGGCTTTGATCCTGATGTCGGAAATGCCGGATGCGCTCCCTGGTCAACCCTATAATCAAGTTTACGGAGTTCAACAGATTTCGAGTTCTGATGTTCTTAGTGGCGGGGGGCTTACTGTTGCTTACCTCTATCAGGACCCAGTCGGGCTCCTTCATACGAATGATACGACTTCCGCAGTGGTGAACGCAGGTGGGGGCATCAGCAACCTGGCGCTCTATATACCCAAGCAGGCCGATATCACGGCCGGCGGTGACATTAACAATATTTTCTATAACGGACACAATAACAGTGCAGGTGATGTCACAATAATCCAGGCCGCAGGCAATCTTATTTTTAGTTCGCAGCCCAATGCAATCCGGGTTGATACCGGAATAGAGGTTGGCGGACCGGGTGCGTTGGTCGTGGAAGCGGGCCTTTCGATGGATTTGGGGACTTCGGCGGGAATCAAGGTCTTGGGAAATGCTCTCGACACCACCTACCCTTCTCAGATTTCGGATACCGGCTGTACGTTGATCGTGGCGTCAGGCTATGCAAAGGACTTCTCCAATGTCCTGGACGATACGCAATTTTTTCAGGGATCCAGTCAAGTTCCCGGTCTCCAGAAAGAAGGCACCGAGTACAGTGACGCTATGGCTGCTGGCGACACTGTCAAAGCACAACAGATTGTCGAGGAAGCCAGGAAAAATATCATCGATCCCTTCTTTGCCGGGTCGGCCACTGCCGGGACCGGCGATATAGACATGACGGCTTCACAAATCAGCACGCTATCTCCGACCGCCGGTATGTTCATTTTCACGAACGGCGCCCTGAATGTGGGCAAGAGCACATTTTTCTCCAACGCAAGCGATATTGCGAGCACTGGAATATTCACGGCTCAAGGCGGTGATATAAACATCTTCGCCAACAAGAATATCAACGTAAACGAGTCGCGGATTATGACTTTCTACGGCGGAGACATAACCGTGTGGAGCGACACCGGAAACATAAATGCCGGCCGCGGCTCCAAGACCGCGGTAAATGCGTCCCCACCTTCGACGACGTCGATCGATGGCCAAGTTGTGGTTGCGTTCAATCCTCCCTCGGTGGGAAGCGGGATCCGGGCCGTAACATACGCTCCGGGCTTTGGGCTCCCGACCCCTCCTGCCGGGGATATATATCTGTTTGCCCCTCGGGGGGATATCGACGCCGGAGAGGCCGGAATAGCGGGACGAAACGTAACCCTTGGGGCCGTCCAGGTGCTCAATGCGCAAAACATCAGCTTCTCGGCCGGGTCGGTGGGTGTGCCCGTATCAAGCAGCCTTGCCGGTCTTAG
Organism: uncultured delta proteobacterium; assembly: GCA_963826655.1. GTDB lineage: Bacteria > Desulfobacterota > Syntrophobacteria > Syntrophobacterales > Syntrophobacteraceae > SbD1. The sequence goes on from CAWGZP010000204.1 coordinate 7,892, forward strand.
CGCTCTCTCGGGAGTGGGCTCGTTTCCCAGGCCATGCAAGATCAGCAGGCCGCCGTCATGAACGCCGCGGCCAGCAGGCTCGGGCCGGGCGATTCGGCCTCTGAAGTCTTCTCCTCCGCATCGCTCGACGTCAGGGTGTTGAGTTTCTTCGATGCGAGCCAGGGCGATAGTTCCTGGGAGACTGCGGACAACTGATAGAAAAAGGCAAGCGTTCACCACAGAGACACAGAGGGCACGGAGAAAAAAATGGACATGCAGAAAAACCCGGGGACAAACAGGACTTGTCTTTCCCTTCTTCTCTGTGGTGGATTGCTTTTTTGGCTTTGTCTGTTGCTAAACATGTTTTTCTCCGCGTCCTCTGCTCTGCGGTGGATT
>CAWGZP010000205.1:0-10163 GCA_963826655.1 uncultured delta proteobacterium
GCTTTTCTTTCACATGTACTTTGGGGGGAATGTAGTGCGCAGGTTTCTATTGTCCAGATTAACGGTAGTGGCGGCGTCGATCGTACTTGTCTCCATTTTCTCAGGAGCAATCCAGGCCCATGCCTGGTGGGATGACAAATGGCAGTATAGAAAGAAGATCGTCTTCGATACCACGTCAACGGGGGCGGATATCAAGGAGAACCTGGACGACTCGGCCGTCCTGCTGAGGCTGCACACGGCTAATTTTAACTTTGCCGGCGCCAAAGACGATGGTTCCGACATCCGGTTCATGAGCGGCGATGACAAGCTGCCGTTGAAATTCCAGAAAGAGCTTTATGACGCGGCTAACGAGATCGCCCTTTTCTGGGTCAAAATCCCTCGGATTATGGCAGGTTCGAAGCAGGACTTTATCTGGGTATATTATGGGAACAAATCCGCCGCCCAAGTCCAGGACCAGGGAGGGGTCTACGATGTCAATCAAGTGCTCGTCTATCATCTGGACGAAGCGGAAGGAAAGCCCAAGGACGAAACAGCCTATGGGAACCACCCTTCGGAGTCTTCCGCCGAAATGGGCGTCTCGGGGGTCATTGGCGCAGGCCTCTCCCTGAACGGTTCGGGTGATAGGATAGTCATTCCGAGGTCCGCCTCGCTGAACTTTTCCACGGGTTTTACTTTTTCAACCTGGATCAAGGTCGCTCAGCCCCAGAATAATGCCCGCATTCTCTCGTGGGAGGACCAAAATCAGTCGCTCGTCATAGGGATCGATCAAACGAAGGTATTTGCCAGGTCGGCAACAGGGGGCCAAACCGCTGAAACCGAAAAGACCTTGGACCTGCCCCTTGAATCCTGGCATCACCTGGCAGTAACAGCCGAACCGTCGAAACGCATTACGATTTACCTTGACGGCGCGGAAATGAGTTCGGTGAATCTGCCGGGCGCCTTGCCGGAACCGGCTTCCGACCTGTGCGTCGGCGCAGACCTGAAAGGAAAAGGGTTTTTTTCAGGAGAACTCGACGAAATCCAATTGTCGAAAACTGCAAGGTCGCCAGGGTGGATCCGGGCTGCCGTCAAAGGTCAGGGGCCTGATAACATTCTTGCCTCTTTTATGGAGGAGGAAGGTAACGCAGGTAGTGGCGAGAGCCTTACCATTCACCTGATAAAGGTCATCGTCAGAACGATTACTCTCGATGGATGGCTGGTTATAGGCACCCTTGGACTCCTGGGGGCCTTTTGTTGGATTATCTTTTTGACAAAGGCGGTAAGCCTCTTCCAGGTCAGCCGGGCTAACACTTCTTTTACAGATCAACTCCGGGAAGCCCCGGAGTTCGACTCGATCTACAAACAGGAAGAAAACGGGTTTACGGGATCGTCGCTATACCGGGTTTATACCGCCGGCTTCGATGAGGTGAAGTTAATCAGATCGAAACCGGGCAAAGAAGGAAACGGCGTGTCCAAGTCCTTCCTGAATGCCCTCCGGTCATCGCTCGAAAAGGCCACGATGAAAGAGAGCAGGCAATTTGGCGCCGGGCTCATGGTGCTGACGTTCGGAATCTCAGGTGGTCCTTTCCTTGGACTTCTCGGCACCGTATGGGGGGTCATGAATACGTTTGCCGGCATGGCCGAAGCCGGTGAGGCGAACCTTATGGCTATTGCGCCCGGCGTCGCCTCCGCGCTTGCCTGTACCCTTGCCGGGCTTATTGTGGCCATCCCGGCGCTCTTTTCCTATTCCTTCCTTACGCAGCGCATAAAGGACCTTAATGCCGATATGTACCTTTTTGCCGATGAATTCGTCCTCAAGCTGCAAGGGGAGGAAGACTGAAAATGAGAAGAAACCCTTACGGCGAGCATGAAGTCATCGATGAGATCAACGTCGTACCGCTTCTCGATCTCGCCTGGAACCTTCTGCTCGTCTTCATGATAGTGGTCACGGCTTCGGTTCAGGGCATAAATGTCAATTTGCCTAAGGCGAGCGCCGCCACGAGCACGGTAAAACCAACCACGAAAGCGATTACTATCACAGCCGACGGGAGTATCTATCTTGACACTTTTCCGGTCACGTTGGCCGAACTGGAGACAAGGCTCAGGCAGTTCAAGGCGGTGGACTCAAATCTGCCGGTGGTGATCAAAGGGGATGAGAAGATCTCCTATAAAAGCGTCATAGAAGTCCTTGATTTGTTGCAGAGGCTGGAGATCACACAATTGGGCCTGGTTACACAGAAGCTTGTGAAATGAAAGGTAGAGTATTCACCACAGAGGCACAGAGGGCACAGAGAAAGGCTTTTTGAGACAAGTATCTCAGGTCCTTTCGGGACACCCTGAACCATGAAAAGACATGGCAATCACCCCCCTTTTGTAAAGGGGGGCAGGGGGGATTTTACAGTTTGCGAGAGACTTTTCGAGACAGTATCCCACGTCCCGTTCGGGACACCCTGAAACCACGAAAAGACGTGGCGAGCCCCCCCTTTTTTAAAGGGGGGCGGGGGGATTTTGCGGGTCTCGCGAGACTTTTCGTAGACAGTATCCCACGTCCCTTCGGGACACCCTGAAACCATGAAAAGGCGCAGATCCGTAGGATGGGTGGAGCGGAGCGCAACCCATCAAATCTTTTCGTAACAGACAGGATTTGCTGAATAAACACTTGCTTTTCTTTCTTGTTCAATTGGTTTCCTTCGTGTTCTTTGTGCCCATGTGGTGAATGCCTTAGGCTCTTCGTATTCTTCGTGGTGCAGGGGTTTTGAAAGATGAAGCAATCCAATAAAAAGTCATCCCCGAAGGCGGCCTGGATTGTTGGCGGGTGCGTTGTGCTGGTGTTGCTGGGCAGCTGCATATTCGTTGGGAAATTGCTCATGTCGGATATGGAGCCGTCAAGAAAGACCCAAATCTCCACGGTCAATTTCATCCCGCCTCCACCTCCGGTGGCCAAGGAAAAGCCCCCGGAGCCGGAGCAACAGAAAAAGGAACAAATCAAAGAGGAGGTGCTGGACGCCGGACCGGACCGCCCGGATGAGAAAAGTCAACCCGACGAAAAGCCCGTCGGCAAGCAACTCGGCCTCGACGCCGAAGGGACTGCCGGAGGCGATGCGTTCGGACTGCTCGGAAACAAAGGCGGCTCGGGGCTGATAGGCGGCGGGGGAGGGGGCGGCGGTTCGCCTTTCGGCAGGTACGGCCGGCTCCTCGAGGACGAGTTGAATCGTAAGGTCAGGAAGCGGCTGGAGGGAAACGGGGGTATTCCCAAGGGGAAGCTCCAGCTTACGGTTCAGATAGATGTGGATGCCCAGGGCAAAATCGTTAGGTACAAGATCGTTTCGCCTTCGGGCGATGCCAAACTGGATGGTGTCGTAAGGGAAGCCCTCAAGCGTGACGGCGTCATGAGTCAACCGCCGCCCGAAGGAATGCCCAGGGGCGTAAACATACGGATATCGTCACAGGGGTAAGAAAAGAAAGCGCTCACCACAGAGACACAGAGGACACAGAGAGAACCAATTGAGGAATTGGATGATTGAGGGGATAGAATCCCTAAATCCCGGAGTCTATAATTGTCTTTCTCTGTTTCTCTGTGTCTCTGTGGTGCAATTCAGTTATTGCGGGGGGAGTTTAATGTTAAGGGGTATAGTTGTTTTGGGAATGGTCGCGCTGATTTCGTGTGTCTGCGCAACGAATGCGTTTTGCGAGGAACAAAAAGCAGCCGAACCGACCGGTATGGAGTTGGTCGCCGACCTTTTGAAGGCCAAGGGCGTTATCAGCCCGGATGAGGCTGCCGCACTTAAATCGAAAGCCACCGGAACTGAGTCGCCCGAAAGCGTTAAAGCGCTCGTCGATCTTCTAAAGAGTAAAGGGTTGGTCAGCGATAATGAGGCGGAACGGCTGAACCAGTCGATTGCCGGAACGCCCCCGGCGACCCAGGCTGCCGCGAAGGCTATTCTTGTTGTCCCGAGAGACCAGGAATACGTTCAGAAGATTACTCAAAACGTTGCCACTGAGGTAAAGAAAAACATCGACGACCAGGTCGATACCGAGATCGACAAAAAGGCCAAAGAGGGCACCCTGGGCAGTCTTACGACGAATATTCCCGATTGGCTCCAGAGGATGCAGTTCAGCGGCGATATGCGATTGCGCTATGAGCCTGTTTTTTACGCCAACGGGAACGCTCGTTTGATGCAGGACCCGAACAATCCGAACGGGCAAGGACTGCGCACCAATCTCAATAGCAACGCTGAATATCTGCTGGCTCGTCTCAAGATCGAGGACGCTATCACCGATCAGGTGACCTTGGGAGTAAGACTTGCTACCGGGAATCAAACCAACCCCGATTCCGACAATGTCCATTATGGGGAATTATTTCGTCAAGGACGGTTTTCTCCTCGACCAGGCATATCTCAGGTACAAACCGGTGGATGATTTGAGCATATGGGCCGGACGGATTCCCAACCCCTGGTTTTATACAGACCTTATATGGGCCAATGACCTGAATTTCGAGGGCGTGGCGGTTAATTACAAGAGAGGATATAGGGTGTGGGGTGACAGGCTTCGCTACCGGGGGGGCTTTTCCTCTCCAGGCAATAACGCAGGTGACTCAGCCTGACCAAAAATGGCTGCTCGGCGCCCAGGCCGGCGTTGAATACAAGCCCGACAAGCCGGTTATCGCCAAACTGGGTGTCGCGGTGTATGATTATGAAAATACCCTCGGGTCTGTAAATGCGCGCGGGGTCGATTGTTAATGACTGGACGGCGCCCCTCTACATGCAAAAGGGCAATACTGTTGTCAATATCGAGCCAATCGTATCGGGCAGGCAACCAATCGCAAAGGATGGCCCTGGCCTCGCAGTTCAGGGACCTGGATATCCTCGCAACAGTTGACCTGACCTGCTGGGACCCTGTCCACGTAGTTCTGTCGGGCGAGTATGTTCAGAAATATTGCCTTTGACGCGCAGGACGTGCACCAGTTATCCGGAAGACCTGTTTCAGATATGCAGAACGATGCGTACCGGGCGGGCGTGCTGGTGGGTTACCCGACCCCGCGAAAATTTTTCCAGTGGAACGTGTTCACCAACTATAAGTATGTCGGAACCGACTCGGTCCTCGATGCTTTCGACGATCCGGATTTCGCTTTAGGCGGAACGAATGCAAAAGGGTGGATTGTGGGCGCGGAATTGGGCCTTACGAAAAACATTTGGCTGACTGCTCGTTGGTTTACATCAGACCAGATTTCGCCTTTCCAGGATGTAAGCCTGGTGGGCCCGTTTTCCGTAGACGTATTTGAATTTGATACTCACGCGGCATTCTGAAACAGGTGTTCACCACAGAGGCACAGAGGGCACAGAGAGAAGCTTTTTGAGACAGTATCTCACGTCCCTTCGGGACACCCTGAAACAATGAAAAGACGTAGCGATCACCCCCCTTTTGTAAAGGGGGGCAGGGGGGATTTGCAGGTCGCGCGGGACTTTTCGTAACAGTATTGCAGAATTAGCAGAGAAGATCATGAAAAGATCAGTGGGCTAAGCGGAACGATCTCTGCAAGTCTTTTCGAGACAAAGGTACAGATGACATAGCAGTGGATTTAAATACCATAATTGGATCATTGGGGCGGCGATTGAAGTGCATAAGGTACTGGGACCAGGACTGATGGAATCGGCCTACGAGGAGTGTTTATGCCGAAGGTTGGCGCTACGCGGCATCGGCGTTGAGAGGCAGCTTCCATTGCCGGTTGAATACAAGGGGATCAGGTTGGATTGTGGTTACCGTCTTGACCTTCTCGTCGAACAATCTGTTGCTTTTTCAATTGTTTTTCTCTGTGTCCTCTGTGTCTCTGTGGTGGATAGCTCTTTAGGCTTTTGGTGTTGTCTGTTTGCTTAACTTGTATTTCTCCGCGTCCTCTGCGTCTCTGCGGTGGATCGCCTTTGAGTGGTTTTGAGGAGACGAGAAGTGCTTCGCATTATTATCAGAGTGGCGGTCATAGTTGTCTCGATAATCGCTCGGCCTGTCAGCCGGCCTGGGCTATGGACATCTCCAGCTCGGCAAGGAGCAGCAGATTCATCAGAAAAAGATCAACGAAATGAACAGGAAAATTGCCTTCGTGGAGAAAAAGGCCTCCGACGAGCGCGAGGCCCGCTCGGGCATGGAGGGCCGGAACAGGTCTCTTCAGGCGGATATTGAAAAGCTCCGGACGGAAAACGGCGAGCAGGCGGAGTTGATGAAGAAAGTCGTGGAAGAAGGTCAATCGTTTGAGGCGAAATTGAAAGATACGACAGCGCAGCTTGCGCAGGAGAAGGCGGCCCGCGAGCAGGTGAACGCCCAACTCGCCCAGGTGCTTCAGGCCGCCCGGGAACTCGAAGGGCAGGCCAAGCTGCTGGCGTCAGGGAAACAAACCCTTGAGGCCTCTTTAGCAAAAGTTAACCAGGATCTGGACAGTTGCAGAAATCATAACGCCAGGCTGTGCGTCATTGCCGATGAAATACTGAAAAAGCAGCAATCCAGGGGCACAATGAGCGGCCTGCTTCTAGCCGAGCCTGTGACGCAGATCGGAAAAGTCGAGCTGGAAAAATTTGCGCAAGAGTACAAGGACAAAATCGAACAGGAAAAACTGCAGAAGAAATGATTTTACTTTCACTCAGGTCTATAGCCTCTAAAATGATCTTCTCACCACCAGAAGAACACGAAGAGCACGAACAAGACAGTAACTCATGTCCCTTCGAGACACCCTGAAACCATGAAAAGGATCCGTACGGTGGGCTAAATGGTAGCGCCGTCTCCCAAGGCGGCGTTTCCGGCACCACGAAAGCGGGTCTTCATTGCGGAGCGCAGCCACCGCGTCTTCTCGTAACAGCTCTCATGTCCCTTCGGGACACCCTGAAACGAAGAAAAGGAATTTTCGAGACAGCTCTTCACGTCCCCTCGGACACCCAGAAACCATGAAAAGACATTGCAATCACCCCCCTTTTCGAAAGAGGGGGTTATCTAATTACATAAGCCCATGTCCAGGTCACCCTTGCCCGAAGACAGAATATTGCCGTGGCACACTTTTTTGATTTATAATTCTTATTAATATGGCATACTTCTTGACCAGCATAACCAGCAACCTTTCAAGCAGGCCTTTCGATCACTTCACCTATTGAACCAAAACTGAAGCAAAAAATCACTCAAAAAATATTACATCATGAAACCCGATGCCGAAAACTCGAAACAAAAAATCAACCCGAAAAAGTCATCCAGAATTCATTCGAAAGTCGAGACATTCCTTTATCGTAATCGTCAACGGTCCTGGCACTCAATCCGACAATGCCGGTCATCACATGCATGATGAAAGGTTCCCCCTGGTCATCGTCATCGGTATCGTTACCCTCAAAGCACTCGATCACGGTCAAGGTCCAAAATTCCGGTCAACGGCAACGTTTCGATGAGAGTCAAGGTCTAGACTCTCGGTTTCGGACGGGGTTTGGATACGGGTCTGGTTCAGAAAAGCTGTCAGAAGGGCCTTGAGACGTTTCGGACCTGCAAGACTGCAAGGTCTATAGTCAACGGTCAGGGCTTTCCGGTCACGGGCAAAAGGTCAGGCTCTCGATAATGTTTCAGATGTCGTCAAGCCTGCCGGTATCGTCAAAACTGCCAATCTCGGACGCTGCCGCTGCCAACCAAAGCTTCGGGTCTTTCGGGCAAATGAGATTATCAGGTCAGAGCTACCCAGCCTTCTAATCAACTTCAATAGGCATCCCGGGATGAAGTGATTGAGCAGCTTTTAAAGCCTCGTCCTTGGTCTCTTGGTAAAATGTTCCTCCAACGGCTACTCCCATTGAACTTTCGGTTTTGATAACCCAGCCCTTTCCTTCACCAAAAGAAATAACTACTCGCATGTGAACCTCCTATGGGTCCAGCTTTCGGGCTACAATTCACACCTCGGTCCTCATATCATTTTTCAAGACTAAGATTAAGCCCGGATCATACGATTCGGGTAACAGGTCAATCTTGCCGGGAAGGACATGGCGGCCAATTCCCCTTCAGACATAACCCTGAGTTTCCGTTTCCGTCGATTCATCCGGCAACAGGAACGGGCCAAGCCCTGTTTTCAATTCCTCAAATTTGTCCGGCAAAGATTCCAGGGGAAGGGCTGCCTTGGCTTCCGTTGCTATGAGAGCGTGCGGCATGAGCTACGATCTTGGATGTTGGAAAAGTACGGTAAGGGGGTCCCAATGTTGACCATGTGAGCTATTAAAGAAATTCTCAAGAGCTTTTCCGATACGATCTTCTCCGGATTTATTTGTTAGTATGAAGTAGGCACGCGGACTGTATGGTCTAAAACGTAGTGCAAATACCTTCCCTGTTGGCTTGATCTTTCGCATCAATTCATCACCTCTGGTACAAATCTGATGCTGATGCGTTCCATGCATTTTATGCCGGTTAAGATGGTGATAAATGACACATGCTTCTTTGCCCGTTGCTAGATTCTCAATTTCAGAATAATAGGCAAATTTACCCGATTTAATTTAATATATATTCGGGCATGATTCGATTTGTAATCCATTGTCAGGATCAAGAAATATCACGTTGCAATCTCTTACAAATTGCTTAGCTCTTCACTCCCAAGCCTTTCTTCTCTTTTCCCTTTCGTTCTTGTGTTCATATGTTTGTAATTTGAATTTCAAATGAAAATCAAGTCGGTCAGAAAAATATACCGTATCACTTGGAAGTAATCCTGCTTTTTCAAGTGAGGCTACAGAGTTTTTCTAAAACAGTTTTCAAACGTTCACAAAGACATTTGTCACAGTTCACAAACCTGCTCTCTGTGACGTCGATATGGCCACAGTCCCTATTATGAGTTTGGTCTGGAAATAGATACCAAATAATGCCAAGTTTATAATGAGCATGGCCAAATAAGTGTGTCAGAAGCGAAAACTTCCCAAAGTCGCCCACGTCACCTGCATATCGATCTTGCATACTTCACCATTCTACAAAAGAAAACTCTAGAACTAATAGCTTTCCACTAGCTTTCATTGAATGTGATTAGCCCTGTTAATCATGGATTGTTGGACATCAAGTTCAGTTTGGTATGTTTTCTCAATCCTATTAAGCATGTCTTCCACTGCCTTGCACTTGGCTCTGAACGCTTTTCCTGGGTCTTGCAGTTTTTGACAGGCAGCATTCACCCTTTTTGGTCTTCTGTTAGGAGAATTATGTGTTATTTTTGCGAGTTCTTTCAGAAGCGGCTCAACATTCATTATAAAACTGGTCTTGATAGACTGCACATGAACATCTACTTGGTTAGTAGCAACCACGCCTTGATTCATGGCTACAATGATTTGATCGCGTGCAACTCCGTTACGATAGCCTGATAGCTGTTCGCATCTTTCATAATGAGAACGTACCTTTGATGTTATAGCGTGATAGTATGCTTCATCTTGAAGTAGATGTTTGATTACTTTGTCACTTTCCATATTCTTGACTTGCATATTTCTGATAAGATTATTAGCTTCTGCAATAAAGTTGTCTTTTTGTTGCTCAATCTTTGCCTGCACTTCAGCAGCAGATTTTTCAGCTTCTTGCTGCCTTCGGGTTTCATTAATTTGGTTCGCTTGGTTAGTCAGATTGGCAACATGGCTGCTAAACTCTGCGTCATCATCGGATTTCTGTAGATTGAGGGTTAGATTGCTCCCACTACCGCCGCCGGTAAGATGGAGCAGGCCTCCTTGAATGGTACCGGAGGTCGCAATGTTTCCCGCAAGAAACTCGCTCGGCTTGATTGTGACTACCACCGTTTGTCCGTTCGTTGCCCCGGTAATAGTAGCGTTCATATCGTGGAGCTTACCGTCTGGTTGCAAGACAACTTGTTCATACCGGCCAGTCAGATTCCCGTCATTAGTCTGTACGATTTGAATAAGAAATACACTGTTATCGCCCTTGCCGACATACGTGCCCGATATATCATTGGCCAGAGCTGACATGTCCATGACCATCAGGGCGAAAAGGATCAGCCAAAACAGAACGCTTTTTTGGTGGGATAAAGTCTTCATGGTAGGAGTCTGATCCTTTGTCTAGGTTAAGACAATTCAACCAAGGCATAATAAGTCCAATTATCGCCTCAGTTTAGCAAGGGAAAATTCAGGCGTCAAAGTTTTATTCACATAATCGATATAAAGCACGAGCTTGCCATAACGCTTCAAAAGCTCGACTGA
>CAWGZP010000206.1:0-7401 GCA_963826655.1 uncultured delta proteobacterium
CTAAGACAAAAGAGTGAAAAGAAACCACCGATTCCAATATTAAGAGAAAATTCAAAAGCTAAAACAAACCACGGATTTCACGGATATCACGGATTCGGTCTCTCTCCTTATCAGCGCACCACGCGCTTCCATCGCAGCTCTTTATTCTTGAAGTTGAGCAGAAGCGCCAGTTGCAGGTCCGTAATAGCCAGATAGCCGATCATTTGCGAAATATGGGTATCGTTGAATTCAGAAACGACCTTGGGATCGGCGATTACGGCGTCGTCCACGATCAGGTCCGGCACGAGGGTGTCGACCAGGATGCCCTCGTAGCGCACCTCGAACCGCTGTTGTTGTTGCACCGAATGACCACGTTTTTCCAACTCTACAACGAGGGCATTCTCATAGGCCTTCTCACTGAGACCCGGCTTGAGGGTGTTCAGGACCTTCATGGCGGCTCCAATGATAGATTCGCTCAATTTCCTGTGAATCATTTTATCGGTGCTCACACCACGCGCTTCCGACGCAGATCTTTGCGTTTGAAGCTCAATAGAGCCGCCCAATTCTCTGTCAATCATTTCATCCGTGATCATCCGTGCAATCCGTGGTTGTCCAGCTTTTAGCCCTTGGTTCTTAGTCCTGCGCCATCCGTGGTTCGCTGTGAATCAGTTATCCGCAGTCTCCCAGGAACTATCACCCTGGCTCGCATCGAAGAAACTCAACACTCTGACGTCGAGCGATGCGGAGGAGAAGACTTCGGAGGCCGAATCACCCGGCCCGAGCTTGCTGCTCGCGGCACTCATGACAGCCGCCTGCTGATCTTGCAGGGCCTGGGAAACAGAGCCCACTCCCGAGAGAGCGCTAAGACCGGCAAGGCTGCTTGATACGGGCACACCCACCGTCCCCTGCGTGGAGCTGATGTTCCCTGCATTGATCACCGTGGGGGCTCCAGTGTATACGACTCTTCCCGCTATTCCGGCCTCTCCGGCGTCGATAGACCCCTTGGGCGCAAACAGGTAGATGTCCCCCGCAGGAGGGGCCGGCACCGGTCCATCGACGCCGTCAGGCGCGTATGTGACAGCGCGAATTCCACTCCCCACCGATGGAGGACTAAACGCAAGCACAAATTGCCCATCGACCAATGTTAACGTTGGAGGAGTCGCGTTTACTTCGGTTTTGGAGCCACGGCCCGCGTTGATGCTTCCATCGTCGCTCCACAAAGTGATGTCCCCGCCCATGAAGGTCATGACTCGCGATTCGTTTACGTTGATATCCTTGTTAGCGTAGATGTTTATGGGCCCGCCCTGGGCTGTAAAGATTCCAGTGCTTTGCACCTGACTTTCGTTGGCAAAAAATGTGCTCTTACCTACATTCACGCTGCCGTCGGCAAAAATAAAAATGCCTGTGGTCGCGGTTAGGGAACTAATCTGCGAAGCTGTCATATCGATATTGCCCGAGCCCTTTGTAGCAGTCCCTGCAAAGAATGGGACGATGACGCCGGTTTCGGCGCCGGCGGCGACCTGATTAGCCCCCGAGGTGTCGCCCGCCGCCAAATCTTTGGTGAACTCGATGCCGTCATTCTGGAGGGTCGTGAAGAACCCGGCATCTTTCCCGGTGTCGGAAAAGTCCTTCGCAAACCCCGAGGCGACGATCAGCGTGCAGCCGGTTTCGCTCAAGAAAGTATTAAATGTATTACCCACCGCCTGGATTCCGGCCGTGGTCCCCAAATCCATTGAAAGGCCCGCTTCGACGACCAGCGCCCCTGGTCCGCCCTCCTGTATCCCGGTGTCGACTCGCACGGCATCGGGACTCGAACTGAAGACAATGTCGCCAACGGCTTTGATTATTGTGACATCGTCCGCGGAATTGTTATGACCGGAATAATAGATATCGCTAATGTTACCCCCAGCCGTAACATTGGCTTCCTTGGGGAAGAAAAGCATCAAATTGCTGATATCCCGACCCGCGCTCACCACAATGGAGGTCTTATCATTGGCGTGAAGGAGCCCGGCAGAATCAGAGCTGATACTATTAAAAAGCCCTCCGCCTTTAAGTCCCGACAGACCCGATTGGGGTCCATAAATCACATCATTGGTCTGCCCCGGAAGCGCATCAGACATTTCCGACATGTAGATCGCGGCCTGGAGCCCGTTTGCCATTTCACCGTTGATGTCTCTTCCGGCTATCAGGGTGAGGTTCCCCGTCGCGGAGGGCGCAAGGGTGAAGTTGTGGAGCAGGTCAATATCCCCGCCCGCCGCAATCGTCACGGTAGGAGGCAGAATGCTCAGGCTGCCAGGGTCGTTGCCATTCGGGAAGACGCCATAAAAGCTATCATCGCCATAGAGCGTGACATTGCCGGTGACAGAAGTGAGGCTTACGGAGGTATTGGGCGTATACTCGAGGTCCCAGCTCACTTTGCTGTTAGAATTGTAAGAAGGCCCGACAGGCCGTACTATGGTGGGATTGATTATCAGCACCAATATCGATATTACCCTGGGCGGTCACATTGAGTGTAGCGGCAAACAGCTCTATGGGAAGATGAGGCGTCCCCGGAGGTCCCGAAATTACCCATGGAGTTCAGTTCCCCGACGCCATCTGCAATCAGAAATCTGCCTTCCATGTTGCCGCCGGAAAAGATTGTCAGGTTGCCCTCATCGTTCGCCGCGATGGAGGAAACAATGCTTGTTGTGCTGCGTTCCATTGATAGGCATAGGGGGAGAAGGTCCCTGCCTGGCATAAGAAGTTGCCGCCGGCATATACCGTGAGGTTACCTCCCGCCATTGTCGCCAAGCCTTGGGTGGGCCTGCTGGTACCATTATTAATATAGCTCGCGGACCACCCTCGTGAGGTGATACCCGACATGTTGTAGGAATCCCACCCATCAAGGTCGATATTCGTAGCATACCCAAGGACCTGTGCCATTCACATTGCCTTTTACATGAATTGCGATATTGCCCCCATTCCCATAATCCCAATAGTTCGTAGAATATGAGTTAGGGGATTCTCCCGTCGTGCGAATGGTACCAAGGAAAGCGTTCACGAAAACCAGATTCAGATCGCCTCCAACATGGACATCGATGTTTCCGGTTGCAGACTCGATCGCGCCCCCATTAATAGTGAGATCGTTACCCGTATTCACATTTATCGAACCGCTGTATGTGCCTACATTATAAGGCATAGCTACTGTTAATCATGTAACCCGGCGTAGCCCCGGAATTGATGGTAAGGGTATTACCGGCAGCGAGTCGGAGGGGAGCGCTCTCGCTGTATACCACTATCCCATTAGCGATCGTCAGGTTTCCGGTCCCTTGAACGAACTCGGAGGGGTTGGCGCTGCTCAGATCGGCGCCCGCGACAAGGGTCATGCCCCAGGAGTGCTTCGCCGTTGTGCTGAGCAAACTGGTCATCGCAGTGGGATGGTCCACCAGGTTCTGGTTGATGGTCAAATCGCCGGCGGCGCGAAGCGTCAGCATGCCGGGTACGGAATTTGCGCCATAGCGCCACGATGTCAGGTCCCAGGCAGAGTTAAGGGTCAGATTGCCCGTACTGTCAATCTCCAGACCCGGCACAAAGCTGGGTCCCGCAGACCCGCCGTTCAGGGTCAGGTTCGCAAAGAGCCCGGATTGTATCGCCGCGCCATAAGTCGTTCATGAAAGTCTGGATTGCCGTCTGCCAATTTGCCGATATCCGTGCTGGTGATCGTCTTATCACCGGTAAAGCTATATGCCTGAAAACCTTCCGCCAGGATTTGTCCTTGCCCCGGTGATGGTGCCGGCAAGAGTCATGTTCACATCATTGCCGGCGCTATTGACGGGCGCCCTGAAATAAACATTTCCACCTTGACCCGGAGCGCCTCCTGAAACATCGAGGCCTGCGCCCTGCTGAAAGTATATCGTCCCGCCGGTGGTGCTCAGAAGGACTTCGCCCCCATGTGCAGAACTTTGTGAGCCGGTGGCGGAAATTGCAGATTCCACCGTGAGATCTTTTCCCGCGTAGAGTTCGACCGAGCCGCCGCCCGCCGCATTCGAGGCCTTGATCGTCCCCACGACGTCCAGGCTGCCGGAATCTGCCGTCAGTTGCACATTGTGTGCGGTTACATTGGTATCTATAGTCAAATCACCGGTGCGCGTCTCTATGGCCACGGACCCGGTAAAGTCCCCAAGCTTTGAGTAGAGAGACGAGAAGTCTCCGAGGTTGTACGTATCCAGTGCAAAAGAGCCGCCTGCGCCCCCCTTCTGCGAGGCACCCGCAAAGGTCCCCAGCAGACTTGCGCCTCCCACCGGAGCGACGATGGAAATAGAACCCGCATCGCCCTGGCTGCCGGTCGGAGCCGAAACATCTATCAGCGCCCCGTTCGCGAAGCTCACGGTTCCTTCATCCGTAATAAGCTGGACGTTGCCCCCGGGTGCATAGGGGCAGCCGCGAGCCAATGTTTCAGAGCCGCTCCTAAGAAATATACCGTTGCCAGGGTCCGATCCGGTAGCTGTGAAGGTAACATAGCCCGAGGATACGTCGACGATCCCGGAGTCGTCGATTGTTTTGGCGGTTATCCCTAACGTCCCTCCGGGCACAGAAGTCGAGTCCGGCTGGCCGTCGTTTTTGATAATCGTGACAGTCCCGCCCGCAGCAATTTGAAAGTTCGCGGCCGTATACGGTGTGTTTGCGTCCGTGTAATACGAAGTCGTAATGCGAGCCGATGAGAAGTTCAGGTCACCGCCTGTGGTGAGAGATCCGATTCCTCTGAAAGTGATATCTTTTTGAGCTTTGAAATTGACGGAAGTAAATCCATCAAGCAGCAAGGAGCCCTCTCCCACCGAAATTTCGGTGGCAAACAGGTCCAGTGTGCCCACGTTTTGCAGGGTGGAATTCAGCGCGTTGCCGGCAGTGTTCAACAGGGCGACGGTTGGAGCATTGATACTGACGGTGGATGCGCCGCCGCCTGCGTATTTCAGTGCGGAGGCATTGATGATGAAGGAACTCTGAGCTGCTATATTCATGTACCCCAGGAACTCGACAAAGCCCGAGGCAGCGAGATCTACGTTATCGATGGAACCGAAGTTGCCCCAGAATGCATTGGTGAGGTAGAGGCCCGTAGAACCTGTCGGTTGCTGCGCCCCCTGCGGGAGAAAGTAGATGTTCTGTGCAGTAAGGTTCAAAGTGCCGTGATCTATCTGCAGGCCGCCCTGGAAGTTGATTGCACCGATTGTCATGTTCACCTGGTCAGATGCGTGAACCAGGGAATTCGGGTCCATGGTGAGCAAACCAGGGGTGACAAGGCTAGCCGAGCCTTTTCCCGTCGAATCGATCGCGTTTACCTGCGCCCCCGACTCAAGCGTTATACTGGTTTGGGCTGAGAGGACTACCGAGGCCGCACTGAGGATGCTGCCCTGCTCGATTGTGATCGTGTCGGTGACCGGAAGGTTTCCGGTAGTCGAGAGGTTTCCGATGTCGATTACCTGAAATCCTTTTCCCGAAAGAGAATCGGCTGCGACATGGAGCGTTCCGGCAAGGCCCTGCACATCCGAGACCGGCGTGTCGAAATTAAAATCCGAGGGCAGTTGAACGGTTGACGCTTCTATGTAGGCGTCGGTCCCGCTGAGAGAGATCGAGCCTCCCTGGTATCCTTGCAAAGCACTCGCCAGGATGGTCCCATCCAATACCGTGGTATCCCCGTTAATGGAAACGCTGCCCGCATCTCCGGCAACCAGACCCCCACTGAAAATTCCATTCTTATATACATTAGTCAACGGGCCGACTGCTTTTCCAGCTATCTGGAAAAACCCCTGATTGAAAACATATGCGGCAGGCTGCACTTCGAAAGCCTCCATAAGGGCAGGCTTAATCGATGTCCCGGCACAGGTGAAGTAACCGGCGACGACAGGAAAACCGTCGGACGAAACCTCTTTGGTTCCCGGCGTAACGTTGGCGCCCGTATTCGTGACGACCATCGCTCCGGGCAAAAAGGCGTATTGTTCGGGGAGCAGGGTATACACGCCGGCAGCGAGACCTTTGGCTCCTTCAAGGTAAATTGCCTGGCCGACCTGCAAGCCATCCTGGGCGGCAGCACTCGCGGGGACCGAATAAGCGCTGCCGGGGACAATGACATAGCGGCCCGTGGTTTGAAACGGGTCAACGGAACCCTGGATGCCTGACTGGAACTGGTAGGCGAAGATACTGCCGCCTCCCGAGATGTCGATTGTCGATCCGGACTTCATAATCACTTCACTGCCGGTAATATTGACCGATCTTTGAGGGGCGCTCGACACCGCAATGCCGTTGACGTCGGAATAGTTGGCTTTATCCGCGATGGTCCAGAAAACATCGTCCAGCGTACCATAATCTACTGAAATCGATCCTGCGGTAGAGATGGTGCTGCCTTGAGCCACGTAGACACGCCCGGAGGCCGCAAGTGCGATTTGCCCCATTGGCGCCGCCAATTCTCCTCCTTCCATATCAATATTCTCGCCTGAATGGTGAGATCGCCACCCGCCGAATAGACGGGAGACGAATTATGTGCCGAATCACTGGGCAGGATCGTAACTGTGCCGCCGGAGTTTACCGTAAAAGCAGATAACGTGGTGGGGTAGATGCGATCTGCTTGCAGGGTCAAATCCGATGACGTCAGCATCTGGCCTCGCCAAGCCGTGCCGTAGGAATAATCGGACAATGTGAGGTCATGAAGCGCCGATAGCGTGACGTCCTGGAACCCCGTAAAGGAAAAGGCGCCGCTCACATCTATCCAACCGCCGGCCAAGGTCAGTTGAGACGTGCCGGGTGAAGTTAAAGGCGTCTGTCCCAGCGCTAAAGCGTAGGTATCCGTCACCTGTATGTAGGGCGCCTGGAATTTTATGCCGTTCGGCCCCGAATTCTGTAAAACATGGCGCATCGAGAGTCAGGCTCCTCCCTACGGTAAAATCCATGGGGCCGGAGAAGATAAGCGCCGTGTAACTGCGAAAAGTCAGCGCATCGAACCCGTCGGCAAGGTATTGCTGAAAATCCGAAGTGGACAGTGTATAACCGGCCTGCGGGTTCAAGCTCGTGATTGATAACGTACCGCCCGGCAGACCGGACAATTTGGCCGTTCCCTCAAATACTCCATTCAAGGACGGCGTGATTGCGGAAATAGTTATGCTCCCGGGGTTGCCCGCCACAGTCTGAGCTGTGGGAACCCCGCTGCCGTTAAGGAGATATGTTGTGACCGCAGACGACCCTGAAACGTCTATCAGCGAGCCGGTTTCTGTGATCACGGACCCATTGGGCGCCGACAGTGTTACGCTGCCTCCCGAAAGGGGGTTATAACTCACGGGGTAACCCGGCATGACCGGCACCAGCCCGGGTACGTTATAGCCGGCAGCGGATATTGCCCCACCGCTTTCCAAAGTGAGATCGCCAAGGGTTGCGGTAATGCCGACCGTTCCAGCA
>CAWGZP010000207.1:0-16570 GCA_963826655.1 uncultured delta proteobacterium
CGGATTGGCCACTCCGGCGGCGATGCGGTGCTCGAAGGCGAGCGCTCGCGGCACCGAGTAGCCGCCTTGGCTGACGGCCCACCAGGGCAATGCGCTTCGGATCGACCTCGCGGTGGCGTAACATGGCATCGACCACCGGCGAAATCACCTTCTCCCAGTCCGGACGGAACAAGAGCTTCCGCGTCCACAGCGAATCGCCTTGCCCGGGCCATTGAAGATCAGGCAATTGTATCCGCGCTCGAGCGCGCCGGCGCCGCCCAAAACATACATACTCTCTTCCAAGCCGTCCGAGCCGGTATTCAGCAGCACCAGCGGCCTGCGGCGGTGCGACCTGTCGGCACGCAGGAACCAGCCAGTCAGGCTGGCGCCTTCGTAGGGGATTTCCAGGCGCTCGATTGGCGGGTCGAACAAGGCGGCCGCGGCGGACCAGCAGGAGGCGTACTCCTGCCAACAGGGGAGCACTCCGCCCGGGATCCTCGTGCCATCCAGGAAGCGCAGCGCGGAGGCCAGGCAGCCGGCGGCCCACAGGTAGGCCTCGCGCGCGCTCACGGGCGTGGTGCCGGGTTGCAGCCGACTCCGCCAAACAAATCGCCTCCACGCCAGCCTGGTGAAACCCCGCCAGGCGGACTCCGAAATCCCCGGCCTTGATTTTGGCCGCAATCGCGAGCAGCTTTCCCGGGGTTCCCCGCCCGATAGTAAGTAGCGGCCCAACCTGATCGCGTTGGGCCGCTCTTACTATCGGGCGGGGAACCCCGGAAAGCTGCTCGCGATTGCGGCCAAAATCAAGGCCGGGGATTTCGAGTCCGCCTGGCAGGCGTTTCACCAGGCTGGCGTGGAGGCGCGTTCGTTGGCGGAGTCGGCTGCGGCCAAGCGCCACACCGTGAGCGCGCGCGAGGCCTACCTGTGGGCCGCCGGCTACTTCGCCTCCGCGCTGCGCTTCCTGGATGGCACCGAGGATCCCGGGCGGATGCTCCCCTGTTGGCAGGAGTACGCCTCCTGCTGGTCCGCCGCGGCCGCCTTGTTCGACCCGCCAATCGAGCGCCTGGAAATCCCCTACGAAGGCGCCAGCCTGACTGGCTGGTTCCTGCGTGCCGACAGGTCGCACCGCCGCAGGCCGCTGGTGCTGCTGAATACCGGCTCGGACGGCTTGGAAGAGAGTATGTATGTTTTGGGCGGCGCCGGCGCGCTCGAGCGCGGATACAATTGCCTGATCTTCAATGGCCCGGGCCAAGGCGATTCGCTGTGGACGCGGAAGCTCTACTTCCGTCCGGACTGGGAGAAGGTGATTTCGCCGGTGGTCGATGCCATGTTACGCCACCGCGAGGTCGATCCGAAGCGCATTGCCCTGGTGGGCGTCAGCCAAGGCGGCTACTGGGTGCCGCGAGCGCTCGCTTTCGAGCACCGCATCGCCGCCGGAGTGGCCGATCCGGGAGCAAGACGACTGTTCGAAGAAGGTAGTCAGACATAACAACGCATCGACAGGCGATACTGTAAGAACCTTTGCAAATTCGTTTCTCATAACGGCCTGGCTGATTAATCTATTTATATGATCGTCACTGAAGCTATATCCAATTGTCACAATTAGCCGTACCGGCTCTCGGAGGGAATATTTGCGAAACTCGTGGACATAGAACAGGTAAGGATCTACAGAGCTTAGTTTGGCAGTTGTTCCAAAAATTAACTCTGGACTGTCCTGAGGGGAGTCACATTTCGTCAACACATGCCCCTTCTCATCTTCTCTAATCCAATCGATAGAGCCATGAAGTTTGTACAGATAAATTCTAGTATCTGCATTTTGATTGTTGTCAAACCTGGACGCTTCCCACTGTCTCGTTTCATTAAACCCTAGCTCAATGGAAACACCATTCTTTCCCAGTGCATTTTCGACACATAAATCATAATTCAGTGTAAAAATATGCAAAGCGCTCCCAATTTCATTAGACAATCCACCAAAGCTTCTAAAATAATCGGAGCCATCATAGTTACGAATATTAATCCATTTGAAAAGCTGTTCTCTTATTTTTTTATCCAGATTAGAAATCTTAACAAAGTCATCACCAGCCACTTTCAGCAGGTGCACATTCCAACTGCCAATGAAAGGATAAAGCTTATTCTGATGCTTTTGATTTATTTCAGACATAACATTCAAGAGGTCCTCGACTGTCACAGCCTGATCATTGAAATTACCTTCGAGACCGCGCTGATAAACTATTGAACTTTTAAGATAATTATAAAGGTCTTTAAAATCGCTAAATTCTTTATCATTTTGCACTTTATCTTCAATATCATCAGTCATTTCCCGCGCATGTTTTATGCCTGCATCAACACTCGCGCCTGCACCCAACAGAAATAGTATGGAATCTTCTCTGATACTCATCGCTTTCTCCTACAAAAACCAGGGTGCAACAGATTCAGCACGCAATATCGAAAAGTCATCACATCCATCTAGATGGGAAAATTCCTTCATGAATTCTGCAATCAATTTAGAATAGAGAATAGAAATAGGTTGTGCCTTAGAGTTAAAACCGCGCCAATTTGTCCCAGTCAGGTTTAATATATCCTGCAAACAGGCCAATTTGCTTGCCCACGAATCTGGTGCTTCCAAAAACTCCACATGAAGCGGCTCAGACACTCTTTTATGTAAAACCTCCTTACCATATTGAAGCCCTTCTGCCCAAATTAGAAATAGGTTCCGCGAGAGTTGGAGCAATGAACTTTCGTATGGAACTCTGGTGTTATGATTGCCGAATCCTAAAAACCGATGATGCGTATTAACTTTCATAACGATAAGCTCGCACGATTTATCTCTCTTTATGCTATGCACAACATCCTTGATGGCGTCGATCTCCGATATTTTAATTTTAAAGGGGAGATGGAGTACGAATGATTTGTACTGTCGGTCTAATTCTAATCGTAGTAGCTTATCTAGACTGGCTCGAAACTCCTCCAGGTATTTTTCGTTACTCTCAGATGACGACAACGGTTGTATATATTTAAAATCACCGCTGGAATCCAGGCATACGGTGTACGCTATGTGCTTTTTAATTTCTCCATTAACTTTTTCATGAGCACTACCTAATCCCAATATCAGGCACTCACTTTTAGCTGGCTTTACAAGCCATGGAGCACCCCCTACCTTACTAAACAGTTGTAATCCAATATTGGAAATTGACCATTTAAGTTGATCTTTTTTGAAGAATGTATCCTCGGTGACGACTTGGCAATACACATTATGCTTCAACGATAGATACTTAAGATAACCATATGCGTCAAAAATACCTTCTACACCCTTAAAACCCTTAGGAAGAATTGCTATAACAACAATCTTAGTGTTTGGTTGTTTAGCCTTATTTTTATCAATGTCAATACCAAACCTGTCTAAAGACTGCTTGTCGAATGTTTCCACAATATGATGGTCAACCAAATCCTTGCTAATAGGTAGGCTAAACATTCTCGACATGCCCGGAAATTGTCCAGGAAATAGCTTCCCTGTTAATCCCATGTAAACATCTCTACCAAGAGACCTGGTTTTCTCTGAAAATAAGAATAAGTATCTGACATTGTCTTGAACAGTACGGTAGGGGCCGGAGTTCTTAACCCCCATGAATTGTGAGTTCGAGAGGTGGCCGTTTCCAACAATATAGGATTTGCGTGAAAGCTCTGTTGCCGGGAGTTCTGCAAAGGTTCCGGTAATACCCAAGGAATTCCTATCCATAAAAGGCTTTAATTCCTCTGATATAAACTTTTCAATAACAGCTTGCTTATCTCGGTAGATAAATATGTTTGGCTTGCCTACCATGTCTAACGAAAAACTCAACATTTGAATCTCTCTGTCGAGTGTTTCATTGATATTCACGCTGAAATGGTGTTCTACTAATAGCCCCAGCAGGTTCTTAGTTTTCAGGTAATAAGGATAGACAATAATCTCTGTGTTGCCTTTTTCATGCGTGGCTGTAATAAATCTAATTTCTTTGTATTTGGTGTCTTTCGTAAAAGAATAGGCGTTTCCGGTCCAGTTTCTCTCAAGCTTACATTTGAGCTGTTCGAAAAGATAATGCTCAGATAATTGTGGGTTTATAGCATATGAGTAATTGAAAGGTTCATAGCCTTCTCTATAAGTCCAAGATATATCATAAAGTGGCCAACTAGAGTCTTTTCCATCGCCGGGAAGCTTGTTACGATAGTCAGCATCGTCTTTTTTGACGCTTCCATCTTTGATGACTGATCTATACAGCGTAAAGGTATAATCCTGATTTGCAAGCGCGAAAAAGTTTAGCTTAATTGTCTGCATGAGATACCTGTTCTATCCAAGCTGGATGTCGTTTCAAAACCGTCTACGGGTGACACGGGCAAATGGTTGGCCGTGTCGGAGACAATAGGGGGCTTGCAGGCAATCCAAATCGGCCCCTTATCCTTCTGACCCCAGGCAAAAAACCTTGCCTGAGCCATCCGCCGAGAGTTAGGCTTTGGATCGGTCTCGATACAGAATATTCAGAACCTCCAAAGCTATTTTTGCCTCTTCTGCATCAAAAACGAGGTTCTCTCGTATCTCCCTGCCAGGATGTACAAGATTTCGATATTCACGTAGAGAGTGTGACAGCTTTTGCACACCAGGAGTAACGAGTTTCAATTCGAGGCTGACCTCAATGAGGTCGGATAGGCTCCACTTTGTAATATCCGGCTTGCTTGGGGCACGCTCGGCCGCCTTTGCTTGGGTCTCATGCATTTAGCAGTAAATCCGTCAAAACCCCTTCGAGAGACCCTCCGCAGAGGATAATGACAGATTTCCAGCATTCAGAGATGTATGCACGTTGCAGTTCATGGAAATCTCGTTCAAGTATGCGACGAAGATCACCATTCGTGACAAAAGAATATTCTCTTTTCTGGGTCACGGGTGTCTCATTTAGTTCATCGATTTCAACCCTAAGTCTTCCAAGTGCCATACTCAAATAGGCGCGAATTCCAGCCAAGTTGTAATAGGAAGGACCTTCTACTCGATCAACCTGAAACTCATGCCGATTGAGAGGTGGCACGACATCAGGAAACTTGCTGAGCAAAAGCTCTATTTCCTTTTGGAGTATAGCCACAGGACATTCATCGATAGCGTAGTCTTTCCCCTTCTCATCAAGAACACGTTGTTGGCCTAGCAATGAGTGGTAAAATTTTCTGAGTTCATTTGTCTTGTTTGTTACCATTCTCATGCTCCGATGGCTTATGTGTGAAGGCCTGATTACAGTATTTTGCTTAGCGCGATGTGATTTTAACAGGATACGACTATATCGGGATATCGTCAATCGTGAGGTGCTCGATTCGGTAAATCCTGTTCCGTGTTGATATGGTTGCCGAGCGAGAAAAGAAGACGATGGCGGGGCGAGCGCAGATCAACCGAACTTGCCAGAACCTTGAATTCCGGGATTGGCTCGGATCATTGCGCACTTGAAAAGGATATCTTACACTGCCTTGTATGCTCGAACGTTTGGAACCCACCCACAACCAAGACAGGAGGCAGGCCTTGAAAAGGTTCGCGGGTAGCCCGGTTACTCGTATCCGGGTTACCCCTTAACAGTGCCACTTCCGTCCGTGTGTGCTTTACTTTGGTCCGAAAAACTCCTCGGATTCTGGCGGAGCGGTATCTTTCGCAGCAGGTGTCTTTGGAGTTCCCTTCCTGTGTTTTTTGGGCGCGGTGGAATGTTCGGATTGACTATCATGTACAGTCGCCATCAGGAGGGGAATTTTCACCATGGCCCCGGGTTTCAAATTCCGCGGTTTGAGGTCGGGGTTGTACTGAGCCAGTTCCTTCCAATCGATTTCTTTCCCAGTATACCATTTGGCGATGCTGGCCATGGTCTCTCCGGGGAAAACGTGATGCAGTAGGAATTCCGGTTTTTGCACTTCGGGCGGCGGCGGCACAGGTCCCGTTATTGCTTCCTTGTTGGAGGCGCAGCCAAGCACTATGAGGCACGCAACCAGTGCAAAGAGGAATTTGTGCGTTCTCCTCATTTTCCCTCCGTCTGCCGGCAAACCGATTAAAGGTTTCCTTTTCGAAAGGGAATCCTATGTGCCTAAGCCCGCAACGCCTAATTTTACGAGGTGCCTGCGAGCCAGCTTGTTGCCTGCGTTAAACCGGAGCGCCTCATGGAAAAGCTTCTTCGCCCTCATCTTATTGCCGGCTTTTAATTCGATGACCCCAAGATTGGTCAGCACCTCGTCTTTGTAGGAAGGCGAACCGGCCAGGCAGTTTTCGTAGCTGTCCCTGGCGCGGTCGTATTTCCCCTGCTTCAGGTATATGTAGCCAAGGTTGAAATGGAGCGCAGGTATCTCGTTGTTGATGCCCAGCGCCTTCTGATATTGTTGAATGGCCCCCCTGTAATCTTTCTTGAAGGTCAACAGGCGGCCCAACTCAAGGCGCCCTTCGTAATTTGCCGGTTCCGAATCAATCGCTTCACGCAGCAATTTTTCAGCTTTTGCCGGATTTTTACTAAATTGAGCTTTCGCCAGTGCGATCAGTTCGTTTGCAGAAGGCTTTTCCCGGTTGGAAATCGGCGCGGGTTTGGAGGCATCCGGTGAGAGCTCTCCGGTATCAGTGGAAGGAAGAATGCTGGTACGAGCCGAACCTGTCGAGTCTGCACCAGCAGGTCTTCTTGTTTCATCCCGGCCAACCTGAAGGCTTTCATCTCCCTTACCGTCGCCAAGGGAAGGCCGGTCGTTCTTGGAACCGGGTTCCCTCACGGTCTCAGCAGTGGCCGAGAGTTCGGGAACTGAAGTTTCTATTCTCACCGGTGGGACTTTTCTAGATGATACGAGAGCCATTGAGGCCAAGACGACAAGTACCGACAATAAAAACAGGGCCGGGACGAGAGCAAATCTCCACCCAAATGGAAATCGTGCTTGTCCACCTCCCCCTGCCCCTCTGCGCCGATTCCCGAGTAACATATACATGGCGAGGTCATTGCACAAGGGCTTCTAACTATGCGGTCGAGCCTTTATTGCGCCCCTCCTTCTACCAGGACCAACAACTGCTGATCTCCAATCGAAAATGCCTCCCTGACGGTTCCGGTCACTCTAACAGTGGTACCCTTTCTGGGTAACGGGTTGTCTGATACGACGGCAATCTGGCCCGTTTTATCCTTAACGACGAAGTATTTGATTACGAACAAACTGAATATTTCCGTTACCTCACCGGAAACGGTAACTTTTTTTTGGGAATAATCACGGGGTTTATCGAGTATATTGCCTATGGGAGTTGTCCCAATCCTCTCGCATGCTGCCGCAAGGAAGATGAACAGTGCCATGGCCCATAGAACTTTAGTCGTGTGTTTCAAAGGATGCACTCCTTCTTGGTTGGTATGAAAATTGCCGTATTTATCCAGAAATTGACGACGAAACCTGCACAAGCCTGAATAATGCGAGGACTTGGCCACCCACAGATCCCGGCGAGCCTTTTGGAATCAGACTCGATTCGCAAAAGCTCCAGGACGGCGCAAAGTCCGTAAATCATACGATATCCCAATCAAAACTCGCAAGTCGAAAAGGCTTAGCGGACTATTTCCGGCACTTTCAGGACGCACCTCCAGCAACGCCTGCGCCTTGTGATCGGACGGGTGGCCCGGATACACGTATCCGGGCGCGAAGCGCAAGAGGTCCACGATAGAGCGACAATCGCGACAGATCCTTTTTCATGAGGCGCCATCTTGCCGAACCGTAACACCATTCCAGGGTATTTGCTATAAGCCTATTTTTGAGGGGATTGTTGTGCATGTATTCAAGTTTCCACCCTGCTTTGCCTTCAGAGAACACGTCGAAATCGTAGAACCACGCCCTCCGGATCGGTCATTTCAGATGTATTGCCCCGGCATAGGCAATATTCTCATATTTCTTTCCATAGGCGAGAACGTCTTCTCTTGGAGACTCTCCAACTTGTGACTGCGCTTCAACGAACCAAGGTCCGGCTTGACCAGAATCTCCGATTCACTTCACTGGAGATACCCCCTGATATTGAAGTGTTGCACCTGGCATAGAAATCATGCAACATGTCCGTTGCATGCAACACTACTTCGATTCAGTTCATACCCGGTGATGGCTGTTGCCATACCGTAGGCCCTATATCTATTAGCTAAAGTGCAATGAAAAGGCCTCGGATTAGCTGAGGCATAAAACTTGCTTAAGTACAACATTATATAACCTTTAAGCATAAATGAACCCTGACTTTCCGGTTCCAACCCGGAAAAGACAAAACCCCGGAAACACGGGAAATATGGAGGTTACTTATGAAACGATTAGTATTTGTATTTTCGCTGGCACTCCTGATTGGATTGTTTGCCTTGCCCGGATCCGTTATGCTTTCGTACGGGGCCGGTAACTCTAGTGACCAAGGACAGGTGACGGTCCCTGAGTCTAATCAAGGACAGGCGGCAGCTCCTAAGGCTAAAGGGCAGGTGAAGGCCAGGACTCACCGGAAAGCTGCTTCGCACCATCGCCACTATCGGAATTACCGTGATTATGACTCATCGTATACTAGATATAACCGCGGTTACTATGACCCCTACTATGATAATTATTACTATCCACGTAACTATTACTACGGACCTGGGTTATCTATAGACACACCGTTTTTTGGAATTGGGATTCATTAGGAACCTGGATCACTGACTTGGTTTGAAAATAAGCTAACGAATTGGAAATGCGTCCGATGGCATAAATGAAACTGGATAATAAAACGGGGGTACGTCTAATGCAAAAGGGCTGGGTTTCTCTTCTCGCCCTTTTGCATTGGCGAACGCGCTCGGACCGCACTAACATTGACGTTTAAAGATTAAGTTCCACGATATACGGGTTTTATGTGCTTGGAAGGCCACTTTCGGCCTCGAGATCATTGCTGTAGGGGAAAATAGTTCACCACGGGGAAACTGCTGAGGGAAGGGGCACTTGCCTCGTGCTCTTCTTATTCGTGAACCGGTTCCGGTTCGTGGCCCCGGCAATTGAGGCTTCTCCCTTCCTAAATTTTTTTAGCTCATGAGATGATTTTCTTTGCAGGTGTGACCCCATTGGCTCCCTCTCTTCCTCGTTCAATCCCACGACGATCTCTATAGGCGGCCACGCTGGATACATCGATAATTTCGCCTTCGCTCTTTATGGCGCCACGTGCGTCGCCATCGCTCCGGAAGAGCATGGCTTGAATAATCAAAAGATATGATTCTTCCGTTCAAATTAGAAAAGCGGTAATAGGAATCATACGATAGTCATTAGGCTGTTTTGTGCATTCCATCAAAATTTCATTTATTATATATGAAATAGAGTAGTTTAAGTACCCACTATGTACCCCTCTAAATACCCCTTGACCTACTACTTTTCGATATCCAAATCCACCTGCACTATATTACATTACTTGCAGTTATTGGACAAGAACGATTCGGCCCTCACACGGGCCAGTTGTTCTCAATGATCGCGCCGACGGTTGGCCAGGTGTTACGACATACTTTCAACAAATAATTTGTTATCACCTTTTTATCACCTAACCTTTTTATACCCTAACCTTTTTGGGAGCTTACGGAGGAGGACCTTAAATGCCTAGAGCAAATCTTTCAAAGCATTTTTATGGACTGTTCTTTCTCATCTGCGTTGTCTGTCTGTCCCCTGCATTCGCATTAGCCGCCAATATAGGGTCTTTTGCCGATCTGGCCGGTACGTGGAACTTTAACAGTATTGTTTCAGGCCCTTCGGCGCCCTGGTGGGAAAGAGGCACACTGATCGTCAGCCCGGACGGAACATTCACCGGTTCCGGTACAGACTGCAATAGCAATCCGGATACTCCCAACGGTTCCTTCTCGATCTCTTCCAGCGGGGTCGTAATGACCGGAGGCCCCGCAAACGTCGGTTCAGACGTCCTCTGCCAGGAAGATTCGGGCAATACCGTCCTCCATTGCACGGATACCTGGTCCATCGATGGTTCTTCTAATCTCTTGATTCTCACAAAACAGGCCTCTTCATGTTCATTGGCGGATTTGGCCGGCGACTGGGAAGCGAATTTATTAATTTCCGGACAAACGTTTGGGTGGATAGAAGATAGCGTTACAGTCAACCCGGATGGAACGTATGAGGATACCACTACCGGAAGTGATGGATCATCAAACAGCGGAACCGGGTCTCTGTCGATTTCATCAGATGGGGTGATAAGCCGTTCCTGTGTTTCCGGTTATTGTCTAAACGGTACAAACTACAGCGGTTTTATAGACGCAGGCAAGACTATAATGGTTGCGACAAGTGGGGCGAGTACAGACACCGAAGACGCCGTAGTCTATGTTTTCACCAAGAAAGGCGCTTCATATTCGATGGCTGATTTGGCCGGGACGTGGGAATCCAACAGCTTCGTTTCGGGACCGGGCGCACCCTGGTGGGAAAGAGGAACTATTACGATCAAGCCGACCGGAAAGTTTGCACTTTCAACTACTGAAAATAGCGGTCACAAAGATGACAGTAGTGGATCAGGTTTCTCGATAACATCGAGCGGGGCCATAACCATAGCGGGTAAATCAGGCAGTGGAGTTATGGCTCCAGGCAAGACGGTCGTGGTCTTAACATCCACGTGGTCCGGCAATACCGACCCTGGAACCACCGACCTCGTGATCCTGACGAAAAGCACCTCGGCTCCCGGCGCACCGACAGGAGTAACGGCAATACCCGGCAACACTCAGGCAACGGTCAACTTCACGGCCCCTGCATCAGACGGCGACGCCACCATAACGGGCTACACTGTGACATCGAATCCCGGCGGCAAAACAGCCCGGGCCAATACAATCCCGATAATCGTCAAGGGTTTGAAGAACGGCATTCCTTATACATTTACGGTAACGGCTAAAAACAATGCTGGAACCGGTCCTTCCTCTGGTGCTTCCAACTCGGTCATTCCAGCCACGGTACCGGGCGTGCCGACAGGAATAAAGGCAACGGCGACTGGCAGCAAACAGGCATCGGTGAGCTTTAACCTGCCGGCAAATGGCGGGAGTCCAATAACGGGTTGCACCGTGACATCGAACCCCGGCGGCTTAACAGGCACAGGCGTTGGAAGCCCCATAAGTGTGTCAGGCTTGACCAGCGGCACTGCCTATACTTTCACGGTAACGGCGGCCAACGCGATGGGGCCAGGGAAGGCGTCAAAGCCTTCCAACAGGGTAACGGCCCAGTAGTTTAAAAATGAAGGCGCCTCGGCCGGTTATCTTTGACCATTTTGAAGATGGCTGGCCCGGAAGTCCCGGAGTCTCCAAACTGGAGCGGCCGAACGGCGTCGGACCCCGACTTCTTGGTGCCCTACGTGTTGACAAGGCCCGCCATAATCAGGAAGAGCACGAAGGATCCACGAAGAACGCGAAGCTTTGGGGTTGCAGTGTACTACGCGCTTGTGTCTTCGTGGCGAACGCTTATCGACTGTGGCACCGAAGGGACACACACAACCAACAACTGTTAAAAGTCACATACCTCCGGTCAAGCCGGAGGCCTGGAAAACCAGTGGCCGCTCAAAGCGGCTGGAGCGTTGGCATGCTCCCTATTTATCCACGTGGATAGTACGCGGCATACGTCACCCCGGCAGTTTTAAGCCGGGGTCCAGTTCTTCGATCCTATGTAACGTGGAAAAGCACCCGGATTCCGGCTAAAAGCATGCCGGAATGAAGGGGACGGTCGATGACACTGGATTCCCAAATTCGTCGCCCCGGCAGGGTTTTTGAGCCGGGGTCCAGCGCCCTTTAGGCTTAAGACGGTTAATGACACTGGATTCCGGTAATAAATTTCAGTATTTCCACTGGCAGTAGTCCGGAAACGCAACCAACTTCTTAATTGCGGCGGGATTTCCCTCCAGGGCCTGTTTTGCCAGTTTTCCGCATGGAGAATCGGGGTTCTTGGTATAGTATTGTGCAATATTGTCTGCGCAGGCACTACAAGCTCCCATCTCCAGGAATTTCTCTTTGGAGTAACCATAACTTTTCCCCGTTTCCGATCTTTGCTTGGGATCGTATGTTTTTCCGATAACTTTTCCGATATTTTGAGCCTCAAGGGGTTTCACAAATCCATTATCGACAAGTTTATCAACGCCTTTGATGTCGCCACTGCATAAATCGCTGACAACGGATTCATGGTATCGACTCCAGTAATTATCCGGTAATGCTGCTCTTTTGGCTAGTTCGTCCATCTTTTCATGGTAGTCCGGTTTGCCGTATTTGAGATCGGCGCAGGACATTTGGGCAAGAACCGTGTTGACCGAAACGAAACCGACAAAGATCGTTGCCAATACTATTGCTGCACTTTTGCTGTGGCGCAACATTTAATGTTCCTCCTTGCGTTAGAATGTCATCGCGCTATTATCTCAAAAACGATCAGCCGGATATACAACTCAACCGGACGAAATACGTCCACTTCTCACAATACTACATTCGAGGGTTCTTAAGAATCAACAAACTCAAGAAACTTGCCGGGACAGCGAATGCACACTCTCGAAAGGATACAAAGCGGTTCTTATGAGTGGCTGAAACAAGTGAATTGTTTCCAGGCAGGACTATGAACACAATCCCTGATGGCTATTTGGGCAGAGCAATGTTGCGCAGAATGCTTCCGGCCTTTCGTCTACAAGTTTTTATAGCTCCGGGATAGTACTGTGGCAATGCTCTTGTCTTTCCTGCGGCTCGCCTCTCTTATAAGCATATTTTAACGATTGAAGATTATAGGGATTTGGGGATGGAGAGATTTTCTCCCCTCTTCCAAATTCATCCTCCCCTCTTCCAAATTCATCCTCCCCTCTTCCAAATTCATCCTTCCCTCTTCCAAATTCATCCTCCCCTCTTCCAAATTCATCCTTCCCTCTTCCAAATTCATCCTTCCCTCTTCCAAATTCTTCCTTCCCTCTTCCAAATTCAAAAACTCAGCCTGAGGACCCCTGCCCCATCGGTCACAGTGCCAGTGCTTCCGAGAGTGATGTTAATCGCGTTTCCGCCACTCTGGGGTTGGGTGCCCACGACATAAGAGGTGTTGGCCGCCAGTCCGGCCACGAGGACGGTATTTACCCCGGCGGGGGCAGACAGTGTGTTTCCCGTAAACGATCCATCGGCGCTCACCGGGAAATAAACTGCTGCGTTGCCGAATGCCGCGCCGTCAAAAGCCGTACCACCGGTACTTCGTAAGTAGGCGGCCGGGGTCATCGCAACTGGGGATCGGCTCCCTGCAATACATGCAGGAAGCGCACATCGGTCGGCTTTGCCGGGTCTTCAACCGTCAGAATGAATTGGGTCGGTTCCAGTTGAGCCACGGGATTCAGATTATTAACAGCCAGGTCCGCCGTAATGAGTGGGTTTTGAGGCAGGAGCGTTTGCACGAACAACTGTTGCCCGCTGTTCAGCGTCTCAACGGCAGTGTTGTTGCTGATGGCCGGGTTTGTTTACCAGGGAAAGGTTGAAACGCTTGAATAGACCGGTATGGCGTGAGGTAGCGCGGTCGTAGACCACGATGTAATCGTTGTTCAGCCACACGATTGAGCGGGTGGCCTGAATGATGTCGGTGGCGCCTGTATTTGGCGACCAGATATCAAGACGGTTGAATAGATTGGTCAGATCGCTCGTCGCATAAACGTAGCCGGGGCCAGTGCTGAAAAGGGTGGCGGGATCGCCGGCGTCGATGCCTTCCATCCACTGGCTGCCATTGGCCCACTCGCCGGCTTCGTACCATTGCAGATCCGGCGTGCCGTCGGGACACCAGTTCTGCAGCGCCAGCGTGTTGTGATACACGGTGGTCATACCCAGGCAGTTGTTATCGTAATTGCTCATTTCCTTGGTGAGCCATTCTCCATTGCGGAAGAGCTCGAACTGACCGCCGTCGCCATCCTGGTGGTTGATGGAGATCCAACTGGCGCGATAGTCGAACATCGTGCCGGTGGCGGTCCAGTCGCTGTGCGCCACGATGCTGCAGCAGAAAGCTGTAGATCGCTCCAACCCCCACCGTCGCACTTGCCGGCGTGATAGATAGGGTCTGGGCATAAAGAACGCCCACGGGCGCGAGCAGTAGAGCGAGCAGAAAGAGTCCAAGATTCCTGATTGCGCGCATTTAAAAACCCTCCCATGCGATGAGAACGGAGTTAAAAGTGCAGCTCAGCTTTCTCCCGCTGATTTTGCGGTGCCTGCCTGTAAATACCTCCCTTTTCAAAGTGGGATTCACAGGAAATTCCAAACTGTATGGTTCTATTTGCGTACGATGGTAAAGGTCGTATTTGATTGATCGCTCGCCACCACGTGCCCTCCCGTGTCAAAACCGGTTACTTTCACGAGACACCCGGTCCGGTTTGATGTCACCGCCGGTACTTTCCACAGGTAACTCGCCCCGGCTTTCTTGCCGGACACGACAGCCTGCCAGGTTTTCCCGCTGTTCAGGGAATATTGCAGCTTGAACTCCGTTGCCGCCGCCGGAGCGCTCCATTCAATGGTGAAGGTGCTGCCACTGGTGAGTGTTTCACCGCCATTGGGCGAGAGGACGGTAACTGTTGAAGGTCCGGCCGTGGGCTTCGTGGCTGCGGAATCGGCGCTGACCATCAGGGAAGATTCATCGACTGCCTCGAAGTTGGCGCCTGCCACCTGGCCGAGTTCGCTGACGAGAGTGTCATTGTTCCAGCGCGAATCCGGAGCGCCCGAGATGTACCAGGACGAACCGTTGTCGGCCAGGATCATGCCGTAGCGTTTGAGGGCGGTGAGAATTACCTGGGTCTGTGTGGAAAACCCGGAAATATCGAACCCGGCTTTTAGCCGAAATCGCTGACCCATCGGCGGGTATTGCATGCCGGTAAGAGTGGATGCGAAGTGACGGGCCGGCCATACATAGGCTTTTCTGGTCTGAGGAGCGGTAAAGCGCAGGGCATGGTTGATTTCACCCGATAAGACCTCGTCATACAGCGCGAGACCGGGAAAGATCGGCAGGCCGGCGGCATCCGCCGAAGTCCACCCGGCGGGCCGTAGTTGATCCGATTTCAAGTCGAAGATAGCCCCACTCCCGGCGTTCCACGATCCGTCGGAGTTAGGATAGGCGTAATAGAGTTCATAGAGAATGCAATTGTCGGTGTCGATGACCAGGACGTGCCTGTCGCCGTCGCTTTGAGATCCACCCTCAATGGGCGCGCTCGCGGGAATTGGATACGGCCCGGGATCGCTTTCATCCGCGTAGTCGAAGCTGACCTGCACCTTGGGTTGTGTTCCCGGAACGGTCACGTACGGGATGCCGATAGGAGAATCCGAATTGGGCGGCCAGACGCCGGAACCAAAATCCGGATGAAGGGTGTTCTTTGGTCCAATTGTGGCTACATAGGCCGCCGAGTTCGCATCGAGAGGCAGGTTGTCTACCGGCGTGTTCCAGATGTTATCGGCGGGAAAAAATTCACATGTCTGGCTGGCGGCCACCTGAGTGAAACCGGGTCCGGCAAGGACCATGCACGAAACGCACAATACGATCAATCGAAATTTAGTCGAAACCATCTCCCATTCTCCCCCTGAGGTCGTTTGAATGCCACCGGTCGGCTACACAGAAGGAGCTCTTGCAGCAAGAATGAGGCCAGGGGATAGAGCCTCCAGCTCTATCTTTTTCAGAGCATAGAACCTGTCAGAGCCGGAAGTTTCGGGAAATTCGCGGTCGAATGCGCTCTTCTATTCCGCACTCCCCTCCCTCCACTGAATGGAAAAGCCTGCATAGTGATCCAAAAAGCCTGCATTCAAAGCAAACTTGAGCTTCGAACCTCACTGGCTATCTTCAAAAAGGAATTGAGCGAAAGGGCGGGAAGATCAAAAACCGTAAGACATGGACGGTTTTTGTAATTAATCACGGGTACCCCCCGGCTCTGACGGGGGACTCCCAGAGTTTGACATTTCCGGGAATGCACAAAGGTTTACCTTAAAGACAGCTTCGAGTTCCACGAAAGGTCAGGCTCCGATGTCGTCATTCCGGCATGCTTTTGGCCGGAACCCAGTGTCCTTAAGAACGCCGGACCCAGGCTTAAAGCCTGCAGGGGTGACGTATGCCGCATACTATCCACGTGGATAAATATGGAGCATGCCAACGCTCCAACCGCTTTGAGCGGCCACTGGTTTTCCAGGCCTCCGGCTTAGCCGGAGGTATATGACTCGACAAAGGGTATTCTCCGTTTGAATTCCGGCAAGATCGGTGTCGGAAGCCAGGCGGGTCTCTATAAATATTCTTTACCGGCTGCGGGAGCCTGGATAAGTTTGCTGCTCTTTGCCACTTCTATTACCGTTTCTATTGCCGCTTCCGGTTGCCGTTTGGCAGATCGGAATCCATTTGTGTATTATGGTGATTGAGGAATCTAAGAATTGGGTGGTTTAGGAATCGGGGAGTTCGAGGTAGTTTTCTTCCCGCTTCCGGATTTGAGCATCGAATTCCCCTGCATTCAGCCTATATTTACAGGTGGCATAGGAAACTTCCGGCTCTTTGGAAAACGAATAATTTGTTATCACACTCATACAGTCTTCTCTTTCAATTTCGGTAATAGTTCACCACGGTGAAACTGCTGAGCGAGGGGCACTTGCTTCGTGCT
>CAWGZP010000208.1:0-6250 GCA_963826655.1 uncultured delta proteobacterium
GTGACATCGTATTGTCTCAGGATTTCGTTTTTCTGGCGTTCGGCTTCGGGGCGTGTGCCCTGAACGGTTATCCACTTGGTGCCATATTTGCCGGTCAGGGGATTTTTTCCAGTGGATAAGACAATATTCCAGGTGCCTTTCCGGCGACTGATAAGACGGGCTCTCATTTCATATCCCCAATATCTGTTTCTTTTTAGCTTCGAATTCAGCCGGAGTGATGATACGCTCTTTATCCCGGAGATCTGCCAGTTTATCAAGGTCACCAATGCTGAAAAAGAGGGGTTCGTGAACGGCTGTTCGATTACCTGGCGTTCATTCTTCCAGTGCGGGGAGAGTTCAAGGGTACGAACGGGGAAAAAGAAGAGCGCAAGGGTCTGAAATTTTCCGAGTTCCTGTTGAGACATCATCTCGAACATCTTATTTTTCCAAATGCTACCGAGCTTGACGTCGTCCGCTCAGATATCGAGTTTGCGGCAGGATGGAGAAAAAAGGACCCCAAAAGCTACCAGGCTCTTCGAGAAGTTTTGAGCACCCCTTTGAGCGGCCTAAAAGGGAAAAACTATCTCGAACTCCTTGACCGGTCGGAACGCGGAGAGGAGTGCGAATTCAGGCTGGCTCGAATAGAAGCGGCTTACGGCAGGCTCGTTGCCGAACTGCCCGGCCGGTTCCTCGTAGAGCTTTTCGCGGACCTGGATATACAAACGAAGGTGAGGGTCCTTCACTACTGCTACCGCAATGGCTTCCTGCAAGGACGCCCCCTATCGAGAAACATGTCCAGCTTCAGAAGGTTGCTGCGCTTGTTTGCCCTTACCGTTCGGCACGATCCGGGCGAAGGAATGGAGTTGTTTAAAATATTCAAGAACCGATGGGGGCTGGAGCGGCTATTCGGAGAACTGGACATCGCCGCCGAACTGGACCAGGCAAAACCTTTGCCACAGTTATTCGAGATTTTCAAAAAGAATCTGGAGGGATTCGTGGAACCAGAAGACATCTCAAGTCAACGGAGTGCTCAGAGGCTGTTCCCCCAAACCAAAACGGAATCGGCGCCCCAACAGGCCAGGAGCTTGAAAGAGCGTATCGATGAAGCTCGGACCGACCCCGATATACCGCAATCGGTAATCGAGCTGATCGAGAAAAACAAGATGAATGCCGCCGGGCAAAGCGGGGCCAAGTACACCGAACTGCTCGAAACCCTGCTCTCAATTCCCTGGGGACATATCAAAAAGATCTGGGTCTCCCCGGAAGAATTCGACGAAGGACTCAACCGCTCTCATTACGGTCTCAAGAAACCGAAGGAAATAATATCCGATTTTTTTGCGAACCTGATTTGGCGATACCAGCATTTCAGGGAATCCGAGAAAAGACACTGGCACAGAACCGGGAGCGCCCTTCTTTTTGTCGGCCCCCCCGGCGTGGGCAAGACTTCCCTCGCCATTTCGATCGCACGCAGTCTCGGCATTCCGTACCACAAGATTTCCCTGGGAGGCATGAAAGACGAGGCGGACATCCGGGGCTACGGATTTACTTATGAAGGCTCGAAACCGGGCCCCATAGTTCAAGGTCTCATAAAAATGGGCGTGATGAACGGCATGTTCATAATGGACGAAGCCGATAAGACGGAAAAATTCGCAATCGCAACCCTGCTCGAGATTCTCGACCCGGAACAAAACCACCTTTTCCATGACAAGTATACCCAGAGCACCGTGGATATAGACCTCTCCAACTGCCATTTCATACTTACCGCCAACACGGTCGACACTGTGCCTTCGGCGATCCTCAACCGCTGCGAAGTCATTTTCCTCGACAGGTACAGCGTGGATGAGAAGATAGCTATCGCCAGGGAGTTTTTGGTCCACCGCATCAGGGAACGCTACCTGATAGGGCGTGATGAAATCTTCTTCGACCCCGGGGCGGCAAGCGACGTCCTGCGGCACCTTATCCGCGACCATACCTCGGAAGCGGGTGTGCGCGACCTCGAGCGAATCATACGCACGCTCTTTCTCCGAGCACAGCGAAAGGAGATCATGGGGGAAGGCAAGATCTCCGTAAAAATCACCATGGCTACTATTCGCAAACATCTTGACATGCCAAATCGCCAGCGCCTCATCAACGAAGAAGACCGCGTCGGAGAGATGATGGGGCTTGGAGTAAACATGGACATGGGGATCGGCACGCTTATCCCGATTCAGGCCACGCCCGTTCGGACCGGCCGTGAAAGGAGAGAGGGCTCCTTTTCTTATCTCAGCATGGTCCACACCACGGGGAACATCGAACGCGTGATGGATGAGAGCCGAAAGGTGGCCTCGACCGCAATCCTCGTGCTCGCGGAAGAACTGCGCATAGACGCGGCGGAGATGTCCACACCGGTGCACCTGCACTTTATGGGCGGCTCGACCAGAAAAGACGGACCTTCAGCCGGGGCTGCCATCGCCCTTGCGCTGGCTTCTCTTTTCGGGAAGCGAAAAATCCGCCGCGACGTAGCTATAACGGGCGAGGTCGATACCCAGGGGCGCATTACCGGTGTGGGAGGAATGGGAGTGAAACTGGAGACCGCCTATGCAGCGGGCTGCAAGACCTTGATAATTCCAAGGGAAAACCTCGACGGGACCGAAGGCATAGACAGGCTTCCGGACGCACTGAAAAAAGAGCTTCAGATACTGACCTTTGCCCAGTGGAAAGGCGCCCACGAACCGTTCGATTATTCCCGCCACATGCTCCAGGTAGTTGCGAGTCGACGATATTGTTCAAGCCTCGCAGGTGGCTTTTGTCGAACAGGAAGAAACCGATTCACTGGATCGCCTTTTCGAGGAATATGCGAACAATATGCTGGAGGAGGCTGCCGGCGCCCAGGCCGCCGATTTCAAAAGGCTGCGGGTCGTCTACCTGGACGACCCCGATGAAACCGATTCGGACCTGCTTCGAAACGATTTCTGCCAGACAGACCACGGGTGTGTCATCCTGGTCCGTAGCGACTTGAGGGAAGAAATTCTTGAGAAAATGGGCGAATTCTCAGGGATAAACGCTATAAGGGGATTCGACCCCGATAAGGAGCGCCTGGTCGACGTACTGTCGCAATTGAGAAACGAGTACGGGGACTATGACTCTCTACCACTGAAGATATCGCTGATAGCCCCTCTGCCGTTCCTCCAAAAAGAAGGAATCCGCCCGGAGGAACTGGCACAGGATGAGGGGTTTGCGGGGCTTCGAATTTTTGCAAACTGCTGTACTGCCGAGAACGTGCCGATCCGCGACTGCCGCTCCATTCTCGCCTGGTCTTTTTCTTACCTGGAGAAGCTTTCGGACGAATTGCTCGAAGAATGCCCCTTCCTGGCCAAAAAGGATGGGGTCTACGTCCCAACGGTTGCGTTCATTCCGGAGAAATACCGGCTCGATGCGAGGCGCGCCGAAGAAATCCTCGACCGTGGACTTTTGAAGTGGCTGGACATAATTGGCGGACCGGGTAAACAACCAACCCCTCAGCGTATAAGGCTGTAGCTGCCTGGATGTTTGACACTCTATTGCGCATATTACCATTTTAACCGGAAAAACGTGGTTTTGGAACTAACGGGCGGATCTTGGCCTGTCATACCGTTAGGATGATGCCAACCGGCTCATAGCCGAGCAAAACCAGGGCTACGTCGAGGTCTCCTACCAGTATGACGGAGCGGGAAGGCTTCTAAATCGGGTCTTATCGAACGGGGCGATAACGAGCTACACGTGAGGCGACGACAACCGGCTGGCAAGCCTTTCCAATGCCACCGCGACCGGGGCGGTAAACAGCGTGGCCAACCTGAGGGACAACGTTGGTAACATCACTGAGCCGGACGGATTCAAGCGGGGTCACAAACTTTGCTTATGACGCGGACTACCGGCTGACATCCGTGAGCTATTCCAATAAAAACAACCCCGTCAATGCCAATGATCCTCACGGGCTTCCTGTCGGCGTATATGTCACACTTCCAAATGGCCAACAAGGCTATAGTTTTTATGCAGTCGATTCCTATGATCGGAATTTTCAATCAATAACGGGCTATTTTGACACTACTACTTGGAACAACACCAACCAGTTACAGCCGGGAGACGATTCGTCTGTCCCCTCGACCCCACATTGACGTCAAGACTGGAATGGCAGGTGTCTTGCGAATGTTAGGGTCTCTTATGTCAGGCAATGCCACAGGCGATGTAAATCGCCATGAGGGTGTGCGGCTCATTTCAGATACCGGCCTGCCCGGAGTGATCCCGTATTCAGATGGAACTATTGTGATAGGGGCCGAAATCCATCCATGTAGAGACCCGGTTACTGGCGAGTGCTGAAATTCCTTAGGGTTCCTTGTGACTAATAATGTTGATTATGGCAATTTAAATCAATTGCTTCAAAACAATTATGATTCTGGCGGAGCTTATCTTCATATGCTGGCGCAACCGGATACATCAAAGAGCATTATTTCGACTCCTACTAACTAAAGTGGCCATAATTTTAATACAGAAACCGGTGGCAGCTTTTATGAAGGCGCATCCATGGCTGGCGGATTTTTAATTTGCCCTAACCGACCAAATATGAATATGATGCAATTGGTTTACAGAAAAAGATGAAATAGGAACTGATAATGCTACACTTGATGAGGATAGTGGATAGTCTACGCCCAAAGAGCGTGTATACACACGCTCTTTGGGCAATTCTTTCGCCGATGTGCGCCGCACTGCCATGGATGGTTTTGTGGATGCTGCCGGCTGTGCAGGAAGTCCTTTTGCATCATCCATCAGGCTTGTATGAATTAGCCATTCTAACATTTTTTTATACTGTTTATTTATTTGTCAACGGTATGGGCAAGTTGATTTTACATATATTTTCTTTGACATCACTTTTAGCTTTTACAGTGGTATCCGCGATTAATTGGCTGGCAAAGGGTGATTGTACGATTTGTTGTTTTGGTTTAATTAACACTTATTTCGGATTTGTCTGCGATTATGCTAACGATGGTTGCCTTATTGAGAACTACATTCTCACACTTACTACGCTAACCTCATTGTTTGTATCACTCTTCTTCATGAAAAGGAGAGTCTATGCTTCTTAAGGCAATTATCTAATTTGAAGTTGGGTTGAATCTTTGGAACGACTCTAGCGACACATGATGCGCGCAGACTATGCAAAATAAACGCAGATGCATAACATACACCGAACTATTAGTATGGAAAGTATAATGTATTATATTAAAAACCTCTACTGTCGTTATTTGTGTAATATTTTGTTTAATATTGTTATTCTTAGGTATATATGATAGGATTATCATCCCGCCTAGCCTTGCCTAGTGATTAATACGATATTGACGCAAGCTCAACGACTTGATCGTGAACCTCCAGAATTGGCTCGACGTCTGGCAATTGTGGCCTCTGGAGGTTGGGTACAGATCAAGAGCTATGCCGTCCTGTCGCTTAGATCAAAATTTGGCAAGGCTCATGGTCACAGCATGCTCAATTGGCATATAAATAATGCGTTGTGGGTGTTGCTGCTCCCCCTGCATTACAATGAGCAACAAATATTCGGCCTTTGGTGTTCTCTGGTCCCTAATGGTTACGGATGCGGGTTGAATGAAGTTGCGGTGATGCGTTATGGCAAAAATCTTAATGCGCTGGACCTTGAGCAGTTGGCTACTCTTATAGTGCTGGCAAGAAGCCCTGTACGTTTCGCAAACCGACCAGACCTTCTCAATGAAGATGCACAGCGGTTGATACACAATTATGAAAAAATATACGATCGGAAAATCAGCAACGAAAGATAGCCATGTGACACCTTTAAATATGGACGGCAACCCCACCATCCAACACAGGGTTTCCAGTCTTCTTTCTGGAGGCTTCAGGATCTCGGCGGCTCTCTCCGAGAGGGAAGTCGTTTCACTCGGCACATCCGATAATGGCGGGTGACATGAATGCTTGTTATTCGGAGCAAAGAACAAAGGGGATTTTAACTATGAACCGAGAACGGCCGTGATCAATGCAAACGGCAATAGATCTCAGGTTCTTTATGACCTGGCGGGCAAGGCCATCTAAAGCATCAATCCAAACGGCAAGATCGTAAATACCGCCTATGACGCTCTGGCCGGCCGGTGCTTGTGACCGACGCCATAGGATACAGACGCAGTTCGCCTATGATCCCAACGGAAACGTGATTTCCATTACTGACGCCAACAAGGAAACGCTCTCCAAGCAGTATGACGAGCTAAACCGCGATACGGTCGAACCAAGAAACATG
>CAWGZP010000209.1:0-44763 GCA_963826655.1 uncultured delta proteobacterium
AAGCCATCATCCAAAAGCCATCTGGAGGCATTACCGTTGCACCGGATCCCCCGGGACCAACCGCTGTGTGTTTCTTTTGCACAAGAGCGGTTGTGGTTTCTGGCTCAGTTGGACCCGGATAATGTTGCCTACAGCATATCGGGGGGCTTTCACCTTAAAGGAAACCTCCGGGTGGACATTCTTGAGAAGAGCCTCATGGGGATTATTAGCCGCCATGAGAGCTTGCGGACCACCTTTGGCGAGATGAACGGCGAACCGGTGCAGATCGTATCGCCTGCATCGCCGTTTGATCTCCAGTTGGTCGATTTGAGCAAGCTTTCGGAGGCTGAGCGAGCAAAGAGATCTGAGCGACTTGCCGCCGAAGTGGCCCAACGCCCGTTTGACCTTGCCAGGGGACCTCTTCTTCGAGGTACACTTATTCAACTGGGCATGGAAGAACACCTGCTGATCATAGCCATGCACCACATCATAACCGATGGCTGGTCGCTAGGCATATTCGCGCGCGAACTTGAGACTTTGTACAGGGCGTTTTCTGAAGGACAACCCCCGCCATTGCCCGATCTGCGCATCCAGTATGCCGATTTTGCGCAGTGCCAGCGCGAGTGGCTGCAGGGCGATGTTTTGGATAGTCAGCTTTCCTATTGGAAGGAAAAGCTTTCAGGTGACATACCGGTTTTGCAATTGCCGGTGGACCGGCCCCGTCCCGCTGTTCAGAGTCATCGGGGAGCCAGTGAATTGTTTAAGCTTCCAAACCGGCTCAGGGAGGGCCTCAACAGGCTCAGTCAGCAATGCGGCGTCACGCTGTACATGACTCTCCTGGCAGCATTAAAGGCACTGCTCCATCGGTACACCGGACAGACGGATTTTGCGGTGGGCTCTCCTATTGCCAACCGCAATTTGGCCGACATGGAGCCTCTGATCGGGTTCTTCGTAAATACCCTGGTCTTGCGAACGGACCTTTCAGAAAATCCTCGCTTCCTGGATTTACTGAAGAGAGTGAAAGAGACTGCGCTGGATGCGTTTGCCCACCAGGACACTCCGTTTGAGAAATTGGTGGAGGCCCTCAATCCGAATCGGGACATGAGCTATTCACCCATGTTCCAGGTGATGTTCGTATTGCAGGTGCCAATGACCTCTTCCAAACTTCCAGGTTTGACCCTGACTCCCCTGGTGATCGAGACAGGCAGTTCCATGTTCGATCTTACGCTCTTCATGTGGGAAGACGATAAGGGGCTTGCCGGCAGGATCGAATACAGTACCGAACTGTTTAATGCTGAAACGGTCAAGCGGTTTATCGGCCATTTCATGACGCTGCTCGAATCCGTTGTTGTCGATCCCTCCCGCCGTCTTTCCGAGTTGGTGTTCTTGCCGGATGCCGAGCGCCATCAACTTTTGGTCACATGGAACGATACATATGCCGACTACCCTGAAAAGTGCTTAAACAGGTTATTCGAGGAACAAGCCGGGCGAACTCCCGATGCCGCCGCCTTAGTTTGCGCCGGAACAACCCTTACCTACAGCGAGCTTAACAGCAGAGCCAACCTGGTTGCGAATCATCTGTTGGGACTGTGCGCTAAACCTGACGATATTATCGGAATTTATACAGACAGGTCGATCGACATGGTCGTTGGCCTGATGGGTATTTTGAAAGCAGGCTGCGCATACACGCCGTTAGACCCCGCTTTTCCTGAAGATCGGGTCGAGTTCATGCTACGTGATTCAAATTCTCGAATTCTGATCACTCAAAATCACCTCAAAGAAAATATCAGCGGCTTTCCAGGACGAATGATTTGTATCGACTCCGACTGGGAAACGATATCCAGGGGAAAAGACAACAATCCCGCACCGCTTTCCGAACCGCACAACCTGGCGTATGTCATTTACACCTCTGGTTCAACCGGAAAACCAAAGGGAGTCCAGATACCACACAAAGCATTGGTCAATTTCTTGTACTCCATGCAGAAAGAACCGGGCCTGACGCCGGAGGATACAGTTCTTTCCGTAACCACGATGTCATTTGACATATTCGGCCTTGAGCTGTTCCTGCCGCTGCTTTTCGGCGGCAAGGCGGTCATTGCCGAACGCGACGATACTTTGGATGGCCTGCGCCTCGCCGCCATGATCGTAGAACATGACGTATCGATTATGCAGGCAACGCCCTCGACCTGGAGGCTTCTGATCGAGTCGGGCTGGTCAGGCCATGAGCCCCTCAAGGCCATTTGCGGCGGAGAAGCATTCCCACCTGACCTCGTAGGCCCCATGCTGAGCAGGTGCAGGGAACTGTGGAACCTTTACGGGCCTACCGAAACCACAATCTGGTCCACCGCTTTTCGCATCAGGTCCGAGGACGAGTCGGTCCCCATCGGATATCCCATCGATAATACTCAAATATACATCCTTGACAATTCGCTGCAGCCCTTGCCGATAGGCCTTGTCGGGGAGCTTCATATCGGGGGAGACGGACTGTCGCGCGGTTATTTGAACCGGCCCGAACTCACCGAGGAAAAATTCATCCCCCACCCGCTGAGCGATGAGCCCGGAGCCAGGCTCTATAAGACAGGGGACCTCGCCCGGTACAGGCCTGACGGCAGCATTGAGTGTCTTGGGCGGATTGACCAACAGGTGAAGTTGAGGGGATTCCGGATAGAACTTGGAGAGATCGAAGCCCGCATCAAGGACATTGAGGCTGTGAGTAATTGCATTGTTACATTACGGGAGGACCGGCCGGGAGACAGGCGCCTGGTTGCATACTACGTCGCCAGGGATGGGGCCGCCATGTCGGCGCCGGATGCACGCGGCTATCTTCAGTCGAAGCTGCCCGAATACATGGTCCCGCAGCATTTCGTAAAGCTCGAGGCAATTCCTCTTACCCCGAATGGGAAGGTCGACAAAAAAGCCCTGCCTAAACCGGTTTTTGAAGAACCGTCTCGGGAAATGTTCGTGGCGCCGCGAACGGACGTTGAAAGTGCTGTCGCCTCCGTCTGGCAGCAAGTTCTCAAAGTAGACAGGGTGAGCGTAAATAGCAACTTCTTCGAGCTTGGAGGACACTCGCTGTTGATGGTTCAAGTTCTGAACATGATACGGGCGTTCAGCGATAAAAATATACCGGTAATGGCATTGTTTCAACATCCTACAATTGCTTCTCTGGCCAATTATTTAGTGGGCCGGCAACCTGATCGGCCTTCTTTTCAACAGGCGTATGACAGAACTCAAAGGCGGGAAAAAGCTCTAATGCGGCAGCAGGAATTACGCAGAACGCGGGAGAAGGTTAATGGGTGAGACGCAGGCGGACCGTTCACTGCATGAAGTGGCAATCATAGGCATGTCCGGCCGATTTCCGAACTCAAGAGATCTCGATAAGTTCTGGCAAAATCTCCGAAGGGGGATTGAGTGTGTTTCGTCCTTATCGGATGAAGATCTGCTTTCTTCAGGCGTAGATCGTACCTTCATAAACAATCCCGGCTATGTCGGAAGAAAGGCTTTTCTTGAAGACGCCGACCTTTTCGACGCATCCTTTTTTGGCATTAACCCGGCAGAAGCGGAGATCATCGACCCGCAACATCGCTTGTTCCTGGAATCTTCATACGAACTCCTTGAAAGCGCAGGCTATAACCCTGAAGAATACGCCGGTTTGATCGGCGTTTATGCAGGTTGCAGCATGAACTCTTACCTTTTGAGCAACCTTCTCCGTAATAGGGAGGTTCTCGAGAGGCTGGGCAGTTTCCAGCTTTTTATCGGAAGCGACAAGGATTTCCTGACAACCCGTACCTCTTACAAACTGAATTTGAAGGGGCCGAGCATCGACATCCAAACCGCCTGCTCGACCTCTCTGGTTGCGGTGCACCTCGCCTGTCAAAGCCTGCTCAACTATGAATGCGATATGGCAATCGCCGGTGGAGT
Source organism: uncultured delta proteobacterium (assembly GCA_963826655.1). Lineage (GTDB taxonomy): Bacteria > Desulfobacterota > Syntrophobacteria > Syntrophobacterales > Syntrophobacteraceae > SbD1. The sequence continues at coordinate 3,901 of CAWGZP010000209.1, forward strand.
CTCTATCAGTTTTCCACAAAAATCAGGCTATCTTTACCAGGAGGGAATGGTTTTTTCTCCGGACGGACACTGTCGACCCTTCGATGCCAAGGCGAAAGGATTTGTTGCCGGCGAAGGAATCGGCGTCGTTCTTCTAAAACGCCTCGGCGACGCTCTCGCGGATAAAGACTGCATACGTGCGGTTATCAAAGGTTCGGCCATCAATAACGATGGTTCCTGGAAGGTAGGTTACACCGCTCCCAGCATAGATGGCCAGGCGGAAGTAATCTCAATGGCTCAAGCCTCGGCACGTATTGATGCGGAGACGATAAGCTACATTGAGACGCATGGTACGGGGACGCCGCTGGGGGACCCCATAGAATTGGCCGCCCTCACAAAGGCCTTCAGGATCAAGTAATGGCAAAACCGGATTTTGCGCCATAGGATCGGTGAAGAGCAACATTGGACACCTGGACGCTGCAGCAGGCATTGCCAGTTTGATCAAGACTGTTTTGGCGCTCGAACACAAACTGATTCCGCCCAGTCTTAATTTCGAAACTCCCAATCCCGAAATCGATTTCAGAGACAGTCCATTTTATGTGAACACTTTACCTGCTGAATGGAAGGCGGGTGAAAGCTTGCGCCGGGCCGGGGTAAGCTCTTTTGGCATTGGGGGCACCAACGCTCACGTGATTGTCGAGGAGGCTTCTGCCGGAGAGGCTTCGCATTGTTCCAGGAAATGGCAACTGCTAACGCTCTCCGCAAAGACCGAAACTGCCCTTTCGACGATGTCGCAAAGACTTGTCGAGCACCTTGGGACGGATGCCGATTTGAGCCTGCCCGATATAGCCTACACTCTCCAAATCGGCCGCAGGAGGTTCAGCAACAGACAAATCGTCGTCTGCCGGAGCACTGACGATGCCGCATTGGCGCTCAATACTTTGGACCCGAGGAGGGTATCTACAACTGAAAACGGTGCTGAAAGCCGACGTGTTGTTTTTATGTTCTCCGGCCAGGGATCGCAACACGTAAATATGGCCCTGGATCTCTATGAGGGAGAACCTGCGTTTCGCGAGCAGGTCGATCTCTGCTCGGAGTTTCTGCAGCCGCACCTTGGATGCGACCTGCGTGAGATTTTATATCCTGATACAAAACAAATCGAAGGGGCCTCACACCGGCTTACCGCGACAGCCTTTGCCCAGCCGGCCCTCTTTGTAATTGAATATGCGTTGGCCAGACTCTGGGAGGAATGGGGAATCAGGCCGCATGCAATGATCGGCCATAGCATCGGCGAATACGTGGCAGCGTGCCTGGCGGGCGTTTTTTCACTCGAAGAAGCGCTGACCCTTGTGGCCGCGCGAGGACAGCTTATTCAGAAACTACCGTGCGGCGCCATGATGGCCGTCGCTCTGCCTGAAACCGAACTTCTGCCTTACATCAACGAGGAACTGTCCCTGGCGGCGGTCAATGGCCCGTCATTGTGCGTGACTTCAGGTTCGCAAGATGCAATAGACGCTCTGGAAAAAGAACTCGTCGCAAAAGAGGTCAGCTGTATTCATCTTCACACTTCACATGCCTTCCATTCAAAAGTGATTGAATCTGTCCTGCCTGAATTTATTGAGTGTGTACGGGAAATCAATCTCAAACCGCCCCGGATGAGATATCTGTCTAATGTGACCGGCGCCTGGATAACCGATGAGGAAGCAACCAATCCCGAATATTGGGCAAAGCATTTGCGTCAGACGGTGCGCTTCGCCGATGGCGTTCGAGAACTGCTCAAAGATCCCGAGGTACTTCTGTTGGAGGTCGGCCCGGGCCGGGCACTGAGGACTATAGTCGAGCAGTACGCCACTAGGGGCGCCAACCAGACCGTTCTTTCCTCAATGCGGCATTCTAAAGAGCAGGAACCGGATAGCGCCGTTCTATTGAAGACCCTTGGCCGGTTATGGCTTGAGGGTGTAAGAGTGGACTGGGCTGGCTTCCACAAAAGAGAACAACTTCGTCGTGTCCCCTTGCCGACCTATCCTTTCGAGCGCCGGCGTTATTTGATCGACGCAAAGAGTCACCCCCCTGAAAGAGAAGCTCGGAAGGGACCATTTCAAAATCGACGTGAGGTTTCGGATTGGTTCTATCTGCCATCGTGGAAGCGATCCACTCCACCGAAGCCGGCCAAGCAGAATGCTTTGGAAAAGCAGAAGCAATGCTGGCTGGTTTTGCTCGATCAGAACGGGCTGGGTGAGGGGTTGGTCAAACGACTGAGGTCCGATGGGTACGATGTAGTGACCGCTGTTGCGGGTGTGCGGTTCGAGAAAGTCGGCCAGAATAAGTACACCATCTGTCCGGACTCCAAAAACGGCTATGGTGATCTACTGACAGAGCTGAGAGCTTTAGGCAAAGAACTGGTAAAGATCGTCCACCTGTGGAAAGTCGCAGTAGACGGCCATTCTCTCCTGAAACTCCATCAGGTCGATGAGTTCGAACAACTGGGATTCCATAGTCTGGTCTTTCTGGCGCAGTCTCTTGCTGAATTTCATGTTGATGACAGAATTGAAATTGACGTCGTGACGAATAATTTGCATGAGGTAACCGGCGAAGAGATATTGTGCCCTGAGGTGGCCACAATACTCGGTCCATGCAAAGTAATTCCTCAAGAGCATCACTACATAAAATGCCGTAACATAGATTTAAGCTGCGCCACGGAAGACAGCCTTCAGCAGCAAGCATTAGCAGATCAGCTCCTTCGCGAACTCGTCGGAGAGTCCTCTGACACCGTGGTTGCATATCGTGGTCGCCATCGTTGGGTGCAGAGCTTTGAAGCCATTCGACTGGATCACCCCTTCGAAGGTACACCGGGAGTTCTTAGAGAAAGAGGCGTCTACCTGATCACCGGCGGACTTGGGGGCGTCGGTTCTATACTGGCGGAATATCTTGCGCAAAGCGTGCAGGCGAAACTGATCCTGACTTCACGTTCCGGTTTGCCCTGCAGGGAAGAATGGGAAGGATGGCTCGCGTCACACAGTGATGAAGATAGTGTGAGCCGGGAAATACGCAAGGTGCAACGCTTTGAACAATCGGGCGCCGAAGTGCTGGTCTTCGGTGCTGACGTAGCTGACCGGGAGCAGATGCGGGAAGTGATTAACCAGTCGAATGCCCGGTTCGGTCCCATCAATGGTGTAGTTCACGCGGCGGGGATACTCAACGACGACACGTTTCGTACTACTGTCGTAGATACAGCTGTAACTGACTCTGCCCGGCAATTTAGACCGAAAGTGGTTGGATTGACTGTCCTGAAGGAAGTTCTCGAGGATGAAATACTTGATTTTTGCCTCCTAACATCCTCATTGTCATCTGTACTGGGTGGACTCGGCTTTGCGAGCTATTCAGCCGCAAACCTTTTCATGGATGCCTTCGCTCATAAATTCGGGCGGACGAGTTCGGGACCCTGGATCAGCGTGAATTGGGATGTCTGGAATCTTGAAGGTAAAATAGACGACGATACATCGCATGAGTCCGATTTAGCCGGATTGGCTATTACACCGGAAGAAGGCGTGGATGTTTTTAGACGCATATTGTCAATGGAAGCTGTGACACAAGTAATTGTCTCTACTGGGAATCTCCAGGCCAGGATCGACCGGTGGATCGCGCGGGATTTTCTTCCGGACACGGATTCTTCCGGGAAACAAGATCCTCACTCACGGGATGACAAAATCAATTTCACCAAATCGAAGCATTCACGACCCAGACTGTCGAACGACTATATTGCCCCGAGAAGTGAGACCGAACGTGCTATTGCCGCTATCTGGCAAGACTTGCTCAGGCGTGGAGGAGGTTGGCGCCCGCGATGATTTTTTCGAGTTAGGCGGCCATTCCCTCATGGGTACGCAGGTTATGTCCAGGATCTATCAATCCTTTAATGTCCAATTATCTCTTAGGAAGCTTTTCGAGGCAAGGACTGTCGAATCACTGGCCGAATTGTTGGAAATGTCCGTCTACAATGGCAAAGGCTTACGGCCCGAAGGAAGCGAACAGTCGGAAGAACGCGAGATCATTGAGATCTAACGCGTTGGAACACACAACGACAAATTTTAAACCAACCATGATGGAGATCACGTGGGATCGGATATTTGGGATGTCATGAGTTCGTCTGGTGAAGATTCCGGCTCTTTGCTTAAGAAACCGTGCGTGCAGGGGTTCGATCATATCCTGGTCGAGTGCCTCGGAAATACCGGGGCCGGGTCATGAAACTGCTGACGTACCTTCTCCGAATGGGCGGCCGGCGCGTGCTTGCTATCGCGGCCCTGGGCCTCGTAAACGGGCTTACCGGCAGCGGTCTCATCATTCTGATCAACCACGTCCTCCATAATAACGGGAAATCCCCGGTCCACATCCTCATCGTTCTTTTTGTCTGCCTGGCCATTGCCCGGTTGGCTACCAACCTCTCGTCGCAGTGGATACTGGTCCGTTTCACTCAGGAAAAGCTGCTGGACCTGTGCGATGCGCTCGCCCGGCGCGTCATTCTGACGCCACTTCGCACCCTGGAACGAATCGGGCCCGCCCGTATCCTGAGCACCCTCACCGACGATGTGTCGATACTTTCCTCCGCTATCCTGGCCGTTCCCTCTCTGGCCGGCAACCTCGCCGTTCTGACCGGTTGCCTGATCTATTTAGCCTATCTCTCATGGATCGCTGCTCTTGCCATGTTCATGGTGACGGTCTTCGGCGCAGTTTGCTACAAACTCCTTCTAAAGAATGCATTTAGTGCGATTCAGGCCGCGCGCACCGGCCGCGATGTATTGATCCGCCATTTCCGCTCCATGACCGAAGGAATAAAAGAGGTCAAGATGAGCACAGCTCGTCAGACCCAGGTGATTGAGCAGGACATCGGTGGGGCGGCGCGCTACCTGCGCAAGGTGAACCTGACGGCAACGTTTGAGTATATGATCGCTGATGGATGGGCTCAGGCGATGTTCTGCCTGATACTGGGGATGCTGATTTTCGCCTTGCCCGCACTAAATAAGATCACACTGCCAACGCTCACCGGCTACGCTTTTGTCACGTTGTACGCGATGGCGCCGGTCTGGGGAATTATCGCTATGATACCCACGTTCCACCGTGGCCAGGCCGCCCTGGAGAGAATCGAGGCGCTCGGTTTCTCACTCTCCTCCGAAGAGGGCGAACAGGTCTTAGTGGAACCGCACAGGACAATGCCCACCGGCGCCGAAGCACCGTCTTGCATTTCGAAACCGGCGCCGCGCATCGAGTTCGACGAGGTCTCGTTCTCCTACCAGACCTCGAACAACGGTCAGGATAGCTTTGAACTCGGACCGATCAGTCTGACGCTTGACCCCGGCCAGGTGATCTTCATAATCGGTGGCAACGGAAGCGGAAAAACCACTCTCGTCAAACTGCTTGCAGGCTTATATTCGCCCGATTCCGGGGAGATTCGAGTCGAGGGACGGCCGGTACCCACCGACAGTCAAAGTTACCGGCAGCTATTCTCGGTTGTGTTTTCCGACTTCTACATCTTCGACCGGCTTCCCAAAACCGACGAGTTCGATCTCGACGCCAGAGCGAAGACCTACCTGGAACTGCTGGAACTGGACAAGAAGGTTCGTATTGAAGGTGGGGTATTCTCGACCACCGCCCTTTCACAAGGCCAGCGCCGCCGTCTGGCACTGCTAACCGCATACCTCGAAGACGGACGGGTCTATATATTCGACGAATGGGCCGCCGATCAGGACCCCGCGTACAAGCAGGTGTTCTACGCGCATTTGCTGCCGGAACTCAAAAAAGGGGGAAGACCGTGGTCGTGATCACACATGACGATAGATATTTCCGGTTCGGCGATCTTATCGTCAAGCTGGACTACGGAAACATCGTGGATTGCTGGCGTCCTGCGGAGCAGGCTTCAGAGATAGCGCACGGAATTGCCCCTGCGGCATTAAACGTGCGTTGACAGGGTGGCGCCTTACCAGGGTAACTCTATGGTCAAGACCGATTCGAATGTTATTGAACTTTTAGGCCGCCTCAGACAACTGGGTGTACAGTTGCGGGTAGAAAACGATAAGTTGAGGATTGATGCCCCGAAAGGCATTATCGATGCCCCACTTCGTGAAGAGCTATTTCAACGCAAAGCTGAGATACTTCACATTCTAAACGGCTCAGTAAATGTCACAAATACTGCTGCTATGCCACTGCATCGGATTAATCGTGAGCGGAGCCTTCCTTTATCCTTTTCCCAGGAGCGTTTGTGGTTGCTGCATCAGCATGAACCCGAAAGCGCCGCTTACAACATGCCACGCAGGTTCCGTCTGAGGGGCCGCATTGAAGAGATGGCAATTGAGCATGCCTTCGTCGCTCTTGTGCGTCGCCACGAGACTCTGCGCACCACCTTCCGGTTCGCAGATGGTCAGATTGAGCAAGTCATCGCCCCGGAACCCAACATAGCCCTTGAAAAGGTTGACTTACGTCAATTGCCGAACGCCGTAAGGGAAGCTGAAGCCACGCGGTTGGCCGATGAGTTATCCGGCAAGGCGTTTGATTTGAATTCAGGTCCGCTTTTCAAGATTGTGCTCTACCAACTGGATGAAGACGACTATGTATTGTATGTTAACATGCATCACATCATTTCCGACTATTGGTCTTTTGGCATCATGGATCGGGAATTTACCGAACTTTACAGAGCATTCGTAGCGGGTAGGCCACCGCAACTTCCTGAACTGCCCGTCCAATATGCAGATTTTGCCTATTGCCAGCGCAATTGGTTTCAGGGACAGGTGTTCGAAACCCATCTTGCCTACTGGAGAGAAAAGCTCGGAGGGGAATTGGCCACACTCAGCCTCCCCACAGATCGCGCACGGCCGTCAGTGCAAACACATCATGGGGCCGAAGAGTGGTTGTTACTGCCTCAAAATCTGGTGGATAAACTGAGAGGTCTAAGCCGCCGTGAGGGCGTAAGCCTTTTCATGGTCTTGTTGGCAGCGTTCAAGATATTGCTTTTCAGATATTCGGGGCAGGAAGACATTGTCGTTGGAACTCCCATTGCTGGACGGAACCGCGTAGAGACTGAAAGGCTGATTGGATTTTTTGTTAATACTATCCTGATGCGAACAGATTTGTCAGGCAATCCTACTTTCGTTGGGCTGCTTGAACGCGTTCGTGAGACAGCTTTGGGCGCCTATGCTCACCAGGATATGCCCTTCGAGAAAATAGTCGAGGAACTGGCGCCTCAACGCGACTTGAGCCGCACGCCCCTGTTCCAGGTTTTCTTTAACCATATTCGCGTAAATGATGAGCCCGGGCTGACGGCCGAGATAGATGGCGGGACTGAAAAGGAAGCCAAATTTGACATAACTGTGTACATCTGGGAACGGGATGACGCGATTCATGTGACCGCTCTTTATAATACCGACATTTTTGATGCTGAGCGCATTGTCACTATGTTAGATCAGTATCAGCTCTTGTTGAAGCAAGTCGTAGCAGGTCCCGAGGAAAAGATCGGAGGCTATACACTTCTTACAGGCTCCCAGGTAAAACGGTTGCCCGATCCTGTCGTTGCGCTTGCGCCGCGATGGCCGGGCGCCATTCACCAACATTTTTCCGCACGGGCTCGTCTCGCTCCGGAACGCACGGCGCTTGTCGATCGATGGGATACTTGGAGTTATGGAGATCTTCGAGCGCGCTGCAAATCAACTGGCGGGGCATCTTTGTGCCGACGGAGTTGAACGCGGGGATGTTATTGCCGTTTACGCCCACCGCAGCGCCTGCCTTGTGCTGAGTTTGCTTGGGATACTCAAGGCGGGGGCGGTTTTTCTCATACTTGATTCTTCTTATCCGGCCTCTCGATTGGTGAAGATGGTGGAGCAGGCCTCTCCTAGGGGTTGGCTGCGCATGGAAGCTGCAGGCCCGGTTCCTGATGAATTGAGCGCCTGTCTTGATGCTTCCCGGGTCGGGTGCCGTTTGACTATTCCCAGAGCCGGAAAGGATGTCGAGAACCTGTTGCAGGGCATGTCTCCGAAGCCTTTTGAAAAGCAAGTAGCCCCGGACGACACGGCGTACATCCTCTTCACATCGGGCACAAAGGGTCTGCCCAAGGGCATCATCGGCACACACAGACCGCTGGCGCACTTTATGGAATGGCACTGCACAAAGTTCGAGCTTGACGCGTCAGACCGGTTCAGTATGCTGTCCGGTCTTTCTCACGACCCGCTGCTGCGGGATATTTTTGCGCCTTTATGGGCGGGTGCGACGCTTTGCATACCTGATTCGGACGAAATGGCGAGTCCGGACAGGCTTAGGAACTGGATAGGAACGAAGGGGATTACCGTTGCCCATATTACACCGGCTCTGGGGCAGCTTTTGACTGAGCCTGCCGGTCAAGCAGATGCGCAAATGGTGAAGCTTGCGACGCTTCGCTATGTTTTTTTCGGCGGGGATGCCTTGACATGGAGCCATGTGGAAAGGGTTCGTAAGCTGGCTCCGAAGGCCCAATGCGTCAATTTCTATGGCGCCACGGAGACGCCCCAGGCCATGGGCTGTCACGTCGTGGACACTCAAGCTGAAGATCGGGCAGTGGAACACATTCCGTTGGGAAAAGGTATTGAAGGAGTTCAGCTTCTCATTCTCAATGCGGCAGGTGGTCTGGCCGGTGTAGGTGAGTTGGGGGAAATCCATGTTCGCACCCCGTACTTATCAATGGGGTATCTCCATGATGATGTTTCAACAGGTGAAAAATTCATTCCCAATCCATATGCCCCCAATAACAATGACACCGTGTACAGGACCGGCGATTTGGCGCGCTATTTGCCCGATGGCCGAGTGATGTTTTATGGACGTGCCGACAGTCAGGTATCCATTCGAGGTTTTCGTGTCGAGTTAAAGGAGATTGAAGCAATACTTGCCACTCATGCCGATATCAGGGATTGCACGGTTATCGTTCGCGAACGAGAATCCGAAAACAGGTGCCTGGCAGCCTACGTTGTGAGTAAGGATACTCAAAAGGTTGAACCCGTTCACTTAAGAGAGTTCTTGGGCGGACACCTGCCGGACTATATGATCCCTTCGGCCTTTGTTCAACTGGACGGACTGCCCTTGACGCCGAACGGAAAAATCGATGTCAAGAGATTGCTTTCCTTGGAACCCATGCGGACAGAAACCACTCCTGATTCCGATGAACCACTGACCGAAATGGAAAAAATCATCTCCAGCATATGGAAAAAGGAATTGGGCCTGGATGATATCAGCGTGCACGATAATTTTTTTGAACTGGGGGGTCATTCTCTGCTATCCATTCAAGTGATTAGCCAACTTGAAAAGAGGATAGGCATCAGGGTGAATCCTCGTGAGTTCGTCTATCAGACGCTCGGACAATTGTCGGCATCACTGGAGCGGCAAACGCAGGAACGAACACCGGCCGAAGAGCAGGAGGCAAAAAGCAGGGACGGGCAAACGATCGTGGAAAAAATATTGTCATGGCGTCATCGGCAATAGCTGCACTGGGCAAAAGGGGCCTTTATGGCAGGCTGTGAAGCGCACCTCGGCCTGGCCGAGGTTTGTTGCAAGGATATGAAAAGCGAAGACAAAAGGCTCGAATGATATGGACAAAGCTGTTCCCCGCTATGAGCAAACTCCATTCTATTTCGGAGTATCACCCAAGAGGCTTTATGGATTCCATCATCCGCCTCAGGTGTCACGTGCCAAGTCGTCTGCTGTCGTAATATGTGCACCGATCGGGCAAGAATACATTCAATCCCATCGAGTCCTGTATCAACTTGCGGTTCTCCTGTCCAGAGCGGGCTTTCATGTATTGCGTTTCGATTACTTCGGCTGCGGCGATTCGGAAGGCGATTTTGACCAGGGAACACTTGTACAATGGACCCGGGATATCCATGCAGCAATCGATGAAATTAGAAACAGGAGCAAACTGACACGGGTCAGTCTGATCGGGCTTAGAATCGGAGCTACTCTGGCCTTGAGAGCGGCCCTCGATTCCCCCCATGTCGACAGCATAATCCTATGGCAACCGGTCGCCGATGGCAGACTTTATCTGGAGGAACTGGTCAAGTTTCATAAAAGCGATTACTGTGAGGAAGAGTCTCGGAAAAAGAAACTTCTCGATCCGTCGGCAATGGGAACGCCCAACGAAATTCTTGGGTTTCCCATGACTTCAGAGTTGAGGCGGGAGTTGGAAGCGATTAACCTGGACGCGTTGAAATTGCGTCCTGACATCAAGGTGCTTCTTTTTTGCAACAATGAGACCGGTCTTGTCAATGGCCTGAGTCCTTTCCTGGAGAACCACCCTCACGCTAACTATCACGTGATCGATGATCAGATTGAAGTATGGAAGGAACTGTACAGGAAACTCACTCCCTTTTGTTCTCTTCAATATATTTCTAAGTGGATGGATACGGTGCAATCATGCAGGAACATGCTATAGCATTCGGACGAGACCGGTCACTGGTGGGAATCATAGCCGCAAATGGGACACGCGAAGTTTCTGGAAAAGGCAACTTAACGGGTGTTGTGCTTTTAACCGCCGGACTCGATCACCACGTGGGGCCAAACCGTATCTATGTGAAATTGGCAAGACGCTTAGCTGAGATGGGCGGTGTTGTCCTTCGTTTTGGTTTTTCGGGAACCGGTGACAGTGGTCCGCGAAGGGACAAGCTCCCGGTATCCCAAAGCGTCATAGATGAGACGCAGCAGGCGATGGATTACCTTGAGCGCCTAATGGGCATAAAGCGCTTCATCCTCATTGGGTTGTGTTCGGGAGCTGTGCCCGCATTTCGAGTTGCTGTTGCTGACAGCCGGGTACGAGGGGCTGTCTTGCTAAATCCGCAGACACCCGCCGACCCGACCGAACTGCTCGTCGAATACAATTACTATTGGCGCCACGCTTTGTTCAACCTCCGTAGCTGGATGAGATTGTTCCTCTTGCGGTCAAACTATCTTAGTGTCTGGAAAGCAGTTGGCGATCAGGTAAGAGGCAGGCTGCGGCCCAATTGGGTTCGAAGTTGTGAACCGCCGGAGGTCATTGACGAAATAACGAAATCCTTTCAGTTGTTTCAAGAGCGAGGCGTACGGTTATTAATATTGAGTTCGCATGATGAGCTGGGGGAAATGTATATTAGTCAGGTCTTTCGCAAGGAGTATAAAGCGATGAAGGCTTCAGGTCTCTTGACTACTAAAATGGTTAGCGGAGCGCATCACACCTTAAGACCATTGGTGTGCCAGGAAGAGCTGTTAGGCTTTGTCTCGGAGTGGGTTGAAGAGTGCAGGTTCGGCCTCAAATCTCTTGAACCTCACGCTGCCGGGTATTCTGTCTTCAACCTCAGTCGGACGTCTGCTCCCTTCCCTACGTAAGTGGATTTTAAACGCAAACCGGTATAAGTGACTCGATGGAAGCCATAAACGATCTTATCGTGTCGAAGTGGACAACCTGCGGCCCGTCCCGGGGCCGAGGGTTGGGGAGACTCTTCTGCCTTCCATTTGCAGGTGGCGGTTCAGCAGCCTACTATCCATGGACCAAACGCCTCCTGCCGGATATCGAATTGGTCCGGGTGAATCTGCCGGGGCGGGAAGCCCGCCTCAGAGAAGCCCCTTTTAACCGCGTTGGGCCATTGGTCAACGCCCTTGTCGAAGAATTGGTTATCTGGATGGACCGGCCGTTTGCGATTTACGGTCACAGTATTGGCGCCCTGGTGGCATTCGAACTGGCAAGAGAGCTTAGACGCAGGAATCTCCGTGCTCCGGCGCGCCTCTTTTTTTCCGGATATCGGGCTCCACATTTACCCCCTGCCGAAAAGCCATTTTCCATCCTGCCTGATGGGCAATTTATCGACCGTGTCCGGCAATATGGAGGGCTTCCCGACTTTGTGGCCCAAAACGAAGAACTGCTGGAAATGTTTCTTCCAACGCTCAGGGCCGATTTTGAAATGGCCGAAGCTTATTTGTACAAGGCAGAGGCGCCCCTGGAATGTCCATTCACCGCATTTGGCGGATTGTCCGACCCAAAGGTAACTCGCGAGAGAATCCTCGCATGGAAGATGCACACCTCTATGCACTTTACCTCCCATTTTTTCCCTGGGGGCCACTTCTTTATACAGGACTCGGAATCATCGGTATTGAGTAAGATTAATCTCCAATTGGCTGAATCTTTGCTGTCCTGATCTACTCCGGAGTTTAATATCAGCATGGAAGGAATCGACGAACATTGGCAATTACAGCCGGTGCGATGCAAACTCGAACGCAATGCAGTGCATGTCTGGCGGAGCCGTTTTCAACCCGTTATTCAATCCAATGCAGAACTCACTGAAAGCCTTTCAGCGGAAGAAATGGAGAAGGCACGAGGTTTTTTGCGGCCTTCAGATCGGGACAGATATGTTTTCTCTCATGTATTGCTTCGAAAACTTCTTGCAGCCTACTTAGATTGCGAGCCGCTGAAGCTGAATTTCAATACAACTAAATACGGAAAGCCTTTCCTGAAAACCACGGGCGGCGGTGCGAAACTTTCTTTTAGCCTGTCTCACTCCCTGGATATGACTCTGGTCGCTGTCGCCAGTGGAACCGGGGTCGGGGTCGATGTCGAGTACATGAAAACGGTCAGGGACGCTCGTGAAATAGTAAACCGTTTCTTTTCCCCGCATGAAAGAAGTTTTCTCAACTCTCTACCTCCGGCAGATTTTAATGAAGCCTTTTTTTCCTATTGGACCGCAAAGGAAGCTTTTTTGAAGGGCATGGGAAAAGGCATGTCGTACCCCCTGGACAAGTTCAGCGTCAGATTCCTAAATAGGGACCCTTTGGGTTGGATCTCCATTGATGGTGAGCAATCCGCCACTGGTTGCTGGAATATTGTTCGAATTTCGCCGGGCCCGAATTATTCAGGAGCCCTGGCCATGGAGGTACCCGGAATTCAACCAGAATTTTTCGAATACTCCTCGCACCGAGAGTTTGCCGGAATCCATCTGGGAAAGAGATCGTGGAGTCACGCTTAAATCGGAGGATCGCACATAGCATTCCGGTGAAACCAGTTTGAGACTGGAGTATCGTATACGGTTGACCTTTATTCATTCGACCACTCTGTGTCTGTTCCAACTCCCTCGTGGCTCGCTATTCACTTTGAACGCACTCTTCTTTCTCACCTGCTTTACAGCCTCTGTTTCGGGATGGGCGGAAATCGGTGAATAGTGATCAAAGGTGCGTATATACGGTACATGTTTCCTTGCCTACGAGCAAGGGTCCCAGTTCCTGCTGGAGCTTGACACGCTCAGGGTCCTTTTCCCAGGCTTTCCAATCTTCCACGCTGTTCCAGTTGCTGAGGACTATAAATTTGTCCGGGTCGTCTAATGCCCTAAGCGTTTCTCCGGAAATGTAGCCTTTGGCCTTGATGGCTTTTGTCCGAGACTGAGTCATAAAAAGCCGTAATCTGGCTTCCTGCCCTGGCTCAACTTGCCTTTCGATAATCACTCGAACGGTCATGACAGCCTCCTGTGGCAAAAGGGTTGACGAGTTAGTTGAATCCGCCTCGAAAACCTGACTTTCCATTGTAATAATTACAATCCGCCGAAATGCAATTATTGCGAGCCCGAATAATGCGTAAACTTGACGGCTGACAGATCACGGCATGTGCATTCAGGAGCACTGCCGCTAATTTTGGTTCAGACTTTCAGTATTCTTTCCGACAATATCGCTACGGCATCATGCTTTTTCCGCGGTCGTTGAGTAGGGGCAATTGTGGCGCCTTATTCCGCGGCTCTTACCACACATACAACAACAACCTGCTGCTCATGTTCGTATAATGAAAGGAGATGGTATGTCGTTTTTCAAGCTGCTTCTTACCTTCGCGCCGTGGCTTTCGTTTCTTCTTATTGCCCGTGACAGTCTATTTCGTCTCAAAGTCGGGCTGGTGGTCGCGTTGGCATTGAGTGTGGTGATGGGCATTACCCGGTTACACAGGGGCGTCATCCTGTGGGCCGGCCTGCTCTTTTTTACGTACGCCACGGTGGCGGTGGCGCTGCTCAACAACATGTGGACCGCGCGACACATGGGCGTGATGGCCAACGGGGCGCTGGCTGTTTCTACTTGGCTGACCATCGCTATCAACAAGCCATTTACCCTTGACTACGCGCGAGAGCACACGGACCCGTCGCTTTGGAATAACCCACTGTTCATTCAAACCAACATCGTCATAGCTTCGGTCTGGGGTTTGATCTTTTCAGTGAACGCTATTCTGGCCTGGGGAAAGATGGAGCGTTTCATTCTGTCGGATTTGGGCTATGAAGTCACCACTTATGCCTTGCTCATCGGAACGGTAGCCTTCACGAGCTGGTATCCTGATTATGTTCACCGCAGACGAGAATTGGAAGAACGCGAACTTGTCAGCCGGCGACTCGGATAGATTATTTCGCGTGAGAGCGTATAAATCCTATCTTAGAATGCGATTCGGTCATCGCAAGTACGACTTGCTGCACTATTCCGGTTGAAACTTTCCCGGAAATGGTTAAATGCATCTTGAATCGGGTATGAATGAGCCAGATTGTCAGGAGGAAATTAATGAGCACTCTTTCCTGCTATACCGTCAGCGATGTCGTCAATTTCGCCATTGAAAAGGAAGACAAGGCGATAGAATTTTACCAAAAATGCGCCGAACGCACAAAGGATCCTGGAATAAAAGAGTTTTTCAACGAAATGGTAGCAGAAGAGCAGAGCCACAGGGATATGCTCAAGAACCTCGACTTTTTGAATCTCGATAAGATAAAGTTCCAGGAGGTAGAAAATCTCAAAATCAGCGATTATCTTGTCGACGTTGATTTTTCCGACGATATCACCTACCAGGACGCCCTGATTCTGGCCATGAAAAAAGAAGAAAAGGCCTTGGCCTTCTATTCTGGTTGGAAAAACAAGTGCATGAGCGAAAAGGCCTCAAAGCTTTTCCAGGTACTTGAAAACGCGGAAGAAAAGCACAAACGCAAGCTAGAACAGCTCTATGACGATGAGATTCGGGGTTGGAACTGAAACTGCGGCCGGGAGATCGTCTCCCCAATCGGGAATTTATCAACTTGGCGAAAGTGGTCAAACATAACGAAAAATCCTTTATCTCTTTTTATTTATCCTTATCACCTATTGCATTTACTCTGTTTCTTGGCTGCATCTGAATTAGCCATGCAATTGTTTGTCTTATCGTGTGCCAAGCGAGTAAATATTCCAAATTGACACATCCAGCCAATAGATTTAAGATAAGTCTCAATAATGGTTATGAGTGCTTGATTTATTTTGTACAAATGGAGTTTCAAAATGAAGAGTTTGTTAAGTTTCGGGCTAATCGTTTTGTTTTCTCTAGTTCCATTCGGTTGTGCGCATATTTCCGATAATCCTACCGACACAGCTGAACAGCAGCAGATTGCTGCGATACACGGAACGTGTCCGGTCTCTCTTGCCCCGGTAGAGCTTGCCGATATGCCCAAACAGCAGGAGATTGCTACTGGACAAACGAATGGAATGCCGAGAGTGGAAATTCCAGAGGCGATCTTCGATTTCGGGTTGGTAAGGGAAGGCAGTAACTACGTTCATGCTTTCAAGATTAGGAATACTGGAACGGGGGTTTTGCAATTAAAAAAAATCATGCCCGGTTGAGGAAGCGCGGTGGCCGGTTTTGACCGGTCTATTCCTCCTGGAGGGGAGGGAACAATATCAATCCGAATTTATCCCTTATCATGTCATGGTGATACCAAGAAGGAAGCCTTTGTATTTTGCAACGATCCTCAAAACCCGTACTTTAAATTGACAGTTCAAGGCCGAGACCGTTAATTCAGAACCGATAGTGTTTCTGAGCCGGCCATGAGAATTCGATCAAAGGTTTACCAGGGCATTGGAGGTTGGAATGTGTCTCGAAGCCGGGTCCTACAATGTTGGATTGATCGGGCGAGGGCGGTGGGTTGCGCTGCCATTGAGCCCACCTTGGTATCAACGGGTCTTTCGTAGTTCGGTGAGGCTCCCGGTAAATCATGCCCTAACCTTGCTCCGCCCAAACCGGGCCGGATATTTGAAGCGGTTATAGATTGGTTTTCGGCCCTCTGCCAATTCCGTAATAGTTCAACACGGGGAAACTGCTGAGGGAATGGGCACTTGCTTCGTGCTCTTCTTATTCCTGAACCGATGCCGGTTCGTCGCCCGGGAATAGAGGCTTTCTCCCTTTCTGCCACTGTTTTTTTGGGTCCCTTTCTTCGGGCTCTTCGTGACTCCTTGTCGAGTAGACCGGGGGGCTCCCGCGCAAGCTACAGGCTGTGATTTGTTTTCTCGGTTTTCCGCCTGGTTTCCCGGCGGTGCCACAATATTCCAGCCATACTAACGGTGGTCCCCCAGTCCCTCTCGGAACCGGACAAGCGGATTTCCCATACATCCGGCTCTTCGGTTAACCATTCAGATCGTCCGTACCCTACGACATGGATTCAGCTCTTTGCGGATAATCGGCTTTGGCCACCCGATCTGGTTTAGGGTCTGTCGGAAGCCTTCCCATGTAAAGCTTTTACGCTGACTCTTGCGATTGATCCATTTGAACAGAGCCCGCGTGGCGTGGTAAACGTAGCTGTTACATCTTTCCGAGTTATCCGTTATAGCGTAGTAGCTCAGATGGCCCGCCACTCTCACCTTGGCTTGCCGCAACATCTGGCCCTTGCGCAGACGGCTCCTGCAACTTTGCGCCCAGTCGCTAAACTTCTTCAGGCTTAGCCCAAACTTCTTACGACTTGTGCGCCTTTTTAGTTTGAAGTATCCATCCCTAGTCTTACCGCAGTAATGTGTAAATCCAAGAAAGGTAAACTCCCCAGGCTTTTGGCCCTTCTTTCGCGCTTTTTCCCGTGCATACCGGCCAAATTCAATACATCGCGTCTTTTCCAATGCCAATTCCAGACCAAATCCTTGCAGCCGGTCCTCCAACTGCTGGCGGAACTCTACTGCATCTGATTCGTACTGAAAGCAGGCCAGAAAATCATCGGCAAAACGGAAATAGTACGCTTTGCCTCTGCATCGCTTCTTGAACCGCCGACTGAACCACAGGTCCAACGCGTAGTGCAGGTAAATGTTCGACAGCAGCGGCGATAGTATCGAGCCTTGCGGGGTCCCTTCCTCGCTGGCCCGCACCAGCCCATCTTCCATGATGCCCGCTCTTAACATGCGGCCGATCAGCCGCAGAATGCGCGGATCACCTATGCGGTGCGCCAGGACTTTGAGCATCCATTCGTGATTGACTTTGTCGAAAAAGCTTCTAATGTCGGCTTCCACGACATGTTCCACACGCTCTTGCTGGATGGTCCGTCCCAGTTCGTCCAGGCATCCGTGGGGACTGCGTCCGGGTCGATATCCATAGCTGCCGTCTTCAAAGGCTTGCTCATAGATTGGTTCCAGGACTCGCTTTACCGACAACTCCACCAGCTTGTCTTCGAAGCTGCTAATCCCAAGGGGACGGCCTTTGGCACTGCCCGGTTTGGGTACATAGGTTCGTCGTTTGGGCTGGGGCCGGTACCGCATATCCTTGAGCCGACCCGACAGGTCCTCTAAATTTTGAGCAAGCTCTTTGCCGTACTGCTCTTTGCTTACGCCATCCACCCCTCTTGCCTTGTCGGCACCAAGGGAGTCGTAGCAGGCCCGCAAATTGTCCACATCCGTGACATGATGGTACAGTGTCGTGAATACCAGATCCGGCTCTTTGCGCGCCTTTTCCCCTATCCGAGTAAGATCAGTGCTCATCGAGATTCACTCCTTGCATAGTGTCGATGTTTCCTCTTTCCCGGTCGATTAACCGTGGAGACCTTCGCTCAGCGGGGATTAGCCGCCTCATCGCTAAACCATTGCGGTCATACCGGTCCCCATCCCTCGCATCGGCGTCTTCTGACCGGCCTCCTTTTACGTTGGCCAACCATACCCGGCTACTATCCACTCGACTTTGGGATGCTTTGCCGGGAACCTTTGGGATTTTCCGATGCTCGCCTGGTTACTCCGTTGTCGTTGTCTAGCTCGATACTGTCTGAGACCCCGGGAGGATGGGATGGCACTTGTCTCGCGCGCTCCACCCCATATTGCCTGCGCCCAGCACGAAAGGATCGGCACCCTCCAAAATTTCACGTTTCTCGGAGCTAAGGGGCAGATTCAGGGCACACACCCTTTACCTCGCTAAACTTGCATATCTCCCCAGGTTGAGAAAATATACTTGCGGGCGGCTGACCTACCTTACCCGCGGGGGCTTCTAAATCCCTCACAACATCGAACCATTGCCAGGTTCAACCGTGCTCTTCGTGTTCACAAGGCACGCCATAATCACGAAGAACGCGAAGAATGCACGAAGAATGAGAAGGTTCGGATTGCAGTGTGCTACGTTTCAGTCTACGTGGTGAACGCTTACCATTTTCGCGCCCTGGCGTCTTCGCGTGGGACAAAACATGGAGAACCATGTCAAATCATGTCATCTTCTCGAGCATACAGGACAGCCTTGAAGGCGAAGAGGTTTTTCCAGTCCGCTTGCATCCAACAAGTCCTGGTCATAGAGAATATCGCGCACGGCCCCGTCGGCTACCACCTCGCCTTTTTTCAGAACAATCGCCCTGGAACACAGATCGAGGACCATATCCATATCATGTGTGGCGATTATCTTCGTGTGTTCGAACTCCGAGAGCAGGTGTATCAGTTGCCGTCTGGCTTTCGGGTCGAGGTTGGAAGTTGGCTCATCCATTACCAGGATGCTCGGGGACATGGCCAGAACGGTCGCAATCGAAACGGCCCTTTTCTCACCTGCGGACAGTCTGTAAGGGGGCCTGTCTTTTAGATGAGTGCCCCCAACAAGCGCCAGGGCGTTCATAACCCTTCGCTCCACTTCATCCGGGGGCAGCCCCAGGTTTGTCGGACCGAATGCCACGTCGTCGTAGACCCTCGGCAGGAAAAGCTGGTCGTCCGGGTCTTGAAAAACCGTCCCCACTGTTTGACGCACGTATTTAAGGGTCTTCGAGGTCAGTGGCATATCGCCGATTCGGACCGAGCCCGTTTGAGGAGTGAGGTATCCGATTAGATGCAGAAGAAGTGTCGATTTGCCGGCGCCGTTTGCTCCGACGAGGGCAACGGATTCACCGTGCGTTATGCGAAAACTTACACCATTTAAGGCCGGTGTCCCGTCAGGGTACGAATATTCGAGATCCTTCACCTCTACTATATGATGGCTCATATCAGCCTTCCAAGTCCTATGCCCAGCCACGCGGGGAGGTCGTATAAACGAAGCAGGGTAAAGAGGCAGCACCACCCGGCTAAAAAGAGCAGGTCGGTCAAACGCATCCGGGACGGCGCCACGTGCCGGATTTTGCCGTCAAATCCTCTGCACAGCATCGCAAGGTGTATCCTTTGCGCCCTTTCCATGGTCCGATAGAGCAACTGGCCGAGCATGCTGCTGTATACGCCGATCCCCATGCCTTTATCGCCGAACGAGCGCAGGGCCCTTGCCCGCGACATCCGGGCGGCTTCTTCTCCCAATACGAAGATATACCTGTAAACAAAGAGCAGTTGAACCGTGAAAGCTCCGGGGACACCCATTCTCGCAAGGGCCGAGCAAATCGCATCGAACCCCGTACAGGCGATCAATACCAATCCAGCGCTCACTGTCAGCGCGTACTTTGCCATTATGGACGTAAACGAAAGCATGCCTCCCGAGACGCTAAAAGCTCCCAACTCCAGGGCAGGACTGCGGTCCAGTATAGGATTAAATATTGCCACAAAGAGAACGAAAGGGGATGCAAGCAGCAGTTTTTTCAATATGTAGGCGAAAGGGATATCGCCAATTGCCATCATGGTTATGGGATAGACTACGAATGGCGCCAGTCTCGCCGGATCGTATTTATCGAACGATACGACAACAACTATGAAAAAAAGCGTCGTCAATACCTTTATGCGGGAATCGACCCTGTGGATCGGCGTGTGTTTGTTTGCAAGAGCGTCGAGACGGACTATATCGAAGAATGACGATTCAATGCCTGCCATTTCATGATTTCTTCCTATTGAGGATGTGAGCCCATAATATCATTGCCGCTTCCTTCTTCGGAAAGTTCTTATACCAAGACCAATAAAACCGGCAAGGGCAAGCGACATTGCCCCTCCCAGAAGGCCCGAAAAGGAGGTGCCCGCATCTACCGCCGGCCAGGGGGGCGCCTGACCTTTCTGGCCTTCATTCATCGAGGTACTTTCAGCCTTGTCTTTCCTGAAGCCGTAATCGGGAAGGAAGGCTGTTTTTTCCTGCAATTCGGACAATAGAGAATGTATGCGGCCCTGATGACCCTTGCGGGGCCTTGTCGCCGGAACTGCGGGCAACAGACCATTCAAGGCCTTCGGGATTTGTGGAAGCAAACCATGAGAGAAAACCACCGGTCAGGGCGGCAATTATGAGCAGTGTAATCAATACGGGTTTGATCGATATTTGTTTGCTGTTGGATGCTTCGAGGACTTCCGGACGGATCTTTATTACAAAACCTGCAACAGAGGCCGTAACGAAGCCCTCGACAATGCCTATCACCAGGTGTATGGGCAGCATCAGCAACACGAAAGTCCTGAAAGAGAGGTCGGAAATACCGGAGGAAAAGGTCTCCACCACAACCCCGAGAGCACCCAGCAGAAGGCCTGTGACTGAGGCGAGCAGGGCGGCAGGCAGAATTCGTTTGCGGTCCGCGCTGTTTGCGGCGATTCTTTTATAGATCAGGGGGAAAGCAATGAAACAGGGGAAAAATCCCAGGTTGAAGACATTACAGCCCAGGGTGAGCAGACCCCCGTCTGCAAAAAACAGGGCCTGAATGGTCAGGATCGAGGCCATGGTAAGAAAGGCCGCATACGGTCCAAGCAATATGGCCAGGAGCATCGCGCCTCCGAGATGACCGCTGGAACCCGTTCCGGGGATGGTGAAATTGATCATCTGGGCGGCAAAAACCAATGCGCCCAAAACCCCCATCAGAGGAATCTTCCGGTCATCCATTTCTTCAGTGAGTTTCCTGGCGCTATAGGCTGTAAGCCCTGCCGTCGCAACCCACATTACACCGCCGACAGCCGGTGATATCAGAGCGTCGGCCATGTGCATAATAGTCCTCCCGAAGAAACATGATGCCCGTTTGAACGCAACCGGTTCTAAGCTTGCAAACGCGCCCTGCCGGGCGCACCAATAAAAAAGAGGCCAAATCTCTTCACGAGCATTTGGCCTCCATGTGCCGGAATCAAGTACCGCGTGCCCCGCCGGGACGCCCCGAACCATGAAAAGATCCGTAGGGCGGGCTAAACGGAGCGCGACTCACAGTCCTTACAGCAGTTTAGCCGCTTGTGGGCGTTCTTTCGAGTAGTGCTTTACCGGAATTCCCCAAGGCTTCATACCCTGGAATTATTTGAAAGATACCAGTGAGATGCTTATCCGTCAAATGTTTTTAAGGTCTATCGCCCTTCTCCGCCATGACCCTGTCCCCTGTATCCGGCACTCGGCATTATCGGCAGGGCGCCCGATCAATGTTCGGCAGCCTCCGCTTCGGCTTTGGTTTTGTGCACAGTGCCGTCCGGATGTTCGGGAGGTGTATAGATCGAATATAGTTTCATGTCCTCTTTGACCGAAGTATTGATGATATTGTGCTCGACGCCTGCAGGAATCACCACGGCTGATCCGTCCCTGAGACTATATTCCTTGCCGTTGAGCACAGCCTTTCCTTCGCCCGTTTCGACTCTTATGAACTGGTCGACATCTCCGTGCACTTCCGAACCGATGTCTTCATTCGGCCTGATGTTCATGACCACTAACTGAGATCGGGGAGTTGTAAAAAGCACAGTACGAAAGTTACGGTTATTTGCGGTTTTCTCTTCAATATCGGCAACGTATCCAGCCATAGCTTAACTCTCCTCTTGGACTACCGGGCTGACTCGGCCCGGGAAATGGAACTGGAACCGGGTGAAGACGGTTAATGACACTGGATTCCCAAATTCCGTCACCCCGGCGGGGTTTTTGAGCCGGGGTCCAGCGACCTTAAGCCTTAATTCGCAGTCACGGCGCCTCGCTGCTCCGCGTCGACTGCCATAAAATGAGATAAATCAAATCCTCTTACATTCGATACCGATCAAATGAGGATGGGGACGAGCTTATTTCCGTCATAACGTTTAATCACTGCCGAATTCAAATTCCAGTGCTTCGACCATTGCCCTCGGAACGACCACCGCCCTTCCGGAGGACGGCCTGTGGTCGGGAAGTCTTGCAGCGCGGAGATGTTGGACTGCGGTGTAATGCGCGGTTTTAAAGCCTGAAATGACACGTCGGGCAGGCCCTAATTCTTACATTTTGCCTTCCACTCGGTGGCAAGGCG
The DNA here is from genome assembly GCA_963826655.1 of uncultured delta proteobacterium. GTDB lineage: Bacteria > Desulfobacterota > Syntrophobacteria > Syntrophobacterales > Syntrophobacteraceae > SbD1. Next base: position 26,235 of record CAWGZP010000209.1, read on the forward strand.
CTGTGCCTCGGCGACCTGCGGCGGCGTCATACTCCTGGCAACTTTGTCTCTATTTTTTTCGGCTTCCTGAAGACCTTGAGCCACCGCCAGGCTAAACCACATATGCGCCTGTATCAGGTCCTGTGAAACTCCCTCGCCCTTGGCGTACATCACCCCCAGGTCGCATTGAGCGGGTGCAAGCCCCTGTTCAGCCGCCGCGCGGTACCACTTCGCGGCCTCGGCATAATCTTTCGACACGCCGTGGTCGCCATGTGAATACATCTCGCCCAGGAGCATTTGCGCGAAAGCCTCTCCCGATTCGGCCGCCTTGCGAAACCATTTCAAAGCTTCGCTGTTGTCCTCGGCTACACCTTGACCGCTAAGATATAGAAACCCCAAAAGGAATTGAGCCCCGATATGTTCCTGTTCTGCGGCTTTGCGGTACCATATAGCGGCCTCCCGGTAGTCTTTCTGCACGCCTTCGCCGTTATAGTACATCTGCCCCAGACTATATTGCGCTCCTGCATTTCCCTGTTCCGCCAAAGGCTTCAATTCCCCATAAGCCTTGGCAAAGTCGCCCTTGTCATAGGCCGCTTTGCCTTCATCGTAACCGGCATATGCAGGAACCGCCAGTCCGGCCAGCAACGCCACAACAAGGAGTAACCTGGAAATTGTCATATCGCCCCCTCGACTTGGCGTATCTTAAGGAAGAAATCCAACCAAGCATTGACGACGAATCATACCACAGTCACACCCGGCATTAGCAGTAAATTCAGAATGAAGCCCCGGAGAAAAAATTTTTTGCTCCCGAAATTTCAGACGGCCCCCGACGAGTTAAATCCCCTGTCAAGCACACTCATGGGCCGTGCAGGCAACAGCACCATCGCTGCCGGTATTGGTCCGGCTTCCATGGATATTAAAAAACGCCTGCACACCCTGCTGTCCCATATACCTTTCCAATATTTTCGGATCGGTTCGAACCAGGTCGACCAGGACCAGGGCATCCAAGGTTTTATTGAAACGATTATCGACGCTGAAGCCAAGGAACTGACCGCCCAGTTTCATATAGTGCTTCAGCAATATGGGTATGCCCTTTTCGTCGGCTTCGATGTCGGATATCAATTCGGAAAGGTCCTGGATATCGTTTACCAAAGAGAGAGAAGCTCCAAGCCTCCTATCCCCCGGGGATTTCAGAATCGGCGGATTCTTGCCCTTTACCAGCGCCGAAAGACCGGAATGGGCATGATCGTTTCTCAGATATTCGACGATGATCCGGCGCGAGATACCGAGATAATCGTTATTTATGCTCACGGCCCCGAACAAAAAGCGATACCGGGGGTGACGCGATACAAACCGTCCGATCCCGGACCAAAGGAGCATTAATGGCTGGTATGTTTTCTGGTATTCCGGTCTGACAAATGATCTTCCCAGTTCTAAAGCGGGGCTGACAGCAGTGAATAGTTCAGTCTTGTAGTCAAACAGGGTGCTCGTGTAGAGTCCACGCAACCCGGACCTTGCCAGGATCAAATCGGTGGGACCAAGGCGGTAGGCGCCTACCAGTTCCTCTCTGGATCGGTTCCACAGTAGTATATGAAAGTATTGCTCATCGAAACGGTCCAGATCGATCGGTTTGCCAGTGCCTTCACCAGCCTTGCGAAAAGTAATCTCCCGGAGTCGGCCGATTTCGTGCAAAGCATTCGGTATCTGTGCGGCGGTGGCACTGAAAACGGTGAAATCCCTGGACTCGATGAGTTGCTGTTCCAACGGGAGGCGGCGGATTTCCTCAGCGATCAAGTTGGAAGGTTTCGCCTCGACTACAGCTCGATCCCTTTTGATGCCGGTGAGCGGTAACCGTAGCAAGCCGCTTATTTTGCTCCTCTTTCTGTTCTGCAGATTGTAAGTTCGGAGGCGAAGGTAGCCCATCATTGCGTCGTCCTGCAACTTCGACAATCTCTTATATGGAATCGGTTTTCCAACCCGCACCTCAATTGTCTTATTGCGTTTATTGAATGCTTCGCCAAGCAGCATCAAAGTCCGAAACTTCGGATGCAAGAGGCCGAGCAAGTTGAAAAGCGTGCTGTTGCGGCCGTAAAAATAGACGGGAAGCACAGTCGCCCTTGTCTTTCTGACAATCCGAGCGACCGTATCGTTCCATTGACGATCTCTAATCCAGGGTCTGCTCAAGTGCAAATGGGAAACTTCCCCGGCGGGGAAGATGCCCAAAGCCCGCCCGTCTCGAACCCAGTCGATGGCCTCTCTCAGGGGCTTCACATTAGGCCTCACCGAACCCGATCTACCGAAAGGATCGACAAAAATCAGCACATCGTTTAGACCTCCAACTCCAAAAAGACCCAGGAGATGATTGGCCATAATTTTTGCGTCGTCCCTGACCGACCTGAGCATGGAGGCAAGGATAACGCCCTCTACGGCCCCAAATGGATGATTTGCGACTATGACCAGGGGACCATCGGCAGGGATCCTTGCCTGGTCGCTGTCTGAGATATCATAGGTAACACCGAGCCCTTCGAGAATACGATCCGTGACAGGGAGTTCATCGTTTGGGGACTCAAGCCTTGCGACATGTTCATGGAGGCGCCGCATCGGCAGAACATGCCTGAGCCCAAAACGCACGAAGCGAGATGCCCATTTTGGGGCGCCAGGACCGCAAAATGCCGCAGCCGCACTGTCAACCAGCTTTTCCATAAGCTTCACCCTCCACAGTCCAAATTGAATTATGCTATGCCAATTGGTTTTTATCAAAGGAAGTGCGGCACATTATTGGGTTAACTGATGGCGGCAATATGTAGAAGATGTGAAAAATTGATGACAAAAGACAAAATTCGTGGCCGGACTGTACCGTTCGGACTCAAATAAACTATTGTGCGTTATGATTGGCAGGCTATAGCGTTGAAATCCGGGGCGTCATCAGTGGTAAGCAATAATAAAGAGCCGGCGGAATGGAAACAGGATGCGGCCGTCATTTTGCCTGGGATAGCGAGACCGCGTATCTTCCGGCCAAAATCTCCTCAAAGCTCAATCTTTGCACCTCATCTTCCAGCGCCGCCAGGTAAGGACGCAGACCGGTCCCCCGAAACCACTCCACAATTTCTGCCGGGCCGGCGAGGACATGATAGTATTCGGTCTCCCAGATTTCCAAACGTGAAGAGAGCGGTTGGAGCACGTTGTAATAGAAAGCAGGCGATTCCCTGGTCAACGCCCTTCTCGCTCTATCCATGAGGTGACGCCATCGCGGATCATTGGCCGCCGCAAGAATCTCTTGATGCAGAGGGGAATTGAAATAAGCGGGCATTTGCACCGCAAGAGCACCACCCGGGACCGTTTGAGAGATAAGATGAGGTAAAAGAACAGCATGGTTTGGCAGCCATTGCAAAGCGGCATTCGAAAAGACGATATCGTACGGAGCGTCGGCACTCCAGGTTGCGGCATCTGCCAGCACCCATTTCTCCGCTGGATATGACTCCCTGGCCGCAGCGATCATTCCCTCCGAGTTATCCAGGCCAAGGATCTCTGCCTGCGGCCAGCGCCGCCGCAGGACCGCCGTGCTGTTGCCCGGTCCACAGCCCAAATCGACGATGCGTCGCGGCTCAGAAACAGCTATTCGCGCTGCCAAATCCACAGACGGCCGCGTTCTCTCGTGGGAAAACCTCATATAAAGTTCGGCGTTCCAATTCTGCAAGGCCGTCCCGTCACCCTCTTGTAGTTTTTACTTCGATTCGACCGGACTGATATCCGCTCAACTGCCATTATAATATAAATCCGGTTCACTCTTTTGTTTCATTCCTGTTGACGTTTCCACCTTGGACCATCGCCACCAGTTCCACTACAATCCCTTTCATCCTCTCTGCCTGGGAATTCATCTCCTCGGATGCCGTAGCTGATTGTTTGGCATTGGCTATGTTTTGCTGAACAACCTTGTCCACATCACTCACGGACTTATTGACCTGTTCTATGCCCTGAGCCTGCTCAAGGGATGCGGCGTTAATCTCGCCCACTAATTCCCCGGACCTTTCAACGCTCGCCGCCACTTCGAAAAACTCCTTTTCAGTTTTCTCCACCAGTTCCGAGCCCTCTTTAACTCGCTTCATGGTTCCTTCGATAATCAGGTTGGCAGTGTTTTTCGCTGCTTCCGCAGCCCTCATTGCGAGATTTCTCACTTCATCGGCAACTACCGCAAAACCGACCCCGGCTTCTCCTGCGCGGGCCGCTTCGACTGCCGCGTTCAGGGCAAGCAGATTCGTCTGAAAGGCAATTTCATCGATTGTCTTGATGATTTTCGACGTCTCTACGCTGGCCTTGGAAATTTCCCCAATCGAGGTGGTCAGCTTTGCCATCGACTCACCGGCCCGTGCTACGGTCTCTTTTGTCCCCGACATCAGTTTGTTGGCCTGATGGGCGTTCTCCGCATTCTGTTTGGTCATCGAAGACATCTTATCGAGATGTGATAACGTCTCCCCCAGGGAGGCCGCCTGTTCGGATGCTCCTTCCGAAAGCTCCTGGCTGGCCGACGTAACCTGCCCGGAGGCGGAGGCCACCTGGTCTGCGCTTTCTGCCAGACCGGTTGCGATCGTGTCGATAGACTTTATGGCAGCATTTACAAGGAGCAATATCACCAACGAGACTGCCAGTGCAAGGCCGCCGCAAATGGCGGCTATGGTGGCGCCAAGCCGTCTTATCGGGTAGACGATCTCCGCCTCGCTCGCTTCTACAACCAGCGTCCACCCCAGTTCCTCGTTCGTTTTATACGCCGCGATCTTACTGCTCCCCCCGGAGACGTACCGCATCAAACCGGCGCCCTTGGTTTTGACCCCCTCGTACAAAGGCGTACTTTGGATACTTTGCTTCATAACGAGAGATTTGTCGGGATGGCATATGATCATGCCGTCGGCTTGAATTACAAATGTAACGCCTTGACTGCCGATCTTCAGGGAATCGAAAAAATTCTGACTCAAGGAGGAAAGATCAACCACCCCATATATCACTCCCGCGATGCTCGTCTCCATTATTGGCGCGGAGATTACTATTATGGGCTGTTGAGTAGTCTTGCTCGATAAGACCTCGGAGACTACGATGTTTCCCTCCAACGATTTTTTGAAGTAGTCCAGATCGGCAACGTTTAGCTTTCCAACCAGGTTTTCATCGGATGAAGCCACGACTTCACCTGACATATCTACCACGCAAGCTCTTTCGAAATACCTGGACTCTTTGACGAGACTGGCGAGTACCTGTGAGGCATACTTGCGTGAAGAGTTACCTCCCGGAATGTACTGAGTAGCCGTGGCAAAAGCTTTTTGCCGGCTCCACGACACGATGTCCTGTTTTCGATCAGCCGTGAAACCGGCCACCCTCTGGTTGGTGAGATCACAAAGTTGGGTCACCTGTCCGTCGATGCTCTCAAGCAGAATGCCTCTCGCCATCGCGTAGCTGAACCAGATCGCCAGACTCATCCCGGCGATGATCAATACTATTGTGGGAACAAGGAATCTCGATCTAAGGCTTGACTTCATCAAAGTTGGCTTTCCAGGATTTGTCTTGCGATAAATTTCAACGGCGTCGCCTCGTGCATGCGGCGCACCAGGAGGAATATCCTCCTGACATCTATCCCCAACATTTTCAACGCATCTTAAAGTCCGGAAACACCGCGAAGGGCATTGTGGTAGATTGCAGGCGATCCCCCCGCTTTCATCATGTGTAGAGTCGGATAACGATGATTTTTCCTAAAGTGACGTTTTGGATACAAGAAGAGCAGGTAGGCAGTTGTAGAAGATTTTCTCGATGATCTGATTAAACCATTACGCCCAAGCACTTTCTCAGGAGGGGGTGCCCTCAATAAAACACTCCCCTCCGTTGTCGATCTGACGCAACGCCGGGCGGTTCGTTCAGGAGATCTCCTCCGCCGCTTCACTCGCAGTAGTGCCCGCTCGCTCGGCTATCAGCTCTGTTTTAACCTCGGCGGTAATGTCCTCGAAGGTCTCAGCAGCCTCCGATATCAACTCTCTGCCCATTTGAACGAGGCTGAGTCCGCTCTTGATCGTCGCCTTCACCAAAGGCTTTACGGCCGATGCAACAATGGGCAAGACCACTGGAGCCAGGACCATCACGCCTATACCAAGCAAAATCGGAGTTCCTACCTTGAGTCCGTTATCAAAAAGCGCCATATCATCTCCTCATTTCAAAAAAGCGCCCGGTCGATTTGGACGCACGACAGCACAGCCGCACACTGAGGGTTCAATTATAACCCCTAAGATAGAGACTAAAAGCTCTGAATGCGCCTGTCAATGGTGCATCCCGGATTTTTCATTCCTTAAGTGCCTTCATTCCGATGAGACCCCATCCTGCTCTATGACTCCAGGCCATTTTCTTTTTATTTTGCGCATTGTTCACAACAGGTCCCGCCGGTATGTAAAAAGTCACAATAGCGTAACTTGGTTGACGTCAAGATATTATGATGTTTTTCCGATACTTGTATGTGTTTACAAAATCGTTGGATAGAAAAAGTGGATCATGAATTTACGAGGTTGTGTTATGCACTCCATGTCGGCCCCCCGCGGCGAGTTAGCTTCGAAAACGGATGGACTCTTAACTTTCCGTGCAACCGGCGCAGTTCACGATTTGACATCCAAAGGGCGCACAGTCTCTATAGATGTACTCGTTGAACCTGCTGTGTGTATCGCTCCCGAGACGCCCATTCGTGAGGCAAAGGAAATGCTCGGGGTGGATGAGCCGATAAACGCTCTTGTCGTAACATTGGCTGAGAAACCAATCGGCTTGGTCAGCAGCCTCCATCTGGACAGGATCTTGAGCAAGCAGTTCGGGGTCGCCCTTTTTTATCCGAAACCGGTCTCCCGGGTTATGGATACTAATCCCTTAAACATCCAGGCCGGCACACCCATCGAGATTGCCGCCGGTCTTGCGATGCAGCGCGAAAAAGCAAAGATATTCGATCACATCGTCGTTACCCGTGATGAGTCGCTGATCGGAATAGTGTCTGTCCCGAAAATGCTTGAGACACTGGCCGCCCTCGAACACAGGCGTCGGGAGCAACTCACTCGGCTTACCGATAGGCTCAGGGAGGAAATCAGAGACCGGGAAACGGCTGCTGAAGCTCTGCAGCGTTCAAGGGAAATGTTGAAAAGGGTCATTGAGAGCTTTCCTCATTCAATTTTTTGGAAAGACCCTGACCTGCGTTATCTCGGATGCAATCAGAACTTTGCCCGGGCAGCAGGATGCGAAGCAATATCCGGCGTCGTCGGCAAAACCGACGGGCAACTGGCGTGGAAAGATGAGGAGGCTCGCTTGTTTCATGAGTGGGACATGGAGGTGGTGAAGTCGCTTTCGCCCCTCCACCATATGCTGAAGCGTGAACCGGGCCCCCGGCTCTTTGAGATAAGGCGGATTCCGATGTTCGATTCCAAAGGGAATTTCATCGGAGTGCTTGGCGCCCACGAAGACGTCACAGAAAAGGAAATGGCGGCCAGGGCCATTGCGGCCAACGAGGCCAAATCGCAGTTTCTTGCCAACATGAGCCATGAGATTCGAACTCCTCTGAACGGTGTGCTCGGGATGACCGAATTGCTGCTGGAGACCGAACTCACCGTGGAGCAGCGCGGGCTTGCCGACACGGTGCTTCAGTCGGGAAAGTCCCTTCTCGGCACTTTGAACGATGTGCTCGATTTCTCCAAAATGGAAGCGGGACGGCTCGACATCGAGTGCATCGAATTCAATCTTTGGAATACCGTTGAAGAAATACCGAAGCTGTTTGCAGAACATGCCCACAGGAAGGGCATCGAACTCGTATGTCACATCCAAAAAGATGTGCCGGCCATTGTTGAAGGCGATCCGATGCGGCTCAGGCAGATATTGAACAACCTCGTCGGCAACGCAATCAAGTTCACGGAAAAAGGCGAAGTGGTCGTCAAGGTAAGCCTCACTGAGATGAGACACCAGGACTTTAAGGCCGTGGACCAGGAATCCGAGACCGGGGGCGAAGACTCGGTAATTCAGTTCGAGATAAAAGACACCGGAATAGGAATTTCCCCTGAAGCGCAGCTAAACATCTTCAATGCTTTCTCTCAAGCCGACGGTTCGATGAGCCGCAAATATGGGGGCACGGGGCTGGGCCTCACCATTTGCAGACAGCTCTGCCTTATGATGGGCGGCTCCATCGAAGTCGAGAGCGCCACGGGAAAGGGGAGCTTATTTCGATTCCGGGTGAAACTCAAAAACGGGAACCAGCAAGCCTTGAGTATGCCCATCCAGCGCGAAGGCCTAAAGGACCTGAGGGTGCTGATTGTAGACGACAACGAAACCAATCGGACTATTTTGAACGAGCAGGTAACGTCCTGGGGAATGCTTGGCAGGCAGGCATCGGATGGCTTCCGCGCCCTCGACATGCTCAAGGAGGCCTGTTGTCGCGGCGTGCCTTTCGACTTGGCAATCCTTGACTTTATGATGCCCGGGATGAACGGTCTCGAACTTGCTAAAAAGATCAAGGCGGATTCGGCTCTGGGGAAGGTAAAGCTGATTCTGCTCACCTCCGTTGGAGATCATAATATAACCGAGGAGGCCCGAAATATCGGAACACCGGCCTGCTTGACCAAACCCGCCAGTCAATCGAAACTCTATAACGCTCTGTTGGCGGTCTGTGCGCGGCCATCGGACGGGCCGATAGAGCTTCCTGACGGTCTTACTCCGCCCAACCGGAAAGAGGTGCGATTCGAAGGCAAGGTGTTGCTGGCAGAGGATAACCTTATCAATCAAAAAGTGGCCGGAATGATGCTCCGGGGATTCGGCTTATCCGTGGACGTAGTTTCTAACGGATTGCAGGCAATAGAAGCGCTTTCCAGGAGCACCTATAAAGTGGTCTTGATGGATTGCCAGATGCCCGAGATGGACGGCTATGACGCCTCGCGAAAAATTCGAGAATATGAGGCCTCCTCCTGCTTCCCGGGAAATGAAACGACACGTATCCCGATTATTGCCCTTACCGCGCATGCCATGAAAGGCGACAGTAACTCGTGTATTGCCGCTGGAATGGATGATTATCTCTCCAAACCTTTTAACCGCGAGCAACTCGCAGAGACCCTGGGGCGCTGGCTCTCACCGCCAAAAGATGTTTCCCAAGCCGCAAAGGGACAGGCAGAAGGCTCGTACGGCACGGCGAATGGATCCGCCATAGCCCGACCCGGCACTCTGAAAGACGAAATGCATCCTATTGACAAAAAAGCCTGGGACGAGATTTTGTCCCTCGGGGAAAGTGGGTCTAACGACCTGTTGCATGAATTCATAGACTTGTATCTTAAAGAATCTCTGGAAATTATGCGCACACTGCGCGAGGCGATGAGCCAGGGGTATGCCGCTCAAGCAAAAGCTATGGCCCACAAGTTGAAATCGAGCAGCGCCATTGTCGGGGCGGTTTCCCTCTCTGGTCTGCTCAAAGAACTGGAAGAATCTTGTGAAAAGAGTCCGGCCGCCCACGGCGCCAATGGCAACAAAAGCGCCGGAGGGCTTATGGAAGCTATCGAAGAGGAATACGAGGCGGTGAGATGCGAAATGGCCTCGGAACTTGGCAAGTCCTCTGTGACTGTGACACCCAACGTATAATTCATGGTGATTCAAGTGACTAAGCCAGCGCCGGCATGGTCCAAGTTGAAGTTGCGTCTACAGCGGGAAGAGACATGCATAGTCTAACGGCAAATGAATATGAAAATGGGGTCCATGCACCACTAACCGATAGCCTGACCGGGCTGTTCAATCACGGGTATTTCAAGGTTGCCCTCGAGCATGAAATCAAGCGGTACGACCGCCATGGAAACCCGTTCTCTCTTTGTCTGATGGACATCGACTGGTTCTCGAATTTCAACAAGCGGTTCGGTTCCATCGAAGGGGACCGAATGCTTAAAAATATCGGGAATATCATAGCCTCTACAATCCGTGAGGTGGACATTGCAGCAAGGTACCTGGGGGATATTTTTGCGGTGGTGTTCACAATGTCGGAGCGCGATGATGCCGGAGTAGCTGGTGAAAGACTGTGCGAAAGCATTGAAAGGATGACAGAAGGCAAGGTTACAGCAAGCCTTGGTTTGGCCTCCTGCTACAAAGGCGCAACTTCGGCAACCCTCATCCTCAAGGCGCAGCAGGCCCTGGCCGAGGCCAAGGCCAGGGGGAAAAACCGCGTCCATCTATACGAAGAGCAGCAGTTCGCGGCACAGGAACTCAACTCGAAGGTCCTGGTGGTTGACGATGAGGCCGTCAACCGGAAACTGCTCGAAATGCTCCTTTTGACTCTGGGCTACCAGGTACTCAAGGCCTCCGACGGCGAAGAGGCCCTGCACATAGTGTCCAAAACGGATATAGATCTGATTCTCCTGGACGCCATGATGCCTGGCATGGATGGTTTCGAAGTTTGCCGCAGATTGAAAGCCCATGATTCGACTCGGCTGATTCCGGTTATCATGCTCACTGCGTTGAACGGGCCGGATGCAAAACTCAAGGGTATCGAGGCCGGGGCAGACGACTATATCACGAAGCCCCCCAACCGGGCCGAACTCCTTGCACGAACCAGTTCATTGGTGAGAGTAAAGGTCCTGAACGACAACCTGACCAGCATCGAAAATGTGCTCGTCTCACTGGCAAGCGCCATCGAAATGCGCGATGCCTATACTCAGGGCCACGTACAGAGGGTCGCAAGCCTCGCATGCGCACTCGGCTCCAAAATAGGGATCTCACAGAAAAAACTGAAGGCTCTGAAGCTAGGGGGCATTTTGCACGACATAGGCAAAATCCACGTTCCGGACGCCATTCTGAACAAACCCGGCCCGCTTACCCCCGGCGAGCGGGAGATAATGGAAGCTCACGCGAAATCCGGCTACAAGATATGTCTTCCATTAAAGAAGAGCCTGGGCGAAGCTCTGGACGCGATCTGCTATCACCACGAAAAGCTTGACGGCTCAGGGTATCCGGAGGGCCTCATTAAAGATGAGATCCCTATGGTCGCGAGAATCATGGCGGTGGTCGACATCTATGACGCGCTCGTTACCGACCGTCCCTACCGCAAAGGTATGGGCGTCGAAAAGGCCGTAGGGATAATAAATGGGATGACCGCCGACGGAAAGCTCGATCCCGACGTCGTGCAAAATTTTATGGAGACTATCGGCAAAGATCGAGAATAAATGGGAGCTTAAACGTGGGCTGAACTAATGGCTCGCCAAAAACCGGGGCCATTTGTACGTAAGGTCGACCCAGGTACGGTATCGATCGTAAACTATATTTTTCCCTGCGACCCCCCCGTAATTACTATCGGATTCATTTTCATAGGACCCGGACAGTCTGACAAGGAGGTTTTCGGTAAGGTTTCTCTCGATTGCAGGATTGATGATGTAATAATCGATTTTCTCGCCGCCCTGAGAGACCTGATCATTCATATTATACCTGGCTGTGAAATTAAAGGTCGTCAGTTCCGACAATTTATAACTCGCCGTACCCGATATGGACGTCGAATTGAAACTTCGCGCATTTACATCGTTGTACTCCTGTTCGGCTGCTGAAAAAGTCGTGGAAAAACGCTCCGACCAATCTTTTTTCACGTCTACCCCGAAGACCGGGTTGCTGCTCTGCGATGTCTCCGGCAGGTTGACGAGATGTGGGGGTAAGGGGATGAACGCCACCGTCGGGAGGATATAATCTATAGTTGTAAAGTAATATCCTCCGCTCAACTTAACGTTAAGGGTCTCCGTCAAATCTCTCTGCCAGTAAAGCATTTCGGTCAAGGTTTTAACGACGGTGGCGTTGCTATAATCGGTATAGGAATAATTGCTGGTAAGACCGATACTGTCCCGTGGGGTGATTGTCCAAATCGGCGTGATCGTACCCTGGTAAACGTCGCTGCCGGGCAAAGTTCCCGATGGGTAAATAGTGTCGACGACAGAACTGGATACGACCAGATTCACCGATTCATTCAGGGCATATTGGGCGCCTAACCCGCCAATGTAGACGAAGCGCTCCACCTTCTGAGTGACAATTCCCGAGGTCAGGAGCTGATCTTCAAGGGTCGAATCATGTACAAACCCAAAATTTGCGCTGGTTGAAAATACTGGCGACCAGGACTCGGTCAAACTGGCGGTCGTATTGGTATTGATAATGTCAAACTTTGGGTTCAGAACATATGATTGGGCGCTTGTAGTGGTATCGAACTGAAAGATGGTCTCCTCGTTCGCTCCCGTAACCGAGACCACCGGAGAAAAGCTGGTTATATAATCGCCCTTGGTGGACCCGGGGGGTGGTGGTGTCGCGAGAAAACGGAAATTGCTGTCATAGCTTTGCGACAGCGTAGCCGATGGCGTAAACGACCAATCGAAGGCAAAAGCGCTTCGGTTAACCGCACAAAAGCAGAGAGCGGAGAACAAGAGTAGTTTTATAAATAACCGCATTGGAGTTCTGTTATTTGGTCCCCTGGAGTTCGTTATACCTTATGATGACCTTGTCGCTGATGTCGATCGCCTTCTGAAAGTAGGGGGCGTTTTCGGTGGAGAGTATCACGACGTATTTCTCTTCGGTCCCGATAGTGTCCAGAATGTTTTTGATTTCCTTTACCAGTCCCGTCTTCAACTCTGAGGCCTTTTTCTGAACTTCCGACTCGTATGCGGCAACCATCTTTTGATATTCCGTGCTCATCCGGACAAGCTCATCTTCCTTATTTTTCCTGGTGGCGGCCGGTTCTTTATCCACGCTCTTCTTCAGCTTCTCTATTTCCTCAGCCTTCTCGACCGCAGCAGCCCTCTTTTCTTTTACCAGGGCGTCAAGCTCGGCATTGGCCTTTTTGCCTTCTTGTGATTCGTTTATTACCCTGCCCATATCGACGACGGCAATTTTGGATCCTTCGGCGCTACACCCGATCAAGAGGGAGACGACCATCAATCCCGCGAAAAAAAGTTTTGAAACCGATTTCATAATAACTCCTTCAAAGTGTCAGATATCGGCCCTGAGCGACCGAAGAGCAGTCTATACTATTAAGCTGTCATTACAAAGATGTTTCAGCAAAATTGCATTTAGGTGTCAGGCAGAGGGAGACCTCATCACGAAAAATATGAAGGGCCTGTAGTGCAACTAAAACCGCAAGGCTTGAAGTGGGGGGTGACCAAGGTTAGAAGAAGCGACCATGTCAATCATTTTATCGGTAGTCAGCCGTGCACGCCGTGATTAGTTTTGGACAATGCGGCCCTTTGCCGTCCGGCATGAAATGGCCCGAAATGGCAGGAAATAAGGATTCTTCCCTGCGTTTCATACAACTTGGTACACCTATGTATGCTTAATGAGATCCGATATATATCTAGTATCCAATATTTATTATCTACACCTGGAACCGGCAATATTGCGTTTGCTGGCCGATTCTAATTAACCTAATCTTAATTTGCGCGTCATGGTTACGTAACAAACCGCTGCTAATCTCGGCCTCGTTTGGATCAAATTGGCGTACACACTTTTGAAAGTTTTGCGATGCGGCCTTGCCTTGAGCAGAAACCCGATCAGAAAGAGGCAGAAAAGAAGAAGCCGGATAAGCTGTCAAGGCTCTGGACGGTAATTAACGGCCTTATAGCAAGCGAGTTCACGGGCTACATAAAACTGAACTTTACCCAGGGGAGTATCGGAAGAATCGAGAAGTTCGAAGAAATTCTGAAAAAATAGAAGAGATCTTGAAAACTTAAGAACCGGGGTACTTTGCTGGCCCAAAATCTTTCTTGGAACCAGAAAGCCCTAGTCATGAGCTCGCGAGAGAATGACTAGGGCTTTTTTTTCGCCCTGCGGCTCAGATTACGAGAGGGGGTGATCGTTCCAGCGAAAGGGTTTTCGAGTAATTGGAGGTGAAAACGAAGGGTCAAAACGGCCCGCCCTTAGATAAAGCCAAAACCCGGGCAACCGGGTGACGGAAAGCCACAGGCCCGGATGCTCCGGGTGGCTGGGTTGCCTGAGGAAAGAGCTTGAATTTCTTTCTCAGGAGGAAAGTAATGAAGAAGTTAGTTGGTATTCTCGCAGCAGGAGTGTTGGTGTTTGGTGTTGCAGGCCAGGCGAAGGCAGCTTTTAATTCCGGTGACCTTATCCGGGTCGTGTATCAGAGCGAGCAAGCGGATACGAAGTGGCAACCGACCTTGGCAGCGCCGCCAGTATCGAGGCCGGAAACGGCAGCATTGCTTTGAACTCCAATACAGTTGACCTGTTCGGTACCGGGACCTTTACAGGGTCTGATCCCACCACCCTCGAGGTTGCTTATTTCGCCGTAACAGGCAGCGAGTTCTGGACCAGCGGAAGCTCCGCTACCGAGACGAATAACGGCAATGGCGCCTGGACCGCCGCCATTAAAGGGGCAGCTACAACCGCTTTCACCACAGCCAGCAGGACTACCGCCGACGCGAATGGAAATGCCTGGGTCGCGCAGGCCAGCAACGGCTACTATAAAGAACTGAATAAGGGCGGTACTGCCAACCAAGGTTCTTTCGATAATTTTTACACAACGGGTAAGGGTAACGGTGAAGCAGCGCTGCTCGAAGGCCCTGTATCCTTGAATATCTTCGACTGGAAGACCCCCGGCACGAAGACTACGGGCCTTGCCAGTGCTTTTACGCTTATAACCACAGTCGACAGCAGCGGCAATATTACGACCACCGAAGCCCCTGCAGCTACTCCAATTCCGGCCAGTGTGCTGCTTCTCGGCTCCGGACTTCTCGGGTTGGTTGGAATCAGAAGAAGAAACCTCTTCAATTTCTAATGCTATCGACTACTTCTTGTAAAAGTTCATACACTTAGGGAGGCAGGCGAGAAGGCCTGCCCCTCACAAAGGAGAATATAAATGGAATCCAGGTTCCTCAAGATAGTCGCCAAGGGCTTGATCCTTGGGGCTTCCGTGTTCGCTTTTGCCGGTGCTGCGCATGCGTCTACCAACTTGAATCTCTATGGCGCCTCCGCACAGTACAACTTCTGGTCGAAATATGACTGTACCTTGCTCAAAGCCTCTCCAATGAACTGTACTGCCTGCACCACGTTCCCCACCACCGACGGCAAAAGCTCAGTCGCGGTCGCCACAGGTTGTGCCGCTGCGTATGCCTCGGATAATGGAACAGATCCTAATAACACAATCTACTTCAGCTACACCAATAAGGCATCCTGGGACGGAGTCGACGCCGTTCTGGGCGTGTGGGACACCGCTAATAACGGCACCGCCCAGCCATGCACCGGGACGGGTCAGCGCCAGGTTGCGACCTGTGTCAATGGCGCATGTGGCGCCAACTCCACCTACACATGCCAGGACATCCACATTGGCACCTCCGATGTAGACGCCGGCAGCTTCACGCAGGGAAGCATCGGGACAAAATTCGGCCCCCTCAACCCGACCGGTCCAGAACTTACACATACATTCCCCGCAAGCCGGTATAGATGTGAGCAAAATTGCCAATGTTGTCCTATTTGAGCGGTTCAATCACGTAATCCTATGACGCCTATAGCTTATCCTTTCGGTTTTTATGTAAATCCTGGTGTAAAGTCCACGCGCTGCACCTACGCAGCTGGCGCGGCTTACGTTAACAATTTCTGCGCGCAGGAGACAGATTGCGGCGGTGTCAACAGCGGCACGGGCAAAACCAGCTACTGCACTGCCCAGACCATCGATAACCTGACGAGGCTCCAGGTAGTGGCACTCTTCAGCGGTGTTGTTGCTGATTGGAGTGATTTCGGCGTCTATTATCCCGCCAAACCCGTTACGCTTTGCATGCGCCATGCAGGGTCCGGCACTTCCGCCACATTGGACTATGCGGTGATGAACAACACCTGGGGAAATGCTCTTTATGGAGATACGGGACAGACTGAAAATCGCGTCACCTCAGGAACACCGCCCTACGTTTACTTCAACGACGGAACCGGTGACGTCCAGAACTGCCTCGAATGGGCCAACGGCAAAGCCTTTAACGGCGCCGATACGTCGCCTTATGCCGCGGGAGCTGGTGGCGCCATAGGTTACATGGATGCCGACATTGTAGCGGCGGCAGACGGCAACTACGTAGAAGTCAAATATAATGGCGTAGCCCCTTCGAGGATCGCCATGCACGACGGCATCTACGACAATTTCTGGACCATCAACCGTCTGTATGTGCCTGCTGGCCTTAAGAGCGGTCAGGTTAGCATCTACAATCAACTGCTCACTACCTTGAGCAATCCCAACAACATCACTACCGCAACCAACAACCTCGGCGTCCGCGGCAATTACTACGGCTCAAGCGCTGAGCTGAATTTCCCCAAGAGCTCTGACGGCGCGTATCCTTGGATCTACGAGCCGACGTCAACTCCGGCAACTCCGAACTAGTTCAGGCGGTTCTCTCTAACCGCCTAAGGTCCATTTAATGGACCTTCCCGCAGGGTGAGAAGATACCGGAGATCGAGCAACGAAGTGGGGCTTGGCGTTTTGCGCCAAGCCCTCTTTTTTGTGTCTTTGCGGCGTGAACCCTCTGCCAGGAGGCGAGATCCGCAGGGCAGATCAACGGGATTTCAAGGCCGGCACCCGCAAGCCGTTTCCATTAATATAGGCATCCGCTTTTCGACCGCCAGCTTGCTCCAAATCGTGCCGGGCACTGCTCTGGCGGTGGCAGCCTGAAAGCCGGGTCCCCACATTTTTAATTCCGAGCCATTTCAAACACAAAACGATTCTTCCGAACGGAAAGGGCCTTTACAACGAGTATCCGTAACGGGCCTAAAATATGATCTGGTCAATTCGGTTTAATTTGCAAGCGTTCACCGCAGAGAAGCAGCGGATGTTAAGAAGAGCAGCAATTGGACTGGAAAACCGCAGTGCGGCAGTCGAAAAACAAGCATATCTCACAACGCTGCAAGGTGAAAAGAACCCGATGGGCTTGGAAAACAGCTCGCTCCCCTATCTCTACGGATTCCTTTTCACTGGTTTCAGGGTGTCCCGAAGGGACGTGAGATACTGTTACGAAAAGTTTCAAGCGGGTGCAAAATCCGCCCATTAGCTCACCCTACGATCTTTTCATGGTTTTGGGTGTCCCGAGGGGACGTGAAGAGCTGTCTCGAAAAGTTTCAAGCGAGGTGCGAAATCCCCCCTGCCCCCCTTTACAAAAGGGGGGTGATCGCCACGTTCCTTTTCATGGTTTCAGGGTGTCCCGGAGGGACATGAAGATACTGTTACGAGAAGATGCGGTGGCTACGCTCCGTAATGAAGACCCGCTTTCGTGGTGCCGGCCCGACGTGCTGGTCTACCAGACCGATCCGCTGGAGGAGGATGTGACCATCGCCGGCCCCATCTCGTCCAAACTGAAGGTCGCCAGTTCCGGCACCGACTCCGATTTCGACGTAAAGCTGATCGACGTCTATCCGGAGGACTACCCCGATCCGGACGGAGGCGCATCGCAAGGCAAGCGTATTCTGGACGCGCCGCCGCTGCTCATGGGCGGCTACCAGCAACTACTGCGCGGGGAACCCTTCCGCGCCAAGTTCCGTAACAGTTGTGAGAAGCCCGAGCCGCTGACGCCGGGCAAAGAGACCGAGATCGAATTCCAGATGCCCGACATCTTTCACACCTTCCGCCGCGGCCACCGTATCATGGTCCAGGTCCAGAGTTCCTGGTTTCCGCTCACCGACCGCAATCCGCAAACCTTCACCGACATTCCCAACGCCCGGCCGGAGGAGTTTCAGAAGGCCACCGAGCAATCAACCGGGATTATGGATTAATAATGGTATAGAGAATCTCCGACGTAATTTTGAGATTTACCGTTACTTGGTGCAGCAAGGGGTTGCGGGTCGGTGAGCCAAGTGTATCACCCCCGGGTGGAGAACGATGATCCTGTCTATTACTTTGAGCGGCTGAGCCAGGATGGCAAACGTGGGGTCATTATTCTAAAGCACTTTCTGCAAGGGGAGGCGAAGGTTTACCCCAAAGGTTTGCAAGCGGAGGCGACTTACGAAATCCGGTTCGAGATGTCGAAGCGGGTAGCCTCGCGGACCGGCGCGGAACTGATGAAGAACGGCCTCACCCTGGTCAGTCTCCAGCCTGGCGAGCTGATCTACCTGGGGTTGTCGAATGTTCCGGGCAGCGGGAGTGATCGCATGCCGCCTTCGGACCCCGCGAACGTTCGGAAAAGGGTAGGGACGAACCTGGGGGTGACGGGGGTGGAACTGGAATGGGAGGCCTCAAAGGACAACAACTGGCTCTCGTATTACCAGATTTACCGCAACGGGGAGATGCTCGATGAAGTGGCCAAGGGCACCTACTATTTCGACCACAGCGGCGGCGTGGAAAATCTTTCGGCGAGCTACCAAGTTCAAGCCGTCGATGGGGACGGCAACGGCTCGGGGAAAGTAGAAGCCGTGCAGGCCGAGGGTGGACCGGAGATCTATACGGCGTGGGGAGGCTACCTGGCGGGAAAGGATTACAGTTACCAGGGAGCAAACGGCTGGTCGTATGAGGAATGGGTCGGCACCTATATACGACTACGATGAACAGTGGCGAGTAACTGAACCAAGTAGAAGAAGA